>NZ_CP029189.1:1235000-1535000 GCF_008642275.1 Streptomyces venezuelae
GCACACATCACTTAGAGCGGGCGCATCATGTCGGAATATGACCGACGCGCCACAACGTCCTCGCTGTGTTGTTGCCTGCAAGCATCACCCGAAGGCGACCTCACAGGTCTTTTTCAAAGGAACCTCATCCACCGAAGTGGACGGGGTATCAACTTCTGGCGTTGATTTTTGGCACGCTGTTGAGTTCTCAAGGAACGGACGCTTCCTTTGTACTCACCCTCTCGGGCTTTCCTCCGGGCTTTCGTTCTGTTCTTGCATTTCCGACTCTATCAGACTCTTTCGTGTCCGACTTCCTCGGCGCTTTCCAGGTTTTCGCTCTCGCGTTTCCCTTTCCGGCGGCTCCGACTCTATCAGTGGTTTTCCCTCTCCCTGACCACTCGCCGAATTACCGAAAAGGCATACGGAAAGAGGGGTGGGATAAAGATCTTCACTGAAGAGGAGGAGTCCCGTCCATCAGCCGTTCGCGAGAAGTTCACACGAGGCGTCCTGGCGGGAGTCACGACAGTACAGCTCTGGGGGTGCCCAAGCAAATCGATTCAGGCGTATGGTCTAGTCCACCGGTCTAGTCCACTAGTCTCCGTGCCAACGGAGGCGCCCGGATCAGGACCTACATCGGGCGAACCCGAACATCTAGTGCCATATCCTTCTGAAGAGTACGCCGTTCGCGACAGGTAGTGACGGCGACACGATGAGCCCCACCCCTGGGAGGCCCCCATGACCAGCGTGACGTCCCCACTTGCCGGGCGTGCCATCGGACTCGCGGCAGTGCCCGATCCGGTGTTCTCCGGCGCCATGGTGGGACCTGGCACCGCCATTGATCCCGTCCGCGAGCCGTCGGAGGCGGTGTCCCCCGTCGATGGTGTGGTCGTCTCCCTGCACCCGCACGCGTACGTCGTCGTCGACGGCGAGGGTCACGGTGTACTCACGCACCTCGGGATCGACACGGTTCAGCTCAACGGCGAGGGCTTCGAGCTCCTCGTCAACAAGGGCGACACCGTGACCCGCGGCCAGGCCGTCATCCGCTGGAACCCCGCTGCCGTCGAGGAAGCCGGCAAGTCGCCGATCTGCCCGGTCGTGGCACTGGAAGCGACGGCCAAGTCCCTCTCCAACGTCGTCGAATCCGGCGACGTGAAGGCTGACGACGCTCTGTTCAGCTGGCAGTGACACGTCCGCCTGTACGGGCGAGTCGTATATCCACCGCGGCGGCTCGGCCCGCCGCTCTACCGGAGACGGGTGAAATGGAGACAACGCTGCGAGGCGTCGGCGTGAGCCACGGGGTGGCGATCGGCGAGGTGCGGCACATGGGCACGGCGGTTCTGGAACCGCCGGCCAGGCAGATCACCGCGGACGAGGCGGCGCGCGAACAGGGGCGCGCCCGTCAGGCCGTGAGTGCCGTGGCGGCCGATCTGATCGCGCGTGGCCAGCTGGCCGGTGGCGAGGCCCAGCACGTGCTCGAGGCCCAGGCGATGATCGCCGAGGACCCCGAGCTGATGGCGGACGTCGACCGGCGGATCGCCGTCGGCAGTACCGCGGAGCGCGGCGTGTACGACGCGTTCGCCGCGTACCGCGACCTGCTCGCAGGGGCCGGGGAGTACATGGCCGGCCGGGTGGCCGACCTGGACGACGTGCGCAACCGCATCGTCGCGCGGCTGCTGGGCGTGCCGATGCCGGGTGTGCCCGACAGCGACGAGCCGTACGTGCTGATCGCGCGGGACCTGGCTCCCGCCGACACGGCGCTGCTCGACCCGGCGCTCGTGCTCGGGTTCGTGACCGAGGAGGGCGGGCCGACCAGCCACAGCGCGATCCTCGCGCGGGCGCTGGGCGTGCCGGCGATCGTGGCGCTGCCGGGTGCCGGTGAGATCGCGGAGGGCACCGTGATCGCGGTGGACGGCAGCACGGGTGACCTGTTCGTGGACCCGTCGCCGCAGAAGCGGGCGGAGTTGGAGGCTTCGGCCGCCGAGCGCAGGGCGGCTCTGGCCGCGTCGTCCGGTCCGGGTGCGACGTCCGACGGTCACAAGGTGCCGCTGCTGGCCAATGTGGGCGGTCCCGCGGACGTGCCGGCGGCCGTCGAGGCCGGGGCCGAGGGCGTGGGTCTGTTCCGCACCGAGTTCCTGTTCCTGGACGACAGCAAGAAGGCGCCGTCGGAGGAGAAGCAGGTCGACTCCTACCGCAAGGTGCTGGAGGCCTTCCCCGAGGGTCGTGTCGTGGTGCGGGTGCTCGATGCCGGTGCCGACAAGCCGCTGGACTTCCTGACGCCGGGCGACGAGCCCAACCCGGCGCTGGGGGTGCGCGGGCTGCGCTCGCTGCTGGACCACCCGGACGTGTTGCGTACGCAGCTCACCGCGCTGGCCAAGGCGGCCGAGGGGCTGCCGGTCTACCTCGAGGTCATGGCCCCGATGGTCGCCGACCGGATCGACGCGAAGGCCTTCGCGGACGCCTGCCGGGAGGCCGGTCTGAAGGCGAAGTTCGGCGCGATGGTCGAGATCCCCTCCGCCGCCCTGCGGGCGCGCTCGATCCTCCAGGAAGTCGAGTTCCTGTCGCTGGGCACGAACGACCTGGCCCAGTACGCCTTCGCCGCCGACCGTCAGGTCGGCGCCGTCTCCCGGCTCCAGGACCCGTGGCAGCCGGCGCTGCTCGATCTGATCGCGATGTCGGCGGATGCCGCCAAGGCGGAGGGCAAGAGCTGCGGTGTCTGTGGCGAGGCCGCTTCCGATCCGCTGCTGGCCTGTGTGCTGACCGGTCTGGGTGTCACCTCTCTTTCGATGGGTGCCGCTTCGATTCCTTATGTGCGGGCGACGCTCGCCAAGTACACGCTGGCCCAGTGCGAGCGTGCCGCGGCGGCGGCTCGTGCGGCGGACAGCGCCGAGGAGGCGCGGGTCGCCGCGCAGGCGGTGCTGTCCGGCGAGTAGCCGTCTGGTGTCGTGTGGTGTCGAGGGGCCTTCGCTTGTGGCGAGGGCCCCTCGGTCGGTTCCGGACCGGTCAGTGGTGCGGTCCGGGTGCGTCGACCTCGTACCCCGGGCAGTATTCGACGCCCGATTCGGGGGCGACGGGGTCTCCGGTGTCGGCGTCGGTGCAGTAGGCGTTGAAGACGGCCGCAGCCGACAGGGCGGTGAGCCGGCCGCGGTCCAGGCGCCAGCCGTGGACCCGGTCCCGGTGGTCCTCACCGGTCGTGCGGACCACCAGTCCTCCGGTGCCGCCGAGGGCGAGTCCCGCGGCGAGGACCGTCACGAAGCCGAGGCCTTCCCGGCTTTCGATGCGGGGCGGGGTGTCCGGGTCGTCGGTGGTGTCGGCGTGCAGGACTGCGACGAGTTGCTGTGCGTCGGTCGGGACGCTGCAGACGAAGTGGTGGTGGCCGGGACCGGCGCCGGCGACGAGGCGTTTGAGCGCGTCGGCGGCACGGTCGAAGGAGGCGTGGCCGATGTCCTCGCCGCAGTCCGCGCAGTGGCCGACCTCGGCCAGGACGCCGGTGGCGTATTCCCAGGTGGCCTGGCGGACGGCCTCGTCCACGAGGAGGGGGACGAGCTCGTCGATGGGCTGGCCGGTGTAGGGCAGGAGGGCGCCTGTGCCGGCCAGCTCGGCGGTGAAGCGGGCGCGGGTTTCGGCGGTGTCCGGGTCGAGGCCGGCTTCCCCGCAGAAGTCGGCGTACTCCTCGGGATCGAAGAGGGCGACGGTGGTGTGGATGCCCTGGGCCGCGCGGGACCTGAGCAGGCCGTCCACGTGGTGGAGGTAGTCGGCGTAGTCGGTGTGGTCGTCGAAGCTGAAGCTGCGGTAGCCGCACATGGCCGCGAAGTCCCCGGCGTCGGCCAGCAGGCCCATGGTGCCGGGGACCTCGCGGCGCAGCAGGCGGCGCCGGTCGGTGGTGCGTGTCCGGTGCTTGCCCGTGGGCGTACCGGTGTCGTTCTTGCGTGGCATGGCTCCCCCTGAGTGTCGCAATCACTTGCTCACTCAGAGTAGCCATCGCCACTGACAGTGACCTCAGCCGCGGGTGCGGGCCAGCTCCTCGTAGAAGGGGAGGAGGTCGAGGTTGTCGACGGAGCCCGGGTTGACCGCCTTGGCCAGGGGGGTGCCCTGGAGGAGGCGCTTGACCGGGACCTCGATGCGCTTGCCGGTGAGGGTGTGGGGGATGCCGGGGACCTCGATGATCTCGTCGGGGACGTGACGCGGGGAGAGTTCCTCGCGGATCGTCGCCTTGATGCGTGCGCGCAGGTCGTCGTCGAGGGTCGCGCCGGGGGCGAGGTGGACGAAGAGCGGCATCCAGTAGCCGCCGTTCGGCTCTTCCAGGCCGATGACCAGGGATTCCTTGATCTCGGGGAGGCGTTCGACGGCCTCGTAGATGTCGGCGGAGCCCATCCGGACGCCCTGGCGGTTGAGGGTGGAGTCGGAGCGGCCGTGGATGACGACCGAGCCGTGGTCGGTGAGGGTGATCCAGTCACCGTGGCGCCAGACGCCGGGGAACATCTCGAAGTAGCTGTCGTGGTAGCGGCTGCCGTCGGGGTCGTTCCAGAAGTGGATCGGCATGGACGGCATGGGGTTGGTGACGACGAGCTCGCCGACCTCGCCGGTGACGGGCTTCCCGGAGGGGTCCCAGGCCTGGAGGTCCGTGCCGAGGCAGGCGGCCTGGAGTTCGCCGATGTGGACCGGGAGGGTGGGGACGGCGCCCGCGAAGCAGCTGCACACGTCGGTGCCGCCGCTGACGGAGGCGATCCAGAGGTCTTCGGCGACCTCGTCGTGGAGCCAGCGGAAGCCGTCGGGCGGGAGCGGGGAGCCGGTGGTGGCGACGCACTTCACGGCGGAGAGGTCGAAGTCGCGGGACGGGTGGACCTCGGCCTTGCGGCAGGCCATGACGTAGGCGGCGGAGGTGCCGTAGAGGGTGGCCTTCGTCCGCTCGGCGATGCGCCACTGGGCGCCGGTGTCGGGGTAGCCGGGGCTGCCGTCGTAGAGGACGACGGTCGTGCCGGTGAGCAGGCCGGAGACGAGGAAGTTCCACATCATCCAGCCGGTGGAGGTGTACCAGAAGAACCGGTCCTCGGGGCCGAGGTCGCAGTGCAGGCCGAGCTGCTTGAGGTGTTCGAGGAGGATGCCGCCCTGGGACTGGACGATGGCCTTGGGGAGGCCGGTCGTACCGGAGGAGTAGAGCACCCAGAGGGGGTGGTCGAAGGGGACCGGTTCGAAGACGGGCTCGGTGTCGCCGGAGGTGAGGGCGGACCAGTCGAGGGCGCCTTCGGGGGCGGGCGTGCCCAGGAGCGGGATGTGGACGACGGCGCGCAGGGAGGGCAGGTCGGCGCGGAGTTCGGCGACGGTGTCGCGGCGGTCGTGCTGCTTGCCGCCGTAGCGGTAGCCGTCGACGGTGAACAGGACGACGGGCTCGACCTGCTGGAAGCGGTCGAGGACGCTGCGGGCGCCGAAGTCGGGGGCGCAGGAGGTCCAGACCCCGCCGACGGCGGCGGTGGCGAGGAGGGCGACGGCGGCCTCGGGGATGTTGGGGAGGTAGCCGCTGACGCGGTCGCCGGGGCGTACGCCGAGGGCGCGCAGTTCGGCGGCGAGCGAGCCGACCTGGCGGCGGAGCTCGGCCCAGCCGACGGGGACGACCTCGTGGGTCTCGTCCACATACAGGAGGGCGGGTTCTTCCGCGCGGGCCGGGTCTTCTGCGGCACGCAGGGCGTGCTCGGCGTAGTTGAGGGTGGCTCCGGTGAACCACTGGGCGCCGGGCATGGACCGGTCGGCGAGGACGGACTCGTACGGGGTGGTGAAGCGGACGTCGAACCATTCGGCGACGGCCTGCCAGAAGGTGTCGAGCGCGTCGACGGACCAGCGGTGCAGGGCGGGGTAGCCGCCGTCGGCGGGGGCTCCGTGGCGCTCGGCGGCCCAGGCCTGGAAGGCGGTGATCCGGGCCGCGGCGATCCGGTCGGGGCCCGGCGCCCAGAGGGGTTCCGGCTGCGTGGCTGAGGTCATGGGTCGGCTCCCGGTCAAGTCTGCGGCTCGCGCTTCGTGTGCGTACGGTGCCGTCGCGCGGGGGTGTGGGCGCGGCGGCTCACAGGGACCATGCCATGTGATCGTCCGCTGCACCAGGGCTGTCCTGGCGGGTCGGGTGATCGGCGCCGGGGTGCCGCCGGCGGGTGAACGGCAGTTGAACGCCGTCCCCTGGGCGGGGGGCCGGTGGCAGGGTGATCGGCATGAACGGTCGTGATCTGGTACGTGCGGTGAAAGACGTCGGTACGGAGCGCGGTCGGCGCGCCTGGCGCTCGGCCTGGCGCCACCGGCGCTCGGATGCGGTGGGGCTTCCGCGCCGGGGCGCGGAGCGGGCGCGCGTGCCGGGGCTGATGACCGGTACGGAGGCCCGGCCGGGCGGGGGCGTGCTGCGGTTCGCGCGCTCCGAGCTGCTGGTACGGGTGATGGTGGGCGGCGCGGTGTTCTGGAGCTGGGACGGGGCCGGGCCGACTCCGTCGTACGCGGTGGTGGGCGAGGGGCCCGAGCCGGATCCGCGGGCCGTGCTGGAGCCGGACACCGGGGGCGGCTGGCGGGTGGTGTCGGAGCGGGTGACGGTGGCGGTGTCGCGGCACGGGGCGCTGGAGGTGCGTACGCCGGGCGGGGCGGTGCTGCGGCGGGAGGCGCCGCCGCGGTGGTGGGAGCCGGTGGATCCGCGGATGGGTGCGGCGCGGTGGCTGCAGCGGAGCGAGGTGCCGGCGGACGCGCGGTTCTTCGGGCTGGGCGGCCGGGCTGGGGGGCCGCGGCTGCGGGACGGGGTGTACCGGTTGTGGAACACGGACCCGAAGGGGGGCTTCGGGCCGGGGGTCGATCCGCTGTACCTGACGATGCCGGTGCAGATGGTGGTGGCGGACGCGGGCACGCATCTGGTGTTCCACGACAACTCGTGGGACGGGCGGGTGGTGCTGCGGGAGGGTGAGGAGGGCGCCGGTTCGGGCGCGGACCGGCCGGGGGCGAGCGAGCTGCGGATGGAGGGCGGGCCGCTGCGGTGCTGGGTGCTGGTGGGGACGCCGGCGCGGGTGCTGCAGGGGTGGTCGGGGCTGACGGGCGCGGCCGCGGTGCCGCCGGAGTGGGCGCTGGGGTACCAGCACGCACGGTGGGGGTTCGGGAGTGCGGAGGAGGTGCGGCGGGTGGTCGCGGGGTACGCGGCGCGCGGGCTCGCACTGTCGGCCGTACACCTGGATATCGATCACTACGACGGGCACCGGGTGTTCACGGTGGACGAGGGGAGGTTCCCCGACCTGCCGGAGCTGGCGCGGGAGCTGGGGGAGCTCGGGGTGCGGCTGGTGTCGATCGTGGACCCGGCGGTGAAGGCGGGCGACGGGGTGCACGCGTCGGGGCTGGCGGTGGGGGCGGGTGGGGCCTTCGTACGGGACGCGCGGGGCGCGGAGGTGCGCGGTGAGGTGTGGCCGGGCGAGTGCGCGTACCCGGATTTCACGGATCCGGCCGTGCGGGAGTGGTGGGGCGGGCTGTACGAGGAGCGGCTCGCGCGGGGCTTCGCCGGTTTCTGGCACGACATGAACGAGCCGGTGTCCTTCGCGCCGTTCGGGGACTCGACGCTGCCGAGGTCGGCGCGGCACGCGCTGGAGGGGGCGGGTGGTGACCACCGCGAGGGGCACAACGTGTACGGGCTGGCGATGGCGCGGGCGGGGTGGGAGGGGCTGGTGCGGCTGCGGCCCGCCGAGCGGCCGTTCCTGTTCTCGCGGTCGGGGTGGGCGGGGATGCAGCGGTACGGGGGCACCTGGTCGGGGGACGTGGAGTCCAGCTGGGCGGGGCTGCGGGCCTCGCTGGCCCTGGTGCTGGGGCTCGGGCTGTGCGGGGTGCCGTACTCGGGTCCGGACGTCGGCGGGTTCGGGGGGTCGCCGTCGCCGGAGTTGTACGTGCGGTGGCTGCAACTGGGGGCCTACCTGCCGTTGTTCCGGACGCACTCGGCGATCTGGGCGGGGCGGCGGGAGCCGTGGGAGTTCGGGCCGGAGGTGGCCGAGCAGGCCGCGGAGGTGATGGCGGAACGGGAGCGGCTGCGGCCGTATTTCGTGACGCTGGCCCATCTGGCGCGGCGGACGGGGGCCCCTTACGTGCGGCCGGTGTGGTGGGGGACGCCGGAGGAGCGGCGGTTGCGGGACTGCGAGGACGCCTTCCTGCTCGGTGACGCGCTGTTGGTGGCGCCGGTGCTGGAGTGCGGGGCGGACCGGCGGGCGGTACGGCTGCCGCGGGGACGCTGGTACGACACGGCGACGGGGGCGGCGTACGAGGGCCCGGGCCAGATCCTGCTGGACGCGCCGCAGGGCCGGATCCCGGTGCTGGCGCGGGCGGGGGCCGTGCTGCCGGTACGGGCCGCCTCCGGCGACGGGGTGGAGCTGGAGGTCTGGGCTCCGGCCCGGGGACGCACGGGGGGCGGGGTGGTGATCCGGGACCCCGGGCCGGGCTTCGAGGCGGGCGAGGTGGAGCGGTACGCGGTGCGGTGGGTGGGGGACGCGGTGGTGGTCGAGGACGAGGCGGGGAACCGGGTGGAGGGGGTCACCGTACGGGGGCTGTAGGCGGCTGGGCCCGTACGCGGCCCGGGCCGGTACGGCGGCCGGGGCCTGTACGCCGCCCGGGGCCCGTAAGGCGGCCGGGGCCTGTACGCCGCCCGGGGCCCGTAAGGCGGCGGGGGCCGGTCGCCGCGCGCTCCGCACGGCCGGGAACTCCTGCCCACCCACCGATACGCAACCAACGGTTGCACATCAGACGGGACGGGGCTAACGTGATATGCAACCGAAGGTTGCGAAAGATGGAGACGGCCATGGAGTACGGGAGCATCGAGCGCGAGCTGCACATCGACGCCTCGCCCGAGGTGGTGTTCGAGGTGCTCAGCAGCCCCGAGCACATCCGGGAGTGGTGGAGCGCCGAGACCACCGCGTTCGAGCCGGCCGCGGGCGCGACGGGCCGTCTCACATGGACGGACCAGGACAACGGCGGGCACCAGTCCGCACCGTTCACGGTCGTCGAGGCCGACCCGCCCCGGATGTTCTCGTTCCGCTGGACCTACGACGAGACGGAAGCGGAGACGGCAGGTCCGGGAAACTCCCTGCTGGTGACCTTCGAACTCGTCCCCGCAGGGACGGGGACCACGGTCCGTTTCCGCGAGAGCGGCTACCGCGAGCGGGGCTGGGAGGCCGCCGTACTCGAAGCCACCTACGACGACCACCGGCAGGGCTGGGACTTCTACCTGCCGCGCCTGGCCGCGACCGCCGAACGGTTGGCGGGCGCGCGATGAGCACCGCCGTCGACGACGACCTGTGGTCCGCGATAGGCGACCCGACCCGGCGCCGCATGATCGATCTCCTGCTGGCCGACGGCCAGGGGACCGCGACGACCCTCAGCGCACACCTGCCGGTGACCCGGCAGGCCGTGACCAAGCACCTGGCCGTGCTCGACCGGGTCGGGCTGGTCCGGTCCGCGCCGGCGGGACGGGAGAAGCGCTACCAGGTGGACGAGGCACAGCTGGCCCGCGCCGTGGCGCAGCTGAACTCCGTCGGTGAGATGTGGGACGCGCGCCTGCGGCGCGTCAAGAGCCTCGCCGAGGCGATCCAGCGGGCCAAGGACGCGGAGAAGAAGTAGCACGGAGAAGCGACGAGGAGACGGGAGAGCGAGATGGTGGACATCCTGCACCGGGTAGGCGTGACAGCAGCCCCGGAGAAGGTCTACGAGGCGCTCACCACGGTCGAGGGCCTGGCCGCGTGGTGGACGACCGACACGAGCGGTGACGGCGACGGGGTCCTGGAGTTCCGGTTCGGCGACCTCGGCGGCTTCGACATGAAGGTGCTCGAACTGCGGCCGGACGCACGGGTGCTGTGGGAGGTCGTCGACGGTCCGCCCGAATGGATCGGGACCACGGTGAGCTTCGACCTGACCCGGGAGGGCGAGTGGACGATCATCACGTTCGCGCACGCGGGCTGGCGCGAACCGGTCGAGTTCATGAACCACTGCAGCACGAAGTGGGCGATCTTCCTGATGAGTCTGAAGTCCCTCGTGGAGACGGGGTCCGGTGCGCCGCACCCGCGCGACGTACAGATCAGCAACTGGCACTGACGCCGGCCTGCGGCGCACTGCCTCAAACGCCCGGCCGCCTCCGCGGCCGGGCGTCGGGCGTCGGGCGTCGGGCGTCGGGCGTCGGGCGTCGGGCGTCGGGCGTCGGGCGTCGGGCGTCGGGCGTCGGGCTCGGGCGTCGGGCTCGGGCGTCGGGCTCAGGCGTCGGGCTCAGGCGTACTTCCCGGCGAACCAGGACGCCGCCGCCTGGGTGTGCAGGGGGAAGGCCAGCACCGACGGCGTGCGCAGG
Organism: Streptomyces venezuelae; assembly: GCF_008642275.1. Classification (NCBI taxonomy): domain Bacteria; kingdom Bacillati; phylum Actinomycetota; class Actinomycetes; order Kitasatosporales; family Streptomycetaceae; genus Streptomyces; species Streptomyces venezuelae. Next base: position 1,245,304 of record NZ_CP029189.1, read on the forward strand.
ATGTGCCAGCCCGTGGTCTCGTCCGTCGCCTTCGAGGCGGGCAGTTCCGCGGCCGGGCGGGGCGGGAGGAGGCCGAAGAGGAGGAGGTGGCCCGCCGGGGAGCTCAGGGCGTCGGCCAGGACGACCTCGGAGGCAGGTGCCGTGATGCCGGTCTCCTCGAAGAGTTCCCGGACCATCGCGTCGCGCCAGTCCTCACCGAAGTCGATGAAGCCACCGGGGAGGGCGACGCCGCCGAGGGCCGGTTCGATGGTGCGGGTGATCACCACGAGCCCGGAACCGTCCGCGTCCTCGACCGGGAGGAGGGTGACGGCCACCGGGAGCGGATTGCGGTAGGCGGTCGCCCCGCAGGCCGCGCAGGTACGGGGCCACTCGGGGGTGGCGTACTGCGCTCCGCAGGTGGAGCAGTGCGAGTCCTTCAGGTGTGCCGGCATCCGGCGATGGTATGCCAAGGAACGTACGGATGAGGGTGGTTGCGGAACGCGTGCCCACACCCCCTTCCCCCGCCCCTATCCCTGTCCCTGCCTCTGTCCCTGTCCCTGTCGGCGCCGTCCGGCCGTGAGTACCGTGCCCGCATGACATTCACCTCGTACGAGGAATTCTGGCCGTACTACGTCGCGATGCACTCGCGCGCCGCCACCCGCTGGATCCATCTCACCGGCACCCTCACCGGTCTGGCCGTGACCGCCTACGGGCTGGCGCGCGGCCGCCGGCGGTACCTCGCCGCCCTGCCCCTGATCGGCTACGGGACCGCCTGGCCGGCGCACTTCCTGATCGAGGGGAACAACCCGGCCACCTTCGGACATCCCGCGTGGTCTCTGCGCGGGGACACGCAGATGATCCGGATGATGCTGGCCGGGCGCGACGCGGAGCTGGGCGAGATCGCGCAGAAGTGGCTTGCCGAGAACCCGTGTCAGGGCCGTCCGCCCGTGGCAGACTCCTGACGATCCGTCAGATCTCTGACCAGGGAGGGGCATCGTGGCACGCACACGCACACCCGTCGTGAGCGGGTGGTTCACCGAGGACGCACCGGACGGCGGCGGCTTCCGGCTGCTCGGCACCCGGTGCTCGGCCTGTACTGCGGTGTTCTTCCCGCGCGAGGACACGTACTGCCGCAATCCGCACTGCCCCGGCGGTGGTGAACTCGCCGAGGTGCCGCTCTCCCCCCGGGGCCGGGTCTGGTCCTACACCGACGGGCGCTACCGGCCTCCCGCGCCGTACGTGTCCGACCCGGCCGTGCCCTGGGAGCCGTACACGCTGGTCGCGGTGGAGCTGGAGGCCGAGGGGATGGTGGTGCTGGGACAGGCCGCACCCGGGGTGGGGGTCGCGGATCTCGCCGTCGGAATGGAGGTCGAGGTGGTCGGGGGCGTACTGAACGAGGAAGCGGGGACCGCCGAAGCCTCCGGAGCCCCCGGAGCCTCCGGGACCGTCTGGACCACCTGGCAGTTCCGTCCGGTGGGAGGGGCCGAATGAGTGCCGACATCGCGGTCCTCGGGGCCGGTATGCACCCCTGGGGCAAGTGGGGCCGCAGTTTCGTCGAATACGGGCGGGCCGCCGCGCGGTCGGCGCTGGCCGACGCCGGACTGGACTGGACCGCGGTGCAGTCGATCGTCGGCGCCAACACGGTCCGTTCCGGCTACCCGGGTTATGTGGCGGGCGCCACCTTCGCCCGGGCCCTCGGCTGGCAGGGCGCCCGGGTCACCAGCGTGTACGCCGCCTGCGCGTCCGGCGCGCAGGCCATCGGAGCCGCCCGCGCGCAGATCCTGGCCGGCCTGGCCGACGTGGTGCTCGTGGTCGGCGCGGACGCGGCGCCCAAGGGGTTCTTCGCCCCGGCGGGCGGCGACCGGCCCGACGATCCCGACTGGCTGCGGTTCCGCGTGCTCGGCGCCACCAACCCGGCGTACTTCGCGCTCTACGCCCGCCGGCGGATGGCCCTCCACGGGGACACCCCGGAGGACTTCGCCCAGGTCAAGGTGAAGAACGCGGCGGCCGGTCTGCTCAATCCGTACGCCCGCTACCGCAAGCAGGTCACCGCGGAGGAGGTCGCGGCCTCCGCCGTGGTCGCCGATCCGCTCCGGCTGCTCGACATCTGCGCCACCTCCGACGGCGGTGCGGCCCTGGTACTCACCAGCATGGAGTTCGCCCGGGCCCGCGGAGTGGCCGATCCGGTGCGGATCCGGGCCGTCTCGACGGTGACGCCCGGCTATCCGCGTACGGTGCTGGACCTGCCGGACATCGCCACCGACTCGGCGCGGGCGGTGGCGCCGTCGGCCGGGTCCTTCCGGTCCTCGATCGCGCGCGCCGCGTACGAGGAGGCGGGGCTGGGGCCGGAGGACCTCTCGCTCGCCGAGGTGTACGACCTGTCCACCGCCCTGGAACTGGAGTGGTACGAGGACATCGGGCTGTGCGGGGAGGGTGAGGGCGCGAAGCTCGTCCGGGAGGGGGCGACGGCGCTGGGCGGCCGGATCCCGGTCAACACCAGTGGCGGGCTGGCCTCCTTCGGGGAGGCCGTGCCGGCGCAGGCGATCGCGCAGGTGTGTGAGCTGACCTGGCAGTTGCGCGGTACGGCCGGGGAGCGGCAGGTACCCGGCGCGCGGGCCGGGATCACCGCGAACCAGGGGCTGTTCGGGCACGGGTCGGCCGTCGTCGCCGTGCGCTGAACTGCCGGTGTTGTCCGAACGCTTGACGGCTCCCGGCGGCAGGTTCACACTCGCTCCACAGTCCCGCGACGCGACCGGGACCCCGGTCACCCCGTGAGAGCTGCGGCCCGTACCCCAGTCGGCGGGGGTACGGGCCGCCCCCGTGTCAGGCTCCGGCCGACAGGCTCCGGCGCCGCTCGCGTGCCAGGGACATCGCGTGTTCCACGACCCCCACCAGCACGTCCTTCACCGATTCCCGGTCCCGTGCGTCGCACAGCAGCACCGGTACCCCGGGGTCGAGGTCCAGTGCCGTCCGTACGGTCACCACGGGGTGCCGGTCGGCTCCGTCGAAGCAGTTGACCGCGACGACGAACGGGATCGCGCGCCGCTCGAAGTAGTCGATGGCGGCGAAGCAGTCGGCGAGGCGGCGGGTGTCCGCGAGGACGACGGCGCCGAGCGAACCCTGTGCGAGCTCGTCCCACAGGAACCAGAAGCGGTCCTGCCCGGGCGTGCCGAACAGGTACAGCACCAGGTCCTCGCGGAGCGTGATGCGCCCGAAGTCCATGGCGACGGTGGTGGTGCTCTTGCCTTCCACTCCCCCGGTGTCGTCGACACCGACGCCCGGCTCGGAGAGCCGTTCCTCGGTGCGCAGCGGTCTGATTTCGCTCACCGCGCTGACCAGGGTGGTCTTGCCCACCCCGAAGCCGCCCGCGACCAGGATCTTCAAGGTCAGCGGCTCGACAGGCGACACCGCGTGCATGGCACCGGTGCGGCTAAAGCGCCCGAAGGCCATCGATCACCTCACGCAGAATGGATTCATCAGGCAGTTCTGCCGGTGGTACCGGCCTGGTCACGTGGACCAGTTCCTCATCGACCAGGTCGCCGATCAGGACGCGGACGACCCCGACGGCGAGGTCGAGATCGGCCGCGAGTTCGGCGACCGACTGCGGTCGGTCCCGGCACAGCCCGAGGATGTGGGCGTGTTCCGGGGAGAGGGTCATGTCCCAGACCGGATCGTCGGCCGCCGGTTCGGCGACGACGAGCGCGATCAGGTCGAGTCGGTGCTGGCCCGCGTGGCTGGTCCGGCCGCGGGTCATGGCGTACGGGCGGACGACGGGCCCCGCGTCGTCGTCGAACCAGTGCGCGTGGTCGGGGTCGAGTGGGTCGGTGTCGGAGTAGGACGGGTCGACGGTGAAGCCGGCGGGAATTCCCGTGGGGTGGTCCTGGCGTGAATCGCTCATGCCTTACGACTCACCCTCCGGCTGGCAGCCCGGTGCGCGGGGCGGTCGCCAGGTGGTCGCCGACGCGCTTGACCATCAGCGTCATCTCGTACGCCACCTGGCCGACGTCGGAGTCGGCGTCGGCCAGGACGGCCAGGCAGCTGCCGTCGCCCGCGGCCATGACGAAGAGGAAGGCCTCGTCGAGCTCGACCACGGTCTGGCGGACCCGGCCGGAGTCGAAGTGCCGGCCGACACCCTTGGCCAGGCTGTGGAATCCGGAGGCGACGGCCGCCAGGTGCTCGCTGTCCTCACGGGTCAGGTCCTTGGAGCTGCCGGTGGGCAGGCCGTCGCCGGAGAGGACCACCGCCTTGCGGATGGAGCCGACCCGGTCGACGAGCTCGTCGAGGAGCCAGTTGAGCGGGCCGGAGCCGCGGCCCCTGGTGTCGTTGCCGGTCTGCGGTGCGGTCATCGACCGTCCCCTTCGTTCTCGTTCGCGGGACCGCCGGCGGCGGATGTGCCCGCCCCGGTCTCGGACTTCTGCTGTGCGTGCTGGTTGCGGCCCGCCGTCCAGCCACGCTGGAGTGCGGACATGCGCGTACGTACGTCTTCCGCGTCGCGGTCGGCCGCCTGGTCGGGGGCGGCTTCGGCGGGGGCGGCGGACGGGGACTTCTTGAGCTGGGGCGCCAGGCTGGCCTGGCGGACCCGGCGGGGCAGTCCGCCGATGCCGGGGCCGGGTGCGGAGGCTCCGGCATCGGATCCGGCGTCGGGTCCGGCCGTGGAGGCCGGTGAGGGCTGCGGGACCACGGACACCGGGCGGGGCTCCACCCGGCGGCCGTGGTCGGCGACCAGAGTCGGGGTCGGGCGGCGACGCGGCAGTGGTACGGCGCCCTGGGAGCGGGAGCCGTCCGGGCGCTGGGTCTCCACACGCTGGGTGTCCAGCCGGACCGGACCGGTGGGCGCGAGCGACTCGCGGTCGCGGCCGCCCTTGCGGGAGCCGCCGCGGTCGGCGTGCCGGTCGTTGTGCGGCCGGTCCGCCGCGCGCAGGCCCAGGAGGGCGCTGCGCGGGATGCCGTTCGGCGGGGTCTCGTCGTCGAGCGTCGCCATGACCGGGCGGCCGGCGGCGGTGCGGCCGGTGATCGCCGTGGGTGCGTCGTCGAGCACGGCGGGGTCGTCGAGGCCGTCCAGCCGGTCCAGGCCGCCGGCCGGGAGCGGGGCCTCCAGTTCGACCGGGCCGCGCAGTTCGCCGGTGGGCAGCTGGCGGCCGGACGGCGTGCGCTCCATGGCGGCGGGCGCGGAGCGCTCGGACCCGGCGCGGCCGAGGTGGCCGGACTTGTCGGACCGCAGGGGCTTGGCGGCGGCGCGGGCGCCGTCGAACCGCGCGCCCGCGCCGTTGGTCTCGGGGGCCTCGGTGAGCAGGGCCGAGGGGAGGAAGAGCACCGCGGTGGTGCCCCCGTACGGGCTGGGCTGGAGGACGACCTTGACGCTGTGGCGCTGCGCGAGGCGGCTGACGACGAACAGGCCGAGGCGGTCGGTGTCGGAGAGCTCGAACTCGGGGGTCTCGGCGAGCCGGAGGTTCGCGTCGAGCAGCGCCTCCGGGGTCATTCCGAGGCCCCGGTCGTGGATCTCCAGGGTGAAGCCGTTGGCGACGCGCTCGCCGTGCACCTGGACCGCGGTGTGCGGCGGCGAGAACACGGTGGCGTTCTCCAGGAGTTCGGCGATGAGGTGGGTGATGTCGGCGACGGCCGGACCGACGATGCCCAGGCGCGTGAGCCGGCGTACCTCGATGCGCTCGTAGTCCTCGACCTCGGCGACGGCGGCGCGTACGACGTCCATCAGCTGGACGGGCTTGCGCCACTGGCGGGAGGGCGCGGCGCCGGAGAGGATCACGAGGCCCTCGGCGTGCCGGCGCATGCGGGTGGTCATGTGGTCGAGGCGGAAGAGGTCCGCCAGTTCCTCGGTGTCCTCGGTCCGGCGTTCCATGGTGTCGAGCAGGGTCAGCTGGCGGTGCAGCAGCACCTGGTTGCGGCGGGCCAGGTTGACGAACACCTCGGAGACGCCGCGGCGCAGGTCGGCCTGCTTGACGGCGGCCTCGACGGCGGCGCGCTGGAGGGTGTTGAGGGCCTGGCCGACCTGGCCGACCTCGTCCTTCTCGTATTCGAGGTGGGGCGCCTCGGTCTCCACGTCCACGTGCTCGCCCGCCGCGAGGCGGCGCATCACGCTGGGCAGCCGGACGCCGGAGGCCTCGTGGGCCTCCTTGCGCAGCCTGGAGAGGTCGCGGACGAGGTCGCGGCCGATGCGGACGGACAGCACCAGGGAGACGGTCAGGGCGAGGAAGCCGAGGACACCGGCGGCGGCGGCCTGGACCATGACGTCCCTGGCGACGGGCTCGATGCGCTGCTGGTAGCGGTTGCCGGCGTCGGTGTTCATGGCGGCCAGGTCGTCGAGGACCTTGGTGGAGGCCTCGTCCCACTGGGCGGCGGTGACGCTGCGCGGCTTGTTGGCGGCGCCGCCGGCTATGAAGCGTTCCTCGGCGTCGCGCAGGGGCTGGGTCCCGGGGTCCTTCCAGTACTTCTCGAAGCGCTCGCGGTCCTCGGCGGGGAGGGTCACGAGGTTGAACTCGTAGAGCAGGGTGCGGTTGGCGACGAAGTCGGAGACGCGTCGCACGTCGGGAGCGGTGACGTTGCGCGCGGCGAGGGCCGAGGCGATGACGGCGTCCTCGCGGGAGAGCAGTTCGCGGGCGCGGCTGATGCCGACGAGGGCGCGGCCTTCCTTGTCCACCTCCACGTTGTCCAGGCCGTGGAGGTTCATCAGGAAGTCGTAGCAGGGGTCGACGAGCCGGTTGTAGAGATCCAGGGCCTGCGTGGGGTCCAGGGCGTTCTGGTCGACGGAGCGGCGCATGGCGCCGATGCCCTGGAAGGCGGTGACGATCGAGCGCAGGCGCTGGGCGCTGTCCGGGCTCAGCTCGTCGATGACCTTGGGGTCGCGGGCGCTGACGCTGATCTGTTCGACGGCCAGGTCGGTTTCGGCGCGGCGCTTGGTGAGTTCGGCCGTGGCGGTGGCGGCCCGGGGGTCTCCGAGGACGACCAGGGTCTGGCGCCGTTCCTTCTGGATGACGCGGGCGACGTCCTCGACGGGATAGCCGACCTTGTCGATGATGTAGGCCACGTCGAAGAGCTGGAGGGCCTCTCGGCCGGTGATGACTGTCGCGATGCCCCAGAGGGCGGTCAGGGAGACGAGCGGCACAAGGAGCAACGCCACGATCTTCCGGCGGATGGACTTCCCGCGAAAGCGCATGGCCTCCCCAGCCTCCCCCAGGTCAACCCCGTTACCGGGGGTCGGTGTTCCGTCATTTAAACGGCGTGAGCCTACTACTGCTGCGGGGCAGCTTCGAAGGCGTGTCCGGACGTTTTCGGCCTGACCCCGGGAGGAAGATCACCAGTTGTCCGACACTTCCGGTCAACTGCGGCCCGATATGTGGCAGATGACACTTGCTGGGGCGTCGGTTCCCGCAACTCGATGGATGGCTGGAATTGTTCGTTCCGCGATCGTTCCGGCCCGTCGGGGTATCCGCGATCCGGGAATCTCCGGGCACCGCCGGACGTCTTTCTGTTCGAGGGGGCACGTCGGAGCGGACGTGAGGGGTGGAAGTGGTGGGCAGACGTGGCAAGTAGGCAGGGCGAGCAGGCATGACGGACCGCGCGGTGGGGAGTGAGCGGACCATGAGCAGTGACGAGGGCGGCGGCGCGGGTGCGGGTGCGGGCCTGGGGGCCGGTGGGGTCGGTGGGGCCGGTCGGGGGCTGTGGGTCGAGGAGCCGGCCCGGCGGCGCAGGATGCCGGATTCGGTACGGACCTCCGCGGTGCGGGCGGTGCTGATCGTGGCCGTGACCCTGACACAGGCGACGATCACGTTCTTCCTGACCCTGACCGGGTCCTGGCTGGCCCTCCCGATGGGGCTCGGCGCGATCGCGGGGACGATCGTGGCCACCTGGGGGGTGCTGGACGTGTGGATCACCCGGCAGACCTGGAACCAGCGGTACGGGGTCCACTCGGAGCCGAGCAGCACGGCGCGCGGCCGCCGCCGGGAAGCCCGGCGGGCGGCCCGGAAGGCCGCCGCGGGCCGAATACCGCGCGAGGACGGCCCTCTGGCGGCGTCCGGCCGCTATTCCGCCCGCTGAGCCCCGTACGGGCGCCACGGCCGCCCCGGACGGCACAGACGTCCCGCGCGCCCCGGGCGTGCCGGGTGCCGCGGGCACCGCGGGCGTGCCGAGTGGCACGTGCATCCCGGGTGCCGCGGACATCCCGGGTGTCACGGGCGTGCCGAGTGGCACGGGCGTGCCGAGCGGCACGGGCATCCCGGGTATCGCGGGCACCACGGGCGTGCCGGATGGCACGGGCATCCCGGGTGTCACGAGCACCGCGGGCGGGCCGGATGGCACGGGCATCCCGGGTGTCACGAGCACCGCGGGCGGGCCGGATGGCACGGGCATCCCGGGTGTCACGAGCGCCACGGGCGTGCCGGATGGCACGGGCATCCAGGGTGTCACGAGCACCGCGGGCGTGCCGGGTGACACGGACATCCCAGGTATCGCGGGCGTGCCGAGTGGCACGGGCATCCCGGCGACGCAGACGCTCGGGTGCCACGGACACCGCAGGCGTGCCGGATGGCACGGATATCCGGCGGCGCAGGCGCCCCGGGTGCCACAGACATCCCAGGTGTCACGAGCACCGCAGGTGCCCCGGGTGGCACGGACATCCGGCGGCGCAGGCTCCCCGGGGTGCCGCAGGGGGTCCCGGGTGCCCTGCGGCACCCCGGGGAGCCCCGGGGGCGCGGGCGCTCGTGGCACGGCCGCCTCAGGGCGTCCCGGTGTCCGGCGGCACCCGAGGGGGCCCGGCGGCACCGGCGCCGGCGCCGGCGCCTCCGGCGTCAGGAGGCGCCGCTCCGGCGGAACATCCGGGTCGCCGTGATCTCGCCGTGGATGGTCTCCCCTTCCGGGGACCGCTGCGGCAGACCCGGGCGCAGGTGTTCCTCGACGCTGATGTACTTCAGGCCCGCCCGCAGGTCCGCGTCGTTGCGCAGGCGGATCACCAGCGGGAACTCGGCGAGTGCCGTGGTGTCGAACAGGCCGGTCGTGTAGAGCAGCTGGACGCCCAGCGCGTCGGAGACGGCCCGCTGGAGTTCCAGCAGGTACGTGGCGTTGGCGCGGCCGATCGGGTTGTCGAGGAACAGCGTGCCGGCGTGCCGGTGCTTGTCGCGGCCGCGGTCGTTGCTGCGCAGCGCCGCCATCGTGCAGTACAGCGCGATCGCGGCGGTGAGCAGCTGCCCGCCGGAGAACACGTCGCCCATCTGTCCCACCGGCACCCGCTCGGCGCGCAGCACCGCGTCCGGCTTGAGGATCTCCACGGAGATGCCCTTGGGCTCCAGGGCCGCCTGGACGCCCCTCAGCAGCAGGGACATGCCGTCACGGCGGCCCTCGCCGAACGAGGCGCTGCTGTTCTTCTTCACGGCCGCGCGGGTCGCCTCGTCGATGACCTCGCCGAGCCGCTCCGTGAGCGTGGCCTGGTCCGGCTCCTCGAAGCGGATCCGCAGGAACTCCTGGCCCGACCATTCACCGAGGCCCTCCGGGAGCTGCGAGAGCCGCTGCGCGGAGCGGAGCGTGGCCAGGGCCGACTCGACGAGACCACGCAGGCGGTCGACGATGCTGTCCCGGTTGCGCTCCAGCTGGGCCAGTTCGTCGGTGAGGACGCGCAGCCGGGGTGCGAAGGCCGCGGCCCAGGCCGCCGCGTGCTCGGGCAGGGCGGAGGCGGGCAGTTCGCGGATCTGCTGCCGCGCGGGGGTGCGTACCTGCTCGTAGCGGGTGGCGTTGGCGTGCCGGACCAGGATGTCGCTCGCCTCGCGCACCGCGGACTCGGCGGCCGAGAGGTCGGCCGAGCAGCCGCGCAGGGAGCGGCGGGCCTCGGTGGCGGACTGGCGGGCCTCCTCCAGGGTGCCCGCGTGGGGTACCGGCTCATGCTCGTCGTCCTGGTGGGTGTGGTCGCGCAGCAGGTCCCGGAGCATCGCCGCGGTCTCGTCGAAGCCTCCGGCCCCGTCCTCGGCGGTGCGGTGGGCGCGCAGCAGGTCCGCGTGGGCGGCCCGGGCGCTCTCCACGGCCGCGCTGTGGGCGGCGAGCTGGGCGGTGGCCGTACGCAGCAGGGCCTGGGCCTGCTCGACGTTCTCGGGGACGAGCTCCTCGGGGAGTTCGGTGTGCGCCTCCCCCTCGGTGGGGGCGTGCCGTTCCGCCTCGCCGCGCAGCCGGCCGAGCTGCTCGCTGGCGGTGGACGCGCGGGTCTCCAGCATCTGCACGAGGGACTCGGCGCGGGCGGCCGCGGCCTGCCGGGAGGGGCCGTCGGACCCGTCGGTGCTCTCCAGCAGCTGGGCGGCGCGGGTACGGACCTTGTTGGTGAGGCGGTCCAGCTCGGCCAGGGCGGCGCTCTCGTCGCTCTCGGCGCGGGCCTGTTCGGCGCGCAGGTCGGCGCCGACACCGACCTTCTCGTAGAGCTGGGAGGCCGCGCGGTAGGCCTCGCGCAGGTCGGGCAGGGGGGCCCGGGGGGCATCGCCGTCGCCGTCGGGCAGCTGGTCGGGCGCACCGGCGATCTCGGCGCGTTCGGCGCGCAGGGCGCGGGCGGTGCGGCGGGCGTCGTCGGCGGCGCGCTGGGCGGCGCGGCGGTCCTCGTCGGCGGCGCGGGCCCGGTCCAGGCACACCTCGGCGCGGGCCTCGGACTCGGCGGCGTCGTCGGCGAGTTCGCGGAGCTTGGCCTGCCAGCCGGCGCGTTCGCGCAGCCGGAAGGCGAGCCCGGCGAGGGCGTCGGCGGCGCGGCGGGCGCGCTGAGCGGCGTCCTGGCGCTCCTCGCGGACGCGGGCCGCGTCGGCGGCGGCCTCGTCGGCCTCGGCGCGTACGGTACGGGCCTCCGCGAGCTCGGCGTCGGTCTCCTCGGCGAACATCCGGGCGGCGGCGGCCGCTTCCGCGAGTTCGGTGAGGCGGCCGGGCGGGCAGCCGGTGCGCCAGGAGGCGAGGCGGGCGGCGAGTTCGCGGTCGCCGCCGAGGCGGGCTGCGAGGTCGCGGATCTCGGTGTCCCGGGCGGCGGCGCGGGCACGCAGCGCCTGGCGCTCCTCGTCGGCGGCGCCCTCGTCGTGCATGGCCGGGTTCGGCGGTACGAGGAACACCCCGGAGTCGTCGCCGGCCGGCGGCAGCGGGGCCAGCAGGGCTGCGGCGGTGCCGACGGCGACGGTGGAGCGGGGCAGCAGGGCGGCGCCGGAGAGCACCTCGCGGGCGCGGCCGTGCGTGTCGGGGTCGGTGATGACGACGCCGTCGACGAGTTCGGGGCGGGCGGCGAGGACGGCGGCGTGGTCGGCGGGGTCCACGGACTGGGCGAGGTAGCGCCAGCCGGGGAGGGCGGGAATGCCGTGCTCGCCGAGGTACTCCACGGTGGCCAGGACGTCCGGGCCGGGCGGCAGCAGGCCGCCGTCGCCGAGGGCGCCGAGGATGCGGGAGTCGTCGGCGGCCGCGGTGCGCAGCTCGAAGAGCTGGCGTTCGGCCGCGGCGACCGCGTCGGTGAGCAGGGCGCGCAGGTCGTCGGCGTTGCGGTCGAGGTCGGCGGCGGTGAGCCCGCCGCCTGCGGCGCCTTCCGGGCGGCCGGCGGGACCGGCCGGGGCGGGGCCCTGCCCTGCGGCTCCGTGCGCGGCCCCGGCCGACGCGGCCTGCGCGCCGGCGCCCGCGAGGGCTCCGGCGGTACCGCTCTGCGAGCGCGGGTGGGGAAGGAAGGAGGCGGGGACCGACGGGAGCCCCAGCAGGTCCGCCAGGCGCGGGGCGGTGGCGAGGGAGGCCGCGGCCCGGTGCTCCGCGTCGTGGGCGGCCTCGGCCGCGTCGGCGGCGTCCGCCGCACGGGCGGCGGTGAGTTCGGCCCGGGATTCCGCGGCGGCGGCCTCGCGGGCGGCCTCGGCGGCCTCGCGGGCGGCTTCCCGGGACTCGTCCCAGGCAGCCACGGCGGCCTTCTCGGCGTCGGTGGCGGCGAGGGCCGCGCGGGCCGGGTCGGCGTCGGGGGCGGTGTCGTCGAGCCAGCCGGCCCGGACGGCCTCGGCGGTCTCCTGCTGGACCTCGGCCAGCCGGGAGCGCAGGTGCTCGGCCTCGCTGCGGGCCCGCTGGGCGGCCGTGGCGGCGGCGGTCGCGTCGCGGTGGGCGTCCTCACCGGTGGACTGGAGGGCGGCGGAACGCTCCTCCTCCTCGTTGGCGAGCCGCTCGCCGTGCTCGGCGGCGGTGTGCAGGGCCCGGACGAGCTCGCCGGCCGCCGTGGCGCGGGCGGCCAGCGCCGGGGCGGCGTCCCGTTCGGCCTCCAGGATCGCGGCGGCGACGCGGGCGGAGCGGTCGGCGGCGGCCCGGTGGCGCAGTACGTTCTCGGCGGCCTGCCACGCGGAGTGCAGGGTCCGGGCTTCGAGGAGTTCGCGGCGCTGGGCCGCGGCGGCCTTGTCGGCGACGGTCAGGGCCAGCGAGGCGTGCCGGTAGGCGAGTTCGGCGGAGACGGCGGCGCTGCGGGTGCGCGCCGACTCGGCGGCGGTGACCTGGTGGGCGGCTCCCGTGACCTGCTGGGCGAGGTCGGCGGCCCGGCCGCGCTCCTCGGCGGCGCGGGCGGACAGCCGTCGGGCGAGGGTGCGCGTACGGCGTTCCGCGCCGGCGTGTACGTCGCGCAGCCGGGAGCGGGCCGCTGCGGCCTCGACGATGCGGGTGAGCAGGTCCACCGAGCCTGCGGTGAAGTCCCGTTCGGCCATGAGCTCGGCGCGGCGGCCGAGCTTGTTGCCGAAGCCGTGGACGAGGTCGGCGAGGCCGTCCGTGTCCCGGGTGTCGGTGACCGCGCGCAGCAGGAGGTCGGTGAAGTCGGAGTCCTTCTTGACCGCGAAGAGGCCGGCCGCCTCGCCCTCGTCGGCGTTCATCTCGCGCTGGTAGCGGAAGAGTTCGGGGTCGAGGCCCAGTTCGGTGAGGTGCTCGTTCCACCGGTCGTGGATCTCCTCGAAGTACACCTCCAGGTGCGGGTACGCCTTGCCGGCCTCGGTGAGGGAGTCGCGGAAGCCCTTCATCGTGCGGCGCCGGCCCTGGGCCCCGGAGGCGCCTTCGACGGGCGGGCGCACGGAGGTGGCCTCGGCGACGGGCAGGCTGTCCAGGCTGAGGCCCGGGCCGGGGCGGAAGGAGTACCAGGCTTCGGCGAACTTGCGCGGGTCGTTGGAGACCTGACGGCCGCGCCATTCGCTGACCTTGCCGACGACGACGCACTCACCGGTCTGGGTGTGCTGCCACTCCAGGGCGACGTGGCCGCAGTCGTCGGCGAGCAGGAACTTGCGCAGGACGCCTGAGCTGGCGCCGCCGAGGGTGTTGCGGTGGCCGGGGAGCATCACCGAGAAGATCAGCTTGAGGAGGACGGACTTGCCGCCGCCGTTCTCGAGGAAGAGCACGCCGGCGGGCGCGGGCCGGCGCGGCGGGCCCGTGGGCTCCTCCTCGAAGAACTCCGCCTGGGCGGGCGCCGGGTGAGGCACCGGCTCGCCGACTCCGCGCAGGTCGAGCACGGTGTCGGCGTAGCGCGCACCGGCGGGCCCGATGGAGTAGAGGCGGATCCGGGACAGCTCGTACATGGCGGCGGACTCTCGTGGTGTCTTGGTGAGGCAGGGCGTACGGGGATCGGGGCGCGGGCCGTGGGGGCCGGGGCTCAGGCGTGGAACGGGAGCCCGGCGTCGGCGGCCAGGTCCAGGTCGTCGCCCTCGGGCGGCGGCAGCAGGGTGGCGGAGCCGTCGCTGACGGGGACCACGCCGAGCTCCAGGAGTTCGGCCATCGCCGCGCTGCCCGCCATGTCACGGACCTGGAGCTGGTAGCGGGGGGTGGTGCGGTAGGTGCCGCCGGCCTCGTCGCCGGTGCGCTGGAGGAAACCGGAGTCGGTGAGGAACGCGGCCGCCTTGCCGACGATGCCGGTGGTGGAGCCCGCGAGGCGGCGGGCGTCCTTGGTGGCTCCGGTCGCGCTGCGGCGGGCGTAGACGCGCCAGGCGGCCTCCAGGCCGGGGGCGTCGGAGGCCGGGTCGGTGTTCTCGCCGAGCTCCTCGGCGCGCTCCTCCAGGCGGCGGCAGGTCTGGCGGACGAAGGCGTCGACGCCGTTGACGGTGATGCGGCCGATGTAGCCGTCGTCGGCGAGGTCCTCGGGGCGCGGGAAGGCCAGGGCGGCCACGGCTAGGTGGGCGAGGCCGTGCAGGAAGCGGTCGGCGGAGTCGGCGGCGGTGCGGCGGGCGTAGTCGCCCATCCGGACGGCGAAGACGGAGTCCTCGCCGGCGGCCACGGCCATGCCGGCGCGGGGCGACACCTCCAGGACGACGAGGCCGAGGCCGGTGGCGACGGCGTCGGCGAGGCGGCCGAAGGCGGGGTCCTCGCGGTAGCGGCGGAGCAGCTCGGCGTACTCGGCGTCCCGGGCGGGGAGCAGCTTGGGCTGCAGCCCGAAGGCGACGAGTCGGGCGGCGTCGGCGGCGTCGGCGGGGGTCACCGGGGTGGGGCCGGCGGGGGTGGGGGCGTGCGCGGGAGCCGACGGCGCGTCGGGCTCGCTCCACGCGGGGTGCTCGGCGTGGTGGTCGCTCACGGGTACGTCTCCTCGGCGGTACGGGTCGTTCGGGCGGTACGGCTGCTGCTGGCGGGGCCTCTGCGCGGATCAGGCGGCTCCGGCCGGTTCAGCCTCGCCGGCGTTTGAGCAGGGGGCACCTCCCAGCGGTAGCTGGGGGAGGGTCCGGGCAGAGCCCTGTGCCCGGCGGAGCCGGGTTTCCGGGGGCTCCGCCCCAGACCCCGCGCCTCAAACGCCGGCGGGGCTGAATCCGGAGCCGGCGGGGCTGGATGTGGCCCGGCCGGGGCGAGGGCGCGGCGGGTCATGAGGCCTCCGCGCGGTCGGCGGCCATGCCGGCGGCGTCCAGGAGGGCGGTGCCGACGATGAGGTCGGCGCCGCCGAACTCGGGGTCGTCGAGCTGCGTGCCGTCGTCCACCGCGAAGAGGAGCCGCTCCTCCCCCTGCCGGTAGGCCGTGCCGACGGCCGGGCTCGCCGCGTGGACGGCCAGCAGGGCCACCAGGTACGGCAGTTCCGGATCGCTGCGGCGGGCCTCCGCGAGGAGTCCGGACAGCCTGCGCGGCGCGTCGTGCGGAAGGTCCAGGAGCTCCGTCGCGGCGGCGAGCTGCTCCTCGCTGAAGCGGCTGTCGTCCGGGGTGGCGATGAGGTCCGGTTCGGGCATCTCCGCACCGAGGTGCTCGCGCTCCACCGGCGGGGTCAGCAGGATCTCGACGAGGTCGGCGACCCGCACCGATACGGGCGTGCGCAGTCCCGCGCCGGAGGCGAAGAAGGCGGTGGTCACCCGGCTCGCCTGTTCCAGGGGAAGCGGCAGGAGCGGGGCGACGAGCTGGCCGTACAGGTCGATGCCGGAGCGGGGCGCCGGGGCGGCGAACGCCTGGCGGTCCTGTTCGGCGCGGAACAGCGGGCCGGCGTCCAGCAGCCGGGACTGCAGCTGGGTGTGCCGTCGGATGCAGTCCTTGACGATGTCGACGAGCTCGGCCGCGCGCCGCTTGTTCTCCGGTTCCTCCGCCTCGTCGCGCGCCTTGCGGATGTTGGTCAGGATCGCGTTCTCGTGCCGGTAGCGGTCGGCGACGTGGTCCAGGGCCTCGGCGATCATGTCGGGCACGGCCTGCAGCCAGTCCACCGCCCGGACGTTGCGGCGGGTCGCGTCCAGCGTGCGGCGCAGCGTCTCGGCGTACTGCACGGTCCGGTAGCGGGCCTGCTCGGCGGCGAGCTGGGCGTCGGCCAGCCGGCCGCGGCTGATCAGCACCTCCAGCTTGACCTCGGCAGCGATCTGGGCGCTGGTGACGTCCGTGTCGAGGGCGCCGACGAGGACGTTGACGGCTTCGTCGGTGGTGCGCAGGTAGACCACGCCGCCGTGGCCGGGGACCTCTTCGATCAGCTTGAAGTCGTAGTCCCGGCGGACGTAGACGCCGTCGGGGCCGAAGGTGCCGTAGATCGCGCGGAAGCCGCGGTCAACGCTGCCGACGTTGATCAGGTTCTCCAGCACCCAGCGGGCCACCCGCTCGTGCTCGGCCGCCGGGCGGACGGGGGCCTGGGCCGCGACGCGCGGCAGCAGCCTGGCCACTATCTGCTCGTGGTCGGCGCCCGTGTCGAAGTCCATGTTGAGCGTGACCAGGTCGATCGCGGCCAGCGCGACCTCCGCCATCGCGTAGACCCCGTACTCGCCGGCCAGATTGGCCTTGCGTACGTCGAGGTCGTGCAGCGGGGCGGTGCAGGCGAGGGCGCGCAGCCGCCGGGCCAGGCCCTCGTCGGCGGCCGGGCCCGGCGCCGGGGACGGAAGGGTCTTCGCCGGGGCGGGGAGAGTCACGGACAAAGACTAGGTCCTGTTGCTGACAACATCCCAAACGGCATGGTTCGGCCGGATCGTCCCGGCATCCGCTCCGGCATCGGCTTCGGTGTCCGTTCCGGGCGCCTGCTCTACGCTCGGCGCATGGATTCCATGATCGCATCCGTTCCCGTGATCGACCTCAACGCCGATCTCGGCGAGGGCTTCGGGCGCTGGACCCTCACCGACGACGAGGCGCTGCTCTCCGTCGTCACGAGCGCCAACGTGGCCTGCGGCTTCCATGCCGGCGACCCGTCCATCATGCGCCGGGTCTGCGAGCTGGCCGCGGAGCGGGGCGTGCGGATCGGCGCGCAGGTGTCGTACCGCGATCTGGCCGGGTTCGGGCGGCGTTCCATGGACGTGCCGCCCGGCGAGCTCGCCGACGAGGTGGCCTACCAGATCGGGGCGCTGGAGGTGTTCGCGCGGGCGGCCGGGTCCCGGGTGTCGTACGTGAAACCGCACGGTGCGCTCTACAACCGGACCGTGCACGACGCGGCCCAGGCCGCCGCCGTGGTGGCGGGCGTCCGGCTGGCCGCCGGGTCCGGTGCCACCGGGGGCCTGCCGGTGCTGGGGCTGCCCGGGTCGCTGCTCCTGGCCGCCGCCGGGGAGGCCGGGCTGGCCGCCGTACCGGAGGCCTTCGCCGACCGCGCGTACACGCCCGCCGGGACGCTGGTGCCGCGCGGCGAGCCGGACGCCGTGCTGCACGACGCGGACGCGGTCGTGGCGCGGGCCGTCCGGATGGCGGCCGAGGGGGCGGTGACGGCGGCCGACGGGTCGCCGGTCCGGGTGGCCGCCCGCTCGCTGTGCCTGCACGGGGACACCCCGGGGGCGGCAGGGCTCGCCCGCCGGGTCCGGGAGGCGCTGGGCACGGCCGGGGTCCGCGTGGAGGCCTTCGCGTGAGGACCCTCGTGGTGGGCGGGGCGGCGCTGCTGGTCGAACTGGACTCGGCGGACGAGGTGGCCGCGCTCCACGCCGAGTTGCTGCGCCGCCGGGACTCGGGCGAGCTGGGGCCCGTACGGGACGTGGTGCCGGCCGCGCGGACCGTGCTGCTGGACGGCGTACGGGATCCGGCCGCGCTGGGTGCCCGGATCGCGCGGTGGGAGGTGCCGCCGCTCGCTGCGGCCCAGGGGCCGCAGGTCACCGTCCCGGTCCGGTACGACGGCCCGGACCTGGTGGAGGTGGCCCGGCTGTGGGGGGTCGCCCCGCGGGAGGTCGCGGGGGTCGTCGGCGCGATCGAGTTCCGGGTGGCCTTCTGCGGGTTCGCGCCGGGTTTCGGCTACCTGACGGGTCTGCCGGAGCGGTTCCACCTCCCCCGCCGCGAGACGCCCCGTACGGCCGTCCCGGCGGGGTCGCTGGCGCTCGCCGGGGAGTACGCGGGGGTGTACCCGCGCCCCTCCCCCGGCGGCTGGCAGCTGATCGGCTCCACGGACGCGGTCCTGTGGGATCCGCGGCGGGAACCGGCGGCACTGTTCGCACCCGGGGTCCGGGTGCGGTTCACGCAGGAGGGCGGCGGCCGTGGCTGAGGGGCTGCTGGTGGTGCGGCCGGGGGCGCTGACCACGGTCCAGGACGGGGGCCGCCCGGGGTACGCGCATCTGGGGGTCCCGCGCTCGGGAGCCCTGGACACGGCGGCGTACGCGCTGGCCAACCGGCTCGTCGGCAACGCGCCGGGCGCGGCGGCGCTGGAGACGACCCTGGACGGGGTCGGGCTCCGAGCCCTGGCTGCGACCACCGTGGCGGTCACCGGCGCGCCCTGTCCGGTACGGATCTCCGGGCGCCCGGTGGCCTGGGGGGCGCCGGTCCGGCTCCCGGCCGGGGCGGAGCTGGAGGTGGGCCGGGCGGAGTCGGGAGTGCGCGCCTACGTCGCGGTGCGGGGAGGCCTGGCCGCCCCGCCGGTCCTGGGCAGTCGCTCCACGGACCTGCTGTCGGGGCTGGGGCCGCCGGTCCTGTCGGACGGGGCGCTGCTGCCGGTGGGCCTCCCGGGCCCGGATCCGGTGCCGGGGGCGGATGCCTGCGGCCTGCCCGGGCCGCCTTCGCAGCTGCTGCTCCCGCTGCGGCTCGGGCCGCGGGCGGACTGGTTCACCGAGGCCTCCCTCACCGGGCTGTGGCGCTCGGCGTTCCGCGTCTCGGCGTCGTCCAACCGCATCGGCCTGCGCGCGGAGGCGGGCTCCGCGCTGGTCCGCGCCCGGGCGGGCGAGCTGCCGAGCGAGGGCATGGTGCTGGGCGCGGTCCAGGTGCCGCCGGACGGGCTGCCGGTGGTGTTCCTGGCCGATCACCCGGTGACGGGCGGCTACCCGGTGGTGGGCGTGGTCCCGCCGGGGCCGGCCCTGGACGCGGCGGCGCAGGCCCGGCCGGGGGTGCCGCTGCGGTTCGTACGGGCCCGGTGACACGTCCGGGGCGGCATCGGCCACGTACAGGGGGCCGGGGCCGATGCACGCGGGTCCGGGACGCACGGAGCCGATGCCCACGGAACCGGGACGCACGGAGCCGATGCACGCGGGACCGGAGCGCACGGAGCCGATGCCCGCGGAACGGGGACGCACGGGTCCGGACACGGCGACGCCCGTGGCCGTGTGGTCCGGGGGCTGCCCGGGTTGCTTCGGCCACGGGCGTCACCCGTGCGCGCGCGGACCGTACGGCGGCCCGTCGGGGCGGTTACACCGCCGACTCCGGGGCGATGCGGCTGCGGACGGCCGACTGGACGTCCTCCTCCTCCGCCGGATCGGCGGCCAGGCGGCGCAGGCGCGGGGCGACGCGGGCGTCGGCCGTTTCTGCGTGGCGGGCGGCCACCTCGCGGGTGGTCTCCTCGCAGTCCCAGAGGCATTCGACGGCGAAGCCCGCCGCGAAGGAGGGGTCGGTGCTGGCCAGGGCCCTCGCGGCCCGGCCGCGCAGGTGGGACGAGGCGGTCTCGCGGTAGATGTGGCGCAGCACGGGGGCCGCGCAGCCGATGGCGAGCCGGCCGGCCCCGTCCACCAGGGCGAACAGGCGCCGGGTGTCCGGGCCCGCACCGCGCACGGTGGAGCGCAGGGCGCCCAGGACCAGGGCCGCGTCCTCGGCGCCTCCGCGGGCCGCCAGGGTGGCCGCGGCGGCCTCGCCGAGCGCGTCGGGGCGGTGGACCCAGCGTCGGGCCCGTTCGACGGCCTCAGGGCCGCACATGCGCTCGTAGGCGGCCACGGCGGGCTCGTCGGCGGCGGCTTCGATGAGGTCCAGAACGGCCGGATTGTCCGGCTCCGCGAGGACCAGGTGGTGCAGGGCGGTGGCCCGTGCGGCCTCGCCGTCGGCGCCGGCGGCGGCCGCGAGGATGGCGGAGCGGTCCTCGGGCTGGGCCACGGCGGCCAGGCAGCGGGCCGCGGGAACGTGCAGCGGGGTGCCGCGGCGCAGCCCGTCGGCGGCCCAGTCGAAGACGGCCTGGACGCCCCAGCCGGGGCGGGGGCCGCTCGGGGTCATCTGGCGCTGCCAGCGGTCGAAGGAGCCCTGCTGGCGGGCGGCGCGCAGGCGCTCCCCGTACTGGGGGGTCTCCTCCCACAGGAACCACGGGCGGGGCTCGTAGGCGTCGCGGACGGCGGCGGCCAGCCGCGCCCCGCCCTCCGCCGTGGCGGGGAAGCGGGCGAGGACGGCCGGGGCCAGGGAGCGCAGGCCCTCGTCGTCGTCGCGCAGGGCCAGTTCGTCGAGTGCCCAGGCCCAGTTCGCCCCGGAGGCGGCGTAGCGGCGCAGCAGCATGAGCGCGTCGTCGCGGCCGTAGGAGGCCAGGTGGCCCAGGACGGACAGGGCGAGGCCCGTGCGGTGGTCCTCCTCGTCGACGAGGTCGTCGGGTCCGAAGAGGTGGGCCTCGATCTCGCCCAGGGGACCGGCGAGGTCCAGGTACAGCCGGGCGTAGTACAAGGAGCGGTTCTCGACCTGCCAGTCCTGGCGCGGGTCGCGGAGCACGCACTGGTTGAGGGCCTCAAGGGCCTCCGCCCTGGGTGCCGCGAGTGCGTGCAGCGTGCCGTCGCCACGGCCCCGCTGGAGGAGCCCGAGCAGGGTACCGCTCGGCGCTATGACTGGTTCGAACATGGGAATGGCCTCAAATCAAGCTGGGGACGCAACCGGGAATCGGGATTCACAGGGCCGCGTAACAGCATGTGAGGACGTCCGCCGTCATGTTCCGCTCGATGTAGACCATTGCCTTCTCACTCTCGTCGGTGCTTCGTGACCATGGAGGCCGGGCCGGCCGGCACACCATTCGTGATGTCTCGCCCGCTTCTGCCCGTCCCCCGTGCTCGCGAATCGAATCCGACGCCATGATGACCCAGCCGGTTTGTGCGCCGCGACCACATTTATGGCCGCCGTGACCAACCTGTGAGGTCCGGATGTGGCCGCGCCCGGCCAGATCCCAGGCAAAACCGGACTACTCGGCTCCGAAAAGTTCCAGCAGGTCGGCCTTGGCGAACATGCGCGCCGTGTCCACGGCGGACGGGGTCCCGGCCTCCGGGTCGGCTCCGCCGGCGAGCAGCGCCCGGATGACGGCCTCCTCGCCCTTGAAGACCGCGCCGGCGAGCGGGGTCTGGCCGCGGTCGTTGGCACGATCCGCTTCGGCGCCCCGGGCCAGCAGGGCCGACACGGCGTCGGCGTGGCCGTGGTAGGCGGCGAGCATGACCAGGGTGTCCCCGCGGTCGTTGGTGAGGTTCGCCGGGACCCCCGCGTCCAGGTAGGCGGTGAGCGCCTCGGTCTCACCCTGCCGGGCGAGATCGAAGATCTTGGTGGCCAGCTCGATGACGTCCTCGTCGGGGACGTCCTGGGAACCGGAGCCCTCGGCTGCGCGCTCGCTCATGGTTCGTACCGCCTTTCACTCGTCTGCTGACATGGCCCGCCCGCCGTCATGGCGTCGGAGGCCCGGCCGGGGGCCGGGCGGGCAGGGGGGTGCACGGCGCTGCGTCCGTACGGGTGAATCGCCAGAGTAGCGCCCTGGCCTGCACATGTCCGGGTCGGGCCGCGGCAATGATCACCTTCGGCCCACCGCGCGCCGGGCACGCCAGCCAGGCTGAGCCGGTCAAGTGAAAAACCCGGGAATTCACCCGTATGCACCTTTTGTCGCATTGATACTTCCTGTGAGCCTGGAAGAACTGATGGTGACTGTCCCCACCAACCAGGAGAAAACCTCATGGTCCTGTCCATCTCAGGCGTGGTCCTGCTCGGCATCATCTGCTTCCTCTTCTTCAAGAAGGACGGGATGAAGCTGACCCACGCGTTCGTCTGCTCGCTCTTCGGTTTCTTCCTCGCCGGCTCCGCCATCGCCCCGAGCATCACGGCGAGCACGGCGAGCCTCGCGAGCCTGCTCGGCGGGATCAAGCTCTAGCCCGGCCATCACCCAGCGACACCAGCAGCACCCGGAACACCGTCACACCCACAACTCCAGGAGACGCCCGTGGCCCGGCGCCCACTTCCCCGCATCCTCAGCAGCGGCACCACGTCGCTGGCCCGGGGCCGCGACCTCGCTCGCACGGCCGCCGACAGTGCCACGGACGTCCTCCATCCGCTCCTCGTCATCGGACGCGGCCTGCGCATCCTGGCCGCGGCCGGGCGGCGCCGGTGGTCACAGACCCCCAAGGACAAGCGTGGTCCCGCGCTGTTCCTGGGAGCTGCCTGCGTCCTGGTGGTCGCACTCGTCCCGTGGGGCCCCCTCCTCGCCATGATCACCCTCATGGCGGTGGCGGCCTGGCACGGACGCGACCGCACCCCGGCGAAGACCGGACCCAGCGATGCCGAGACCGAACGGCTCGGCTCCCTCTACGAGGCCCTCGTGCCGTACTTCTCCATCCCGGAGGACCCGAGTCCGCTCTTCGCCCACGGCGGAAACTGGGACAAGGCCTTCAGCGGCTACGAGTTCGACGAGGCGGGCCGCATCACCCGGCTCCACATCCGCTACCCGGCCTACTTCACCGACGGCGAGGCCACCTCGCGGGCCCGGATCGAGACACTGCTGCACGCCAAGTCCGGGCGCGGACGGGAGTATCTCTTCGACTGGGACGAGGAGGGCAACCAGCTCGACCTGAAGGTGCTGGCGGCGCTGCCGACGGGCATCGCCGCCCAGCCGTTCGTCACCTCCCCCGGCGAGACCGTGCTCGGCTTCACCGACGCCGGCGGGGTGCAGCGCACCCTGCCCGTCCTGGAGGGCGACGAGCCCCGGGAAGTGCCGCCGGTGATCTGGCGCACCGGGCCCCGCTCCGGCGAGCCCCACCTGCTCGCCGTCGGCCAGCCCGGCAGCGGCACCTCCACCCTGCTGCGCTCCGTCGCCCTGCAGGCCCTGCGGCACGGGGGCGACGTACTGGTCGTCGACGGCGGCGGCAGCGGCAGCGGCGAGTACTCCTGCCTGTCCGGCCGGGCCGGCGTCCTCGCCGTGGAGTGCGGGCCGACCGGCGCGCAGGCCACGCTGGAATGGGCCGCGCAGGAGACCGAACGGCGGCTCATCGCCACCCACCGGGCCCGGGAGGCCGCGAGGCCCGCGCCCGAGGACACCCGGCGGCCCCTGTGGATCCTGCTGGACCAGCCCAGCGTGCTGGCCCACCTCTCGGTCGCCGAGGGCGGCCCCGACCCGCTGGCCCAGCTGCAGGTGCCCCTGCGGCACGGACGGCCCGCGCACGTCACCGTGGTGGTCGCCGAGCAGTTCGGGCACCTGGAACTGCTGCACGACGCCGTCTGGCAGCACACCCGCGCCCGCGTCGTGCTCGGGCCCGCCACCGTCCAGCAGGTCGCCGACGTCCTGGGGCTGCCGCCGCACACCACCCCGACGGCCCAGGTGCCGCCGGGGCGCGGCTACGCCCGGCTCGGCACCGGGCCCGTCCACCGGCTCCAGGTGCCCGCCACCCCGGACCCGTACGACGAGGCCACGCACCCCGCGTACCGCCAGGCCGTGCTGGAACTGCTGCCGGAGCGACAGCCGGGCCCGGGCGGCGGCCGCGGCGGCCTCACCCTCGCCAAGCCGCTACAGGCGCAGGGCGCGGCCCTCGACGCACCGGAGTTCCCGGAGGTCCGGGCCGAGACGCCGTAGCCTCACAGGCCGGGCCGGGCCGGGCCGGGGATCCGGCGCCGAAGCGGGCTGCTAGGCCACGAACGTGCGCGGCGGCTCCGCCCCGCTGCCGCCCGCGCCCGTGCCGACCAGCCGGGCCGCCGCCGCCAGCCGGGAGGCCGCCTCCTCGGCCACCGGCCCGCCGACGGTGAACGGCAGCCGCACGTACCCCTCGAAGGCCCCGTCCACGCCGAACCTCGGCCCCGAGGGGACCCGTACGCCGACCCGCTCCCCCACCTCGGCCAGCCGCGAGCCGGAGAGCCCGCCCGCGCGGGCCCACAAGGTCAGCCCGCCCTGCGGCACCTCGAACTCCCAGTCCGGCAGCTCCCGGCGGACCGCCGCGACCAGCGCGTCACGGTTCTCCCGGGCCTGCTCGCGGCGGATCCCGACGGCCTCCTGCCAGCCCCCGGAGCGCATCAGCCAGTTCACCGCGAGCTGCTCCAGCACGGGCGTGCCCAGGTCCGCGTAGGCACGGGCGGCCACCAGGCTGCGGATCACGTCGGGGGCCGCGCGGACCCAGCCGATCCGCATGCCCGCCCAGAACGCCTTGCTGGCGGAGCCGACCGTGACGACCGTGCTGCCGGCCGGGTCGAAGGAGCAGACCGGCCGGGGCATCTCCAGCTCCGGGTCCAGCTGGAGCTCCACCATCGTCTCGTCGGCGACGAGGACCGTGCCGGCCGAACGGGCGGCCTCCACCATCGCGCGGCGCTGCTCGTCGGAGGCCAGGGCCCCGGTCGGGTTGTGGAAGTCGGCGACCACGTACGCGAGGCGGGGGGCCGAATCGCGCAGCACCTGGCGCCACACGTCCATGTCCCAGCCGCCGAGGCCGCCGGCCATGGCGACGGGCACGAGGCGGGCCCCGGCGG
Source organism: Streptomyces venezuelae (assembly GCF_008642275.1). Lineage (NCBI taxonomy): Bacteria > Bacillati > Actinomycetota > Actinomycetes > Kitasatosporales > Streptomycetaceae > Streptomyces > Streptomyces venezuelae. Next base: position 1,269,514 of record NZ_CP029189.1, read on the forward strand.
CGCGCATCAGCTGGAGGATGTTGGCGTAGGAGGGGGACTCGACGGCGATCCGCTCCCCGCGCCCGGCGAAGAGACTGCAGATGGCGTCGATGGCGCCCATCGCCCCGGTGGTGACCATGATCTGCTCGGGCATGGTCGGAATGCCCTGCTCGGTGTAGCGGTCGGCGAGCATCCCGCGCAGCGCGGGCAGGCCCGCCGGGTAGTCCCCGTGGGTGTGCGCGTACGGCGGCAGCTCCTCCAGGGCGCCCTGGACGGCCTTGGTCAGCCACGGTTCGGGGGCCGGGAGCGCGGCGCAGCCGAGGTCGATCATCGAGCCGAGGGACTCGGGCGGCAGCGGTTCGAGGCCCCGGGCGGGCAGGGGGTTCCCGGCGGGGACGGAGGTCCAGCTGCCGGCGCCGCGGCGGGACTCCAGGAACCCCTCGCCCCGCAGGGCCTCGTAGGCGGCGGCGACGGTGGTGCGGCTGAGGGAGAGGGCGACGGCCAGTTCGCGCTCGGCGGGCAGCCGGGCGGCGACGGGGACGCGGCCCTCCAGGACGAGCAGGCGGATGCCGTCGGCGAGGGTCCGGTAGGCGGGCGGCTTGCGCGCCCCGGGGACGCTGGGCCGCTCCTGCTGGGAGGTGATGAGGCGGGCGAGCTGTGCGGCACCGACCGCCGAGGTCCATTCGGCCATGCTGTCCGGTCCACCTTCGTCGAATTGGCCTCGCCCGGCCCGGGCGCGGCCGGTATTGGATCTGCTTCCGCCCCCACACCCTGTCATGCCGCGGTCCACTCGGACCAGTGGCAGGGGCACCCGAACGCCCGCCGGCGGGGTCCGCACGGCTGCGGCGGCACGCCGTTCACCACGCAGCCACCGGGCCGCACCCTCCCCACGGGTAACAGGAGGCATACTGCCGCCGTGACGCACGTACGCCTTCGCCATCCGTATCTGGACCACCCGGCTCCGATCCCCTTCGCGCACCGGGGCGGTGCCGCGGACGGGCTGGAGAACACCGCCGCCGCCTTCCGCCGGGCCGCCGAAGCGGGCTACCGGTACTTCGAGACCGACGTGCACGCCACGGTGGACGGGAAACTCGTGGCCTTCCACGACTCCACGCTGGACCGGGTCACCGACGGCCAGGGGCGGATCGCCGAGCTGCCGTGGAAGCGGATCCGTGAGGCCCGGGTGGGGGGCACCGAACCGCTGCCGCTCTTCGAGGAGCTGCTGGAGGAGTTCCCGGACGCCCGCTGGAACATCGACATCAAGGCCGAGTCGGCCCTGCACCCGCTGGTCAACCTGATCGCCCGGGCCGGGATCTGGGACCGGGTGTGCGTGAGCTCCTTCTCAGAGAGCCGGGTGGCCCGCGCCCAGAAGATCGCCGGGCCCCGGCTGGCGACCTCCTACGGCGTGCGCGGGGTGGTCGGCCTGCGGCTGCGCTCGTACGCGATTCCCGCGGCGCTGCGTGTGGGTGCGGTGGCCGCGCAGGTTCCGGAGACCCAGGCCGGCATCCGTGTGGTCGACCGCCGGTTCGTACGGACCGCGCACGAGCGGGGACTCCAGGTGCACGTCTGGACCGTGAACGAACCGGAACGAATGGAGGCTCTCCTCGACCTGGGTGTCGATGGCATCATGACCGACCGGATCGACATCTTGCGCACGGTGCTGGACCGGCGCGGGGCCTGGGCCTGACTCGCCCTTCGCCCCCTGCCCGGGCCGGAATGCCGTTGCGGCACGGGACCAGCGAGGGGGACACCGCATGAGTGCGGAAGAGAGCAGCAGGACCGAAGAAGCGGAACCCGGGGCGGACGACGGCAGAGCCACGGCCGTCGCGGCCGCGTCGGCCGCCGAGCGCAAGCGCGAGCAGCGGGGCTGGTACTTCTACGACTTCGCCGTCTCGGTCTACTCGGCGAGCGTGCTGACCGTGTTCCTCGGGCCCTACCTGACCGCGGTGGCCAAGTCCGCCGCCGACGCCGAGGGCTTCGTCCACCCGCTGGGCGTCCCGGTGCGCGCCGGGTCCTTCTTCGCCTACTCCGTCTCGGCCTCGGTGATCCTGGCCGTCCTGCTGATGCCGCTGGTGGGGGCGGTCGCGGACCGGACCGGGCGCAAGAAGCCGATGCTGGCGGCGGCCGCGTACACGGGTGCCGCGGCGACCGCCGGAATGTTCTTCCTCGGCGGTGAGCGCTATCTGCTGGGCGGCCTGCTGCTCGTCGTGGCGAACGCCTCCCTGTCGGTCTCGATGGTGCTCTACAACGCCTACCTGCCACAGATCTCCACCCCCGACGAGCGGGACACCGTCTCCTCGCGGGGCTGGGCCTTCGGCTACACGGCCGGCTCGGTGATGCTGGTGGTGAACCTGGTGCTCTACATGGGGCACGAATCGTTCGGCCTCTCCGAGGGCATGGCGATCCGGATCTGCCTGGCCTCCGCGGGTCTGTGGTGGGGAGCCTTCGCGCTGATCCCGCTGCGCCGGCTGCGGGACCGGGCCGTGGTGCGCGAGCCGGGGGCGGCTCCGGCCGTCAGCGGCTGGAAGCAGCTCGTCGCCACCTTGAAGGACATGCGGCGCTACCCGCTGACCCTGTCGTTCCTGCTGGCGTACCTGATCTACAACGACGGCGTGCAGACCGTGATCTCCCAGGCGTCGATCTACGGCTCGGAGGAGCTGAAGCTGGAGCAGTCCACCCTGATCGGGGCGGTGCTGTTGGTGCAGGTCCTCGCGGTGGCGGGCGCCCTGGGCATGGGCCGTCTCGCCCGGATCTACGGAGCCAAGCGGACGATCCTGGGCTCGCTGGCCGCGTGGGCGGTGACGCTGGCGGCCGGATACTTCCTGCCGGCCCGGACCCCGGTGTGGTTCTTCGCGCTGGCCGCGATGATCGGGCTGGTGCTGGGAGGCAGCCAGGCCTTGTCGCGCTCGCTGTTCTCGCACCTGGTTCCGGCGGGCAAGGAGGCCGAGTACTTCTCGGCGTACGAGATGAGCGACCGGGGGCTGAGCTGGGTGGGGCCGCTGGTGTTCGGCCTGACGTACCAGCTCACGGGCAGCTACCGGGACGCGATCATCTCGCTGGTGGTCTTCTTCGCACTGGGATTCGTGCTCCTGGCGCGAGTGCCGGTGCGGCGCGCGGTGGAAGCGGCAGGCAATCCTGTACCGGAGCGGATCTGAGCGTGGGTACGCGCGTGCGCTCCGACCGGATCCACGAACGAATTCCGAACGAATTTAGACGTTGAAGCAAAGGGCCGGTAGTGTACGCCTTTGGCCTGCCAGGCGGACCGTTACTGCGCGCTCAAAATGCGTGGACGTTGGGTGACATCTGCTGCCAGATGTGACAAAACGGGCACTGGTGGGTACAACAAGGGGCGGCACGACGGGCGACGCACGACCCGGAGCGGGAATCTATACCGCCGACCGGACGTTGACCGGATGACGACGACAGCGACACCTGTCCTGTGGGCGACAAGCCCGGGAGGCACGATTCATGAGTGAGCGAGCTCTCCGCGGTACGCGCCTCGTGGTTACCAGCTACGAGACGGACCGCGGCATCGATCTGGCCCCGCGCCAGGCGGTGGAGTACGCATGCCAGAACGGACATCGATTTGAGATGCCGTTCTCGGTTGAGGCAGAAATTCCGCCGGAGTGGGAGTGCAAGGCGTGCGGCGCCATGGCACTCCTGGTGGACGGGGATGGGCCCGAAGAGAAGAAGGGCAAGCCCGCGCGAACGCACTGGGACATGCTCATGGAGCGACGCACCCGCGAGGAGCTGGAGGAAGTGCTGGCCGAAAGGCTCGCGGTCCTGCGTTCCGGCGCCATGAACATTGCCGTGCATCCGCGGGACAGCCGCAAGTCCGCCTGACAGCCGGACGGATACACAAGCCGAGGGGCCCCGCCACACACTGTGTGGCGGGGCCCCTCGGCTTTTAGGCTTTTCGGCTCGTGCGGTGCGGCTACCGGGTCATGCGGCCTACGGGGTCAGCGGCGGGCGGTACGCGGCATCCGGACCGTCCGGCCGCGCCGGGCTGTCCTCGCGGACGACCTCGCCCTGGACGACCTTGCCGTCGGGGTAGTGGATGCGGGCCTGCTGGAAGGCGTCACCGAAGCTGCCGGCGGGGGCCGAGGCCATCTTCCGCTCGATCGAACGTGTCGCCCTGCGGCCGATCCAGGCCCGAACGGGCGGCAGCAGCAGGACCAGACCCGCCACGTCGGAGATCAGGCCGGGCAGCATCAGGAGCAGGCCCGCCAGCATCGTGAGGCCGTTGCCCTGGCCGGGCTGCTGCGGCGTGGGCTGCTGTCCCTGCTGGGCCTGCTGGAAGGTGCTCGCCAGGTTCCTGAAGGCACGCCGGCCGGCCCGCTTGATGACCACCGCGCCCAGGACGATGCCGCCCGCGAGCAGCGCGGCCACGGCGAGCCCGCCGGCCACGTCCGCGACCACGGTGAGCAGCCAGATCTCCAGGATCAGCCAGGCGGCGATGGCCAGGGGCAGGAACGTGCGGGCGGGCGAGCGCCGCCGGGGCGCCGTGGAAATGCCGGTCGTCATACCACCAGTGTGCCTGGGGGCGCATAAAAGCTGCCTCAGCCGGAGGTACCGGACATCCCCTAAGGGCCGTCCGGACGTCAGGCCCCGCTGCCCGGCTCGGTGCCCCTGCCGCCCTCGCCGCCCTTGCCGCCGCCCTGACCGCCATCCTTGCCCAGCAGCTTGGAGGCCTGCGCCTTGATGCCCCACTGGGTGACCCGCCACAGCGCCTCGACCAGGATGTCCTTGCTCATCTTGCTGTCGCCGAACTCACGCTCGACGAACGTGATCGGGACCTCCACCACGCGGAAGCCCTTCTGCACGGCCCTGCGCGCCAGGTCGACCTGGAAGCAGTAGCCCGCCGAGGCCACCTCGTCCAGCCCCAGCCCCTCCAGGGTCTCCCGGCGGAAGGCCCGGTAGCCGCCGGTCACGTCCCGCATCGGGAGGTTCAGCATCAGCCGGGAGTACGTCGAACCGCCGCGCGAGATGAACTCACGGCTCTTCGGCCAGTTCACCACCCGCCCGCCGGGCACCCAGCGGGAGCCCAGGACCAGGTCCGCGCCGGCCAGCGCCGTCAGCAGCCGGGGCAGCTCCTCGGGCTGGTGGGAGCCGTCGGCGTCCATCTCGACGATCACCCCGTACCCCTGCTCCAGGGCCCAGACGAAGCCCGCCAGATAGGCGGCCCCCAGCCCCTCCTTGCCCTTGCGGTGCAGCACGTGGACGTGGTCGTCGCCGGCCGCCAGCTCGTCGGCGAGCTTGCCGGTGCCGTCCGGGCTGTTGTCGTCCGCGACGAGGATGTGGGCCTCGGGCACGGCCGCGCGCACACGCCCGACGATCAGCCCGATGTTCTCCGCCTCGTTGTAGGTCGGAATGATCACCAAGGCCGTACCGAGCGGTCCGTAGGTCCGCTGTCCGCCGTCGCTCACTGGGTCCCCTTTTGTGCTGCTGCACGTCCTGTACGTCTGGTCGCAGAGGATGACTTTAGAACAGTGGTCGGGGCCCGCGGTCCTTCGGGCCGGTCGGACGCCCGCTGGCTGCGGGCCGCCGTGACCGTTGTCTACTGGACCGCGGACCCCGACGTGGGGCCACCCGCCGCCCGGCGAAACCTTCCCTCGCCCCCGAGGCGCGGGCGCGCTGCACAGACGGAGTCGTCCGGCACGGACTTCCTGAGGTGGACCCGGCCGAACCTATCCGGGTCCGACCGCCCGTACCGAACCGAGGCCCGTCGGATCACCCCTGTGGGCGTACGAATACCTCCCGCCCGCCGACGACGGTGGCGAGGCACACGGGGAGGCCGGATCCGGGGGTCAGGTCGGGCAGTCCGGGGGTGCCCGAGCGGGGGTCGGTCGACCAGCGGGCGACCCGGTCGTCGGGGGCCTGGACGACCAGGTCACCCGTCTGCCAGACCGCGTAGTCGGCGGGAGCGCCGGGGACGAGGACGCCCGCGTCGTCCCGGCCCAGGGCCCGCAAGCCGCCCCGCGTGTGGGCGGTGAAGGCCGCCCGCACGGAGATCCGGTGCTCGGGGGTGCGGTGGAAGGCCGCCGCACGGACGGTGCCCCACGGGTCGAGCGGGGTGACCGGCGCGTCCGAGCCGAAGGCCAGCGGGACACCGGCCCTGAGCATGGCCGCGTACGGGTTGAGGGTGCGGGCCCGCTCGGCACCGAGCCGGTCCGCGTACATGCCGTCCTCGCCTCCCCAGGCCGCGTCGAACGCGGGCTGCACGGAGGCCGTCAGCCCCAGCTCCGCGAAGGCCGCGATGGTGGCGGGGGTCATCATCTCCGCGTGCTCCACCCGGTGCCGTGCGGCGCGGACCCGGGCCAGGCCCACCTTCTCGGCGGCCGCCCGGACGCCCTCGACGACGGAGGTGATCGCAGCGTCCCCGATGGCGTGGAACCCGGCCTGGAGACCCGCCTCGGTGCAGGCGGCCACGTGCTCGGCGACGGCGTGCACGTCGAGGTACTCGGTGCCGGTGTGCGCGGCGTCCGCGTACGGCGCGTGCAGACAGGCCGTGTGCGAACCGAGGGCGCCGTCGACGAACAGGTCCCCGGCGGCGCCCACGGCCCCGAGCTCCCTGGCCAGTTCCAGGTCCCGGTCGGCCCAGTAGCCGAAGACGCGCGGTCCCGGCCGCTCGGCGGCCAGGGCGAGCAGGCCGGAGAAGTCCTCGGCGGAGGAGATGTCGGGCCCGCCGCACTCGTGGACGGAACCGATGCCCAGCGAGGCGGCCCGGTCGAGGGCGGCCCGCTGCGCCTCGGCGCGCTGGGCCGGGGTGACGGCGGCCAGCGCGGCCCGCCGGACGGCGTGGTGGTCGTCGGCGGTCAGCGGCCGGTCCCCGTCGGGCCGGACCCCCGGGACGAGGCCGAGCAGGGCCGTGGTGACCACGGCCGAATGCACGTCGACGCGGCTCAGGTAGAGCGGGCGGCCACCGGTGGCCTCGTCGAGCTCCGCGCGGTACGGGGCCCTGCGCTCGGGCCAGCGGGCGGCGTCCCAGCCGTGCCCGAGGAGCACCCGGTCGGCCGGGCGGCTCGCGGCGTAGGCCCGTACGAGGTCCAGCGCGGCGGAGAGGGTGGCCGCGCCCGAGAGGTCCAGCCCGGTGAGGGCCAGCCCCGCGGAGGTCGTGTGGACGTGGGCGTCGGTGAACGCCGGCGTGACGAGCGCGCCACCGAGGTCGACGACCTCGTCCACGCCCTGGGCGAAGGCGTCGGCGGCGCCCTCGGAACCGACCCAGGCGATGCGGCCGCGCTCGACGACCATCGCGGTGGCGAAGGGGTCGGCGGGGCTGTGCACCTCGCCCCCGCGGAGGAGAACGGTCCTGGTCGGTGCTCCGGCGTCGGCGGCGTCGGCGGAGTGGGCGGTGCGGTCAGTCATGCCGACCAGTGTCCCGCGTCGCCCGCCCCGGCCCGACCACCGGGTCCCCCGCCCGGTCCGCGGCCGGTGCGTGGTGGTCGGTGCGCGATCCGTACGCGCCCGGTCCGCGCCCGGCCACGGGTCAGACGCGGGGCGGGCGCGCCTCGTAGGGGGTGGACAGGACGACCGTCGTGCGCGTCGACACGTGGGCGAGGGCACGCAGGCGGCCCAGGAGGTCTTCCAGCTCCAGGGGGGTGGCGACGCGCACCTTCAGGATGTAGTTCTCGTCGCCCGCGACGCTGTGGCAGGCCTCGATCTCGGGCACGCCGGCCAGCCGGTCGGCGATGTCGTCCGGGGCACTCGGGTCGAAGGGCTTGACCGAGATGAACGCGGTCAGCGGCAGGCCCACGGCCTCCGGATCGACCACGGCCGCATAGCCGCGGATGACGCCGCGCTGCTCCAGACGTCGTACTCGCTGATGGACTGCCGACGTGGACAGTCCCGTGGCCTTGCCCAGATCCGTGTAGCTCATCCGCCCGTCCCGCACGAGCAGATCAACGATCTGGCGGTCCAGCTCCTCCATTGCGCTCATAGCCGCTCAACTTACGGCCCAAGGGCGCTCCAGGCCCAGTGCTGTCCGCCCACTGGAGGCATCTGCGGCAGGCATGTGACCAAGGCCACAGGGGTATGCAGGTGGAGGCCTGTCTGTTGTGGTTACTCGTGACGCTCGACGGGAATTGGTTGCTGTGGCCGAGGCCGAAGAAACTGCCCGCCCGGCCCACCCAAGGGGGAGTACATCCATGCTGAACACCAAGCGCGCCGGTCGCACCGAACCGGAGCCCCTGGAACCGCTCGATTCCACGGACGGACCGTATCCGGACGACGGCCCGGACGGCGATTACCCCGACGAGGCCGAGGGATTCGAGATCCATCACGCGATCTGCCCGGACTGCGGCCAGTCGATCGCCCTCGTCGCGGACGAGGAGTTCCTGCCGCAGCACGCGCTCTGCCTGACCCCGTGGAACCCCTTCGGCCTGACCGTGTGCGCGGGCACCGGCCGGCCCGCGAGCGACGCCCTGCCCACCGTCGGCCTGATCCAGCCGGCGGAGGCGCAGGAGCTGGAGCCCGTCGCCCTGCCGGCCCTGCCCCAGGGCCTGGACTGGCGGACCCAGCCCTTCTCGCACGTCGGCGGTCCGGGCTCGCGCCCGATCCGCGTCGTGAGCCCCGTGCTGCCGCGGCCGCAGGCGCAGACGCGGCAGCAGCACGTGCAGGCGGCCTGACGACCGCTCCCCTACCAGTACGTTCCCTGCACCATGGCTGCCAGGGTGGCATGGTGCAGGATCAGGCCGTCCGGGTCCGCCGGGACCTCGACTTCACCGAAGTGGGCCTGCCGGTAGGCGATGCGCAGCATCACGATCCCGTGCCGCAGGGCCGCGTAGAGGGTGTGGAACTCCATGTCCCGCGGGGTGTGGCCGGTGAGCTCGGCGTACCTGCGTTCCAGGTCCTCACGGCGCAGGAAGTCCGGCAGGCCGGGCTGGCCGAAGCCGACCGTGAGGTCCTGGAAGAACCGGTGCAGGTAGACGGTCCAGCCGAGGTCCACCTCGCGCGGGGCGTACGCGGCCATCTCCCAGTCCAGCACGGCCACCGGCGTGAAGCCGTCGTAGACGACGTTGCCGATACGGGCGTCACCCCAGTTGAGGACGGCGGGGCCCTCGTCCTCGGGCCACAGCTCCTCCAGACGGGCGAACGCCCGCTCGATGAGCGGGGACGGCGCGAGCCCGCCCACCACCCAGGAGTAGTAGGCGCGTTGCGCGTCCACGTGCCGGCGCAGCGGTGTGCCCTCGCCGTCGGGGAGGAGGAACTGGGCCTCCTTGGGGGGGAACTGGTCGTGCAGCCGGGCCAGCAGCGAGACGCTCGCCTCCTGGAGTGCGGCACGCTCGGCGTCGCTGGCGGCGTGCAGCCAGTTGCCCTCGTAGGTGTAGGGCATGACGTCGGGCGGCACACGGCCCTCCGCACGCGCCATCACGAAGAACGGCGCCCCCATCGGCCCCGGGTCCTCCTCCAGCCACTGCACGCGCGGGACGGGCAGGTCCGTGTGCCGGGCGACCAGGCTCATGACCCGGTGCTGGCGCGGCATGTCGTACGTCGGGAAGACGGTGTAGGCGGCCGGATCGGCGGCGAGCCGCAGCGCGCACGCGCGCAGCGGGGTCTCGGGGTGCTCGATGTCGAAGAGCAGGGTCTCGCTGGACATCCCGTTGGATCCGGGGACGGAGACGTTGGTGACCCGCGCGCCCGGGAGCCTGGTGTCCAGCCAGGCGGCGAGACGGCGGCCGAGCTCGTCGGGTTCCCGGGTGGAGGTGCGCGGACGTGGTGCGGTGGCCATGGTCGATCCCCTTTCCTTGGTCCTGGTGCCGGTCCTACTGGGCGACGGAGGAGTAGTCGGCGAACCCGCTCGGGTCGTGGCGCCCGAAGCTGCCGTGTTCGAAGATGCCGTGGCCGGTCTGCCCGTCGAGGGTGAAGCGGGCCGAGTGGTCGGTCACCCCGAAGGCGGCCATGGGGTGGGCCGCGGGGTCGGAGAGGTCGTAGACGCGGCGGTCGGTCCAGCCGCGCCCCTGCCAGGTGCCGTGCTGCCAGTCGCCGGCGGGCGGGTATCCGGCGCCGACCGCGAGCGGGGAGGAGTTCAGGATCTCCACGCCCAGTTCGAGGGGCTTGCGGTCGGCGGGATCGGTGAGGTGCACGACGGCCCGCTCGGGGTGCCGGGTGCCGGGCCGGTAGCGGATGTCGGTGTGCGGCCAGCCGAGTTGGACGTCGTGGCGCCCGCTGTCGTCGGGGAAGACCTGCACGGCCTCGTTCAGGGTGCGGTGGCCGTCGGCGTCCTCCTGGACGATGACCATGAGGAAGCGGTCCTCGAAGCGGACCGGGATCCAGAGCCAGTGGAAGCCCTCGGGGCGGTACTCCTCGGCCGCGCGGCCCCCTTCCTCGCCGGGAATCGGCCGCACGCCCCAACTCCGGTCGCGGGTACCGGTCCACTCCCTCGGCGTGAGGGTGAACTCCTCCCCCTTGGCCCGGATGGTTCCGGCGACCTGGCCGGCCTGCACGAAGCGGCGGCCTTCGAGCATGAGGCGGTCGCCGCGCCGCTGGACGTGGTGCGGCTCCCAGACGGCGGGGAACTCGGCGGTCCAGGTGATGTCGTACGAGAGCCCGTGCGGGTCCGCCGGATCGGCGGCGCAGCGCAGGGTGAGCTGCTTGAGCGGTATGTCGACGGTGACGGACAGGGGTCCCACCGAGAGGTTCATACGGTCGTCGGTGAGGGCGTCGGAGGCCCGTACGGCGAGCAGCTCGTCGCCGAGGCGGAGGGTGGCGTAGGCGTCGATGACCCCGGCGTTGGGGTAGACGCCGAGGCCGAGGATCAGGACGGCGCGGCCGGCGTGGTCGAAGACGTGGAAGATGCACCGGTCGTACGCGTTGCGGTCGCCGCTGACGACATGCTTCATCGACAAGGGCGCCTGGTGGATGGGGTATTCGTCGAGCGCGACGGGCCGATCGGCGGGCATGGCGAACCTCCTGGACGGACGACTACGGGACGGGGTGGGGGCTTCGGGGAGGGTGGCGGCGCGAGCGGATATGACGGTACGTCAGAAACCGGCCGCAGGACCACCCTTCTGGCACGCTCTGACAGACAGGCGCACCATGCCGGGCGCCTCCGGCGGGGTGGGGCGGGGCGGGAGCCGGGTGCGGGGGCGTGGGGTCGGGCGGTGGCTTCGGGCAGGCGGAAGCCGACTGGCCCCAGCCGGGAGCTTGGACGGCGGCTTCGGGCAGGCGGAAGCCACGTGATCGGCATCTGGGCTGCTGGTGGGGCCCTACGCCCAGCTCCAGACTGTCGTCGGCCGTCGTCCGCGAGAAACGCGTGGGGGTCGTGGACGGTCTACGCCCAGCCCAAGACGGTCGTCGGCCGCCGTCCGCGAGGAGGGCGTAGGCCCCGTGGACGGCCCATGCCCAGCCACAGACGGTCGCTGGACGCCGTCCGCGAGAAGCGCGTGGGGGTCGTGGATGGCCTACGCCCAGCCCAAGACGGTCGTCGGCCGTCGTCCGCCAGGAGGGCGTAGGCTCCGTGGACGGCCCATGCCCAGCCACAGACGGTCGCTGGACGCCGTCCGCGAGAAGCGCGTGGGGCTCATGGGCGGCCTATGCCCAGCCCAGGGCGGTCGTCGGCCGCTGAGCCATGAGAAGCGCGTAGCGATCTGGTGCGCCTCCCCGGCACCACCCCCGGTCCCGTGTCTGGATGGGCCCGCCTCTCGGTCGTCCCGGCGCCCGACCCGGCCGGACATCGTCGACCGCCCCGTCCCTGGAAGTATCGACCGGCCCGTTCCTTTGGGGGCTTCCCGGCAGTCTTTCGTTTCTCCGGGGCGGGTCGGTCGGTCAAGGGTGGCCGAAGGCCATCGCGGAGCGACGCGACGACGTAGGAGGAGCGCCCTTGAGGGACCGGCCCGACCCGGAGGGACGATGGGACTGACGGGAAACCCCACCCGCAGCCCTGACGCCGTTCACGTGACTCCCGCCCACCCGAAGCCACCGCCCCCCGGCTACGGCTCGAACGGATAGCCGTACCTCGGGGGCGATTACCCGGTCCTTCGGTTCCGCGTTGGCCGGGTATGACCATGCTTCAGTCTTCAACGGGCCGAAGGCGTCGCCCGGCGGCGCCGGGTTTCGAAGAATCGGTTCAGCGTCCACGTGAGTCCGCGCACCAGACACACCCGGCGCACCAGACGCAGCCCGTGCCGGATCCGCCGATCTACCGGGACCTGCTGGCGCGGTGGGCCGATGCCGGCCGGACGTTGCCCGGCCGGCGTGACCCGGAGTGGTCGCGGCTCATGGCCTCTCCGGTCTGGCCCACCACCAGCAGCGGCCTGTACTGACCGCGGTCGACCACGCTCGACCGCGGTCAGCGCGTTTCCGGACCCGCAAGGTGGCGGGCGATGACCATGCGCTGGATCTGGTTGGTGCCCTCGACGATCTGGAGCACCTTCGCCTCGCGCATCAGCCGCTCGACGGGGAAGTCCGCCGTGTAGCCGTAGCCGCCGAGGACCTGCACCGCGTCCGTGGTGACGGCCATCGCCGCGTCCGTGCAGAACAGCTTGGCCATGGCCGCCTGGCGGGAGAACGGCTTGCCCGCGTCCCGCAGCCGTGCCGCCGCGAGGTAGAGCGCCCGGCCCGCCTCGATCTTGGTGGCCATGTCGGCCAGCATGAAGCGCAGCCCCTGGAAGTCAGCGATCGGGTGCCCGAACTGCTTGCGGTCCAGCGCGTACGTCAGGGCCTCGTCCAGTGCGGCCTGGGCGACGCCGATGGCGCAGGCGGCGATGCCCAGGCGTCCGGCGTCCAGCGCGGCGAGGGCGATGGTGAAGCCCTGCCCCTCCTCGCCGATGCGGCGGGCGTCGGGGACCCGTACGCCGTCGAAGTGCAGCTGGGCGGTGGGCGAGCCCTTCATGCCCATCTTCTTCTCGGGCACGGCCGCGGTCAGGCCCTCCGCGTCCCCGGGGACCAGGAAGGCCGTGATGCCCTTGGGGCCCGCGGCGCCGGTGCGCGCGAGGACGGTGTAGAAGTCGGCGACGCCGCCGTGGGTGATCCAGGCCTTGGTGCCGGTGATGATCCAGTCGTCGCCGTCGCGCACCGCCTTGGTGGTGAGCGAGGCGGCGTCGGAGCCGGCGGCCGGCTCGGAGAGGCAGTAGGCGCCCAGCAGACCGCCGCCGAGCATCGCGGGCAGGTGGGCGCTCTGCTGCTCCTTGGTGCCGTAGCCGGCGAGGCCGTGGCAGGCCAGGGAGTGCACGCTGACGCCGAGGCCGACGGTCAGGCGGGCCGCGGCCAGCTCCTCCAGGGCCTGGAGGTAGACCTCGTAGGGCTGCTCGCCGCCGCCGAACTCTCCGGAGTACGGGAGGCCGAGCAGGCCTGCCTCGGAAAGCAGGGTGAAGACCTCCCGCGGGAACCGGCCGGAGTCCTCCTCCTCGGCTGCCTTGGGGCGGATCTCCCGCTGCGCGATCTCGCGTACGAGGGCGAGGAGGTCCCGGGACTCCTCGGTGGGCAGCTGTCGGTCCACCGGCTGCGGGGCGCGGTCAGTCATGGCGGCGCTCTCCTCCCTGGTCGGGCACGGCGGCGACGCGTGAGGTGTGGGACGCGACGCCGGGTCTCGGTAATCTCACAGCCGATGGTGCCCTCCCGGGTTGCGGAAGGAGCTGTTCAGCGGCTGCGGCGGCTTGAGTATGCCCGATCAGGGGCTTCCCGTCACCGGGGCAAGATCACCGAGTGGAGCGAGTGGCCCGTCGGGGCCGGGAGGTGCCGGACACTCCGGGACGAACTCCTCGATCACCTCCAGTGTCGCGCGCAGCTGGCGCACCAGCAGGGCTCCGAGCCGGGTGCGGTCGGGCCGGCCGGGGGTGTCCGGGGCTCCGATCCAGTCCAGGGTGGTTCCTTCCACTCCGGAGAGCCAGCCCACGAGGGCGAGCCGGGCGATCGGCGGAAGTGTGCGGCGTCCGTACGCGCCTTCGGCGATGGTGGCGACGAGCTGCTCGCGGACGGTGTCGCGGATGGCGAGGACCTCGGCGTCGGAGCCGATGCCGCCGGTGACGATGGTGCGGTAGGCGGCGCGGTGGTGCTCGGCGTAGTGCAGGTAGCCGTCGACGGTGCGGCGTACGCGTTCCGCGCCGGGGAGGTCGGTGTCGGCTCCGGCCCGGGCGACGAGCTCGGCCACGGAGTCCTCGACGATGGCGAGGTAGTAGCCGCGTTTGCTGTCGAAGTAGTAGTAGATCAGCCCTTTGGCGACGCCCGCATGTCTGGCGATGTCGTCCACGGAGAGCGCGTCGTACGCGGTGTCGGCGAACAACTTGCGCCCGGTGGCTATGAGTTCGGCCCTGCGCACCTGCGATCGGCCGGTCGTGCCACGCTGTTGCCCCATATTCAAGTTCAGCCCTAGCTTCGAACTGCCACAGGACGCCCACCCTAGGGCAGACCTGTGCACCGAGTTCGTTGCGCGCTCCCCCGCGCGTCGGGCGGCGTACGGGGAGGATCCGCGGCCTCCGGCGGCCGGGGCGTCAGGCCGCCGCCCGGCCCCCGGGAGGGCTCAGAGCCAGCCGACCTGGGTGACGAACATGGCGACGACGACCACGAGGGTCCAGCCGAGCACGTGCTCCAGCCAGCTGGAATCGTCCTTGGGGCCTCCGGTCCGGACGAGGTCCCGGGGCGCGGCGGTGGGGGTGGCGCTGTCGGCAGTCATGACGTCCAATGTGCCAGCGTTCGCGGCTTTCGCGGTAGGGACGCCATGGGTGGCATGTGTCACGCAAAACCGACATACAAGGACAGGAGCAGGGAGGCGACCAGGCCCCGACACCGGCCCGGCGGCGCCAGACGGCAGACGGCAGACGGCAGACGGCAGACGGCAGACGGCAGACGGCAGACGGCAGACGGCAGACGGCAGACGACAAACGACAGACGGCCGGGCCCCGACCTCCCCGGACGGGACCCGGCGCGCTCGTTCATCCGGCGCCGTCTGCGGCGCTCCGGTCAGGCTCGGGGCCGGGACCCGCGGTCGCGGCTCGCCATTCCCGCCATCGCGAGGCCGAGGCACAGGGCGACACCTCCGGCGATCACGTTGCTGACCACCGTTCGCGTCGTGTCCATCTCACCGGCGATGGCCCACGGGGCGATGATCGTCCACGCACCGAGGACGACCGCCGTCCACGCCATCGCGTGGGTGCGCTCGTAGGCGGAGCCCAGACCGCCCATGCACAGGCAGAAGGCCAGGCCGACGATCAGGTTGTTGACGGCCAGCGGGGTGAGGCCGCTGAACCCCACGATCCACGGCGAGGCGGCCAGGTACAGGCCCGTGATCAGGGCCAGAGCTTCGACGGCCTGCGCCCGGGGAGTGCTGGTCACCCGCTCGAACCGCGTGCGCATCTCGGCGAGGTCGGGGTGTTGCTCGATGCTGGGATGGGTGGTCATGGCCGGCCGCCTCCTACTGAGAAGCCTTTATCTGCCATTTACCCCATTATGTTCCGCCTATCCATACCCCCTGGTCAACGGAAAATTTCGGGGCCTTCTCACAGCACTCCCACCGACCTCAGTGCCTGGTACTGCGCCCGGCTCATGCGGGCCGGCGCGTAGAGGTAGCAGATGCCGCCGGAGCCCGAGGTGACCTTGCCGGAGGCCCCCACGCGCTTGGTGCGCAGCCAGATGTTCTCCCACTCGGCGCGCTGGTAGACACGGCGCACGGCGGGGTTGTCCCGCGAGTTGGGGTCGTTCGCGATCACGTCCCCGGCGGCGGTGAAGCCGATGACGGTCATCAGGTGGCCAGCGGTGCCGTAGCCCGCGCCCGTGAGCTCGTCGGGGCGGAAGGACTGGGAGGTGATGGCCGGGATGCCGGAACGGACCAGGGTTTCCAGGTCGGTCAGGGAGGTGAGGCGGGTGACGACTCCGGCCAGCCCGGGGTAGGTGGCGGCGTACGCGGCGTTGAAGGGCCAGTTGCCGCAGCCCTTGTAGGCGGCGTCGTAGGTGGAGCGGGCCGCGTGGCAGATCTGCGGGTCCGAGTACTTCGGGTCGACCCAGGTCAGGGCGGAGGGTGCGGCCTTGCCACCCCAGTACTCGATGATCATCTGCGAGGAGGTGGGGCTGCACCAGGCCTCGCCGCCGTTGTCGTACTCGGGGTAGCGGCCCGCGTGGACCTCCTGCGAGTAGCGCGGGACCTTCAGCTCGTGGGCCGTACGGGAGGGGACGGAGGCCGGGACGGTGAAGCGGTCCGGGACGTCGGAGACCATGGCGCCCGCGAGCCGTACGGTGGGCCCCCGCTCGGCGCCGGGCCTGCGGTGGAGGGTGAGGCGCAGCTGCCAGGCCGCGATCCGCAGGCCGGCGGCCGCGGCCGGGGCGTCGAGGGCCAGGGTGTCGGTCCAGACGGTGGACCTGCCGTCGCTCTGGCCGTCGACCGAGGTGCGGCGGATGTCCGCGTCTCCGGAGGCCCAGCGGCCCATCACGTACCAGGGGGTGGCGGTGCCGTCGGTGTAGGTGCCGCGCAGTTCGGTCTGGATCCAGGTCCCGGCCGGGGTGTGGGCGTTCCAGGAGGCGATGGCCTCGGTGGCGGGCACGCTGGAGCGGTGCACGGGGGAGGTCCAGGTGGCGTACTCCCAGGTGCTCTTGCGGCCGGTGTGCGGGTCGGCGTACTCGGTGCGGCCGACGGCCGTGGCGATCTCCAGGCCGGGGCGGGTGCCGCCGACGGCGGTGGTGCCCTGGTGGGTGCCGGCGAGCCAGTGGCCGTAGGAATACCAGAAGCGGTTGTCGACGGTGCGGGAGGGGGTTCGCGGGGCGGGAGGGGTGGGAGGGGTCGCAGGGGCCGCCGAGGCGCTGCCGCCGGAGACGGTGGCGGCGGTGGCCGCGGTGGCGACCGCGAGCGCCGCGACGAGTACGGACCTGCGCGGCGTGGGTTCGGTCATCGCGTGTTCCCCCAGGGTGGGTCGGCACTTCGGCGGTTCGGTAGTTCGGTAGTTCGGCAGTTCGGTAGTTCGACACTTCGGCGGTTCGGCAGTTCGGCAGTTCGGTGGTTCGACACGTCGGCAGTTCGACACGTCGGCAGTTCGGCAGTTCGGCAGTTCGGTGGCGCGCGGGTGTCATCCGCCCTCACACCCTTCCAGTTCCCGGGGGCGACCGCCCGAAGCCACGGGTCGTGTCGGGCCTGTCTACGCTGGTCGGGTGGAGTCACAACAGTCACAACAGCCTCAGCGGTCACTCGAACCGCTCGCCCGGGAGCTCGCCGCCCTCCCGCCCTCCCTCGGCCCGGTACGCCTGATCGGGATCGACGGGCACGCCGGATCCGGGAAGAGCACCTTCGCGGGGCAGCTCGCCGAGGTACTGGGAGCGCCGGTGCTGCACCTGGACGACGTGGCGACCCACGAGGAGCTGTTCGACTGGGTGGAACGGCTGCGCACGCAGGTGCTGGAGCCGCTCGCCTCGGGCCGGCCCGCGCACTGGGCCCCGTACGACTGGGTGGCGCGCCGGTTCGGTCCGGAGCGGGTGCTGGAGCCGGCGCCGGTGGTCCTGGTCGAGGGGGTGGGAGCGGGGCGGGCTGCGCTGCGGCCGCGGCTGGCGCGACTGCTGTGGATGGAGACGCCGCGCGAGCAGTCCTGGCGACGGGGGCGAAACCGTGATGGGCGTGAACTTTCCGACTTCTGGGACGGATGGGAGCGCGCGGAGCGCGCGCACTTCTCCCACGACCCTTCGCGCCCCTTCGCCGACACCCTGGTACGCCAGAGCGGTACGGGATACGAGTGGTCTTCCGGGGCCCGTGAGACCGCAGGAACCTCCGCTTCCGTCACCGGGAGTGACGAACTCCCCCGGGCCTGAACGCCCCCGGAAATCCGCTCCGCCGGGGCCTGCCCGACCCGCTTGACCCGGGGCCCGCAGCGGCCTTACGTTTTCAATGCGAGGCCGTACCGGCCGCCGCGGACACGAAGCCCCCGGTTGTTCCCCCGTGACCGGGGGCTTCGTTCTGCCCGCGAGCACCCCTCCCCGCCGGTGTCACGCGAGGCCGATCGACCCCGGTTCTTCACCCTGAGTCACCGGTCGCCCCAGGGGCGCACGCCGGAACCGGACCTGTCGCGCCCTACGTAAGGTGCGTGACCGCAGGTACGATGCAGCCCTGATTTCATCGGCGCAGTGGGCAACTCATGTGCTCGTCACGGAGGTTGCCGCGCACCACGGGGGCAGGCTTGTGGGGGACGTGATGGATTTCGGCACGCCGGGCAGCATGCACGCCCCGGCCGAACTCGCCTGGCTGCGCGGGGTCGACGCCTGCACCATGGGCGCCTATCCGCAGGCCGAGGAGGAGTTCCGGGCGGCCGTACGACTCGACCCCTCCATGGCTGACGCCTGGCTGGGACTGCACGCGCTCCGGGTCGACACCGGCAACGCGTTACTTCGCATGTACGCCCACCGGGACCGGTTCGGCGAGCAGCGCGCCCGGCACCGCCGGACGCTGAACTCCTGGTACTGGCTGGGCTGGTGGGTGCAGCCGGTGCTGGAGAGCCGGCGCGATCTGCTCCTCGCCCACGCCTCGCACTGGCTGGACGGCCGCCACGTGCCCGAGCTGGACCAGGCGCTGGCCGCGCTGCCGCCGGTGGACACCGACGCGCAGGTCCGGTTCCTGCACGCCTGCCGGGCCTATCTGGTCAAGGACTGGGAGCAACTGGTCCGGCACACCGAGCCGCTGGTCGACGATCCGCTGCTGGGCATCGAGGCCGGGCTGTTCGGCGGGATGGCCCGGGTCCGGCTGGAGATGTACGGGCAGGCGGAGCCGCTGCTCGCGGCGGCGCTGATGCGGTGCCGCAGCGAGCAGCCCCAGCGCAAGGAGCTGCGGTACTGGCTGGCGCGGGCGCGGGAGGGCACCGGGCGCAGTGCGGCGGCGCTGCCGCTGTACCGGGCGGTGCACCGGGTGGACCCCTCGTTCATGGACACCGCGGCCCGGCTGACGGCCATCGAGGACAGCGACGACACGGACGGCGTGGCCGATCTGGCGGGCCTGGCGGGGTACGCGGCGTACGGGGGCTACAGCGGGCACGGACCGTCCCCGGCCGGCGGGGACTTCGCGGCGGTCGCGCTGGGCGGCGGGCCCGTCCAGGACGTCGCGGCGGACGGCCAGACGGAGCCCGATCCGCTGGCTCCGCCCCCTCCCCCGGCGGGCCGCGTGGAGGGCGTACGGCGCAAGGCGCCGGTCCCGCCGCAGGGCACCCCCGAGGGGCTGCCGGCCGGCCCGGCGGACCCGGCGGCGCTCGCCGAGGCGCTGGCGGAGCTGGAGCGGATGGTGGGCCTGGAGCCGGTCAAACGGCAGGTGAAGGCGCTCTCGGCGCAGCTGCACATGGCGCGGCTGCGGGCGGGGCAGGGGCTGCCGGTACAGCCGCCGAAGCGGCATTTCGTGTTCTCGGGTCCCTCCGGGACGGGCAAGACGACGGTGGCCCGGATCCTGGGCCGCGTCTTCTACGCGCTGGGGCTGCTCGGCGGCGACCATCTGGTGGAGGCCCAGCGGGCCGATCTCGTGGGCGAGTTCCTCGGGCAGACGGCGGTGAAGGCGAACGAGCTGATCGATTCGGCGATCGGCGGGGTGCTGTTCGTGGACGAGGCCTATTCGCTGTCGAACTCGGGCTACAGCAAGGGTGACGCGTACGGCGACGAGGCCCTGCAGGTGCTGCTGAAGCGGGCCGAGGACAACCGGGACCACCTGGTGGTGATCCTGGCGGGCTACCCGGCCGGGATGGACCGGCTGCTGGCCGCCAATCCGGGGCTGTCCTCGCGCTTCACCACGCGGGTGGACTTCCCCAGCTACCGGCCGCTGGAGCTGACCGCGATCGGCGGGGTACTGGCGGACGCGAACGGGGACCACTGGGACGAGGAGGCGCTGGAGGAGCTGCGCAGCATCAGCGGGCACGTGGTGGAGCAGGGCTGGATCGACGAGCTCGGCAACGGCCGCTTCCTGCGGACCCTGTACGAGAAGAGCTGCGCCTACCGGGACCTGCGGCTGGCGGGCTTCGCGGGTGAGCCGTCGCGGGACGACCTGGCGACGCTCCGGCTGCCGGACCTGATGCAGGCGTACGGAGAGGTCCTGTCGGGCCGCGGCCCCCAGGAACGGCCCGACCCGCCGGCGCCGTAGTGCCGTGGCCGGCGGGTCGGGTTCGCCGTGCGGGGCACGTCCTGGGGCCCGCGGCCCCAGGACGTGGCCGGATCACCGCGTCAGGCGCCGCGGACGTAGGCCCGGTGGGCCGGGTCGCGGACCTCGCCGACCAGCATTTCGAGGACGTCCTCCAGGGCGACCAGGCCGAGGACCCGGCCCGCCGGATCCGCCACCTGCGCGAGGTGGGTGGCGTCCCGGCGCATGACGCCGAGCGCGTCGTCGAGCGGGACGGTGGCGCACAGCGTGGTCATCCGGCGCCAGACCCGCTGCGGGACGGCCCGCTCCCGGTCCTCCAGGTCGAGTACGTCCTTGACGTGCAGGTAGCCCATGAAGGCTCCGCTGTCGGCGCGGACGGGGAACCGGGAGTAGCCGGTGCGCACGGTCAGCTGCTCGATCTGCCGCGGGGTCACCGCCGGGCCGACCGTGACCAGCCGGTCCGGGCCGAGGAGGACGTCGGTGACGGGGCGGCTGCCCAGTTCCAGCGCGTCCTCAAGCCGCTCCTGCTCGACCGGCTCCAGGAGCCCCGCCTGCCGGGAGTCCTTGAGGAGCCGGCCCAGCTGGGCGGAGGTGTAGACGGCCTCGACCTCGTCCTTGGGCTCCACCTTGAAGAGCTTCAGGACGAGCGCGGCGCAGGCGCCGAGCGCGGTGGTGACCGGCCCGCACAGGCGGGCGAAGGCGACCAGGCCGGGGCTGAACCACAGTGCGGTCTTCTCGGGGGCGGCCATGGCCAGGTTCTTCGGCACCATCTCGCCGATCACCAGGTGCAGGAAGACCACGGCGGTGAGCGCGAACGCGTAGCCGAGGGGGTGGATCAGGCCTTCCGGTACGTGGACGGCGTGGAAGACGGGCTCCAGCAGCCGGGCCACGGTGGGCTCGGCGACCGCGCCGAGGGTGAGCGAGCACATGGTGATGCCGAACTGCGCGGCGGCCATCATGCGGGGCAGGTTCTCCAGGCCGTGGAGCACCTGGCGGGCCCGCTTGGAGTCGGCCGCGAGGGGCTCGATCTGGCTGCGCCGTACGGAGACGAGTGCGAACTCGGCGCCGACGAAGAAGCCGTTGGCGAGGACCAGCAGCAGGGCGAAGAGGAGCTGGAGCGCGTTCACCGGGCGGCGCCTTCCAGCTCGGCCCGCTGCGGCTGGGGCGCGGACGTGCCGTCGGCCGCGGAGCCGGGCCGGTACGCGCCGGCCGCGGGCACCGCCGCCAGCCGGACGAGGCGGACCCGCTCGGCTCGGTTGCGGCCGACCCGGCGGACGGACAGCTTCCAGCCGGGGAGTTCCGCGCGGTCCCCGGGGGCGGGGATCCGGCCGAGCAGGTCGGCGACGAGGCCGGCGACGGTCTCGTACGGGCCTTCGGGTACTTCCAGGCCTATGCGGCGCAGGGTCTGCACCCGGCAGCTGCCGTCGGCCTCCCAGGAGGGACGGCCGTCCTCGGCCGGCACCGCGGCCAGTTCGGGTGTCTCGTCCTCCGCGAAGTCGTGCTCGTCGCGGACCTCGCCGACGAGTTCCTCCACGATGTCCTCCAGGGTGACGACGCCGGCGGTGCCGCCGTACTCGTCGACGACCACGGCCATCGGCTGTTCGCTGCGCAGCCGCTCCAGCAGCGGCTGCACAGGCAGGGAGCCGGGCACGAGCAGCGGGGCGACGCAGATCCGGCTCACGCTCGTGCGGTCGCGCTCGGACTCGGGTACGGCGAGGGCGTCCTTGAGGTGGACGACGCCGGTGACCTCGTCGATGCGGTCGCGGTAGACCGGGAAGCGGGACAGGCCCGTGGCGCGGGTCAGGTTGAGCACGTCGGCCGCGGTGGCCGTGTGCATCAGGGCGCTGACCTTCACCCGGGGGGTCATGACGTGCTGGGCCGTCAGCTCGCCCAGCGAGAGGGTGCGGACGAAGAGGTCCGCGGTGTCCTGTTCGAGGGCGCCGGCCTGGGCCGAATGGCGGACCAGGGAGAGCAGCTCGCCGGGGGTCCGGGCGGAGTCCATCTCCTCGGTCGGTTCCACGCCGAGCGCCCGCACGAGGCGGTTGGCCACGGCGTTGAGCCCGGCGATCACCGGACGGAAGACGCGGGAGAAGACCTGCTGCGGGCCGGCGACGAAGCGGGCCACCTGGAGCGGCCGGGAGACCGCCCAGTTCTTCGGGACGAGCTCGCCGACGACCATCTGGACGGCGGAGGCGAGCAGCATGCCGATGACGACGGCGACGCCGGAGACGGCTCCCTTGGGCAGGCCGGTCGCGGCGAGCGGCCCGGCCAGCAGTGCGGCGAGGGCGGGCTCGGCGAGCATGCCGACCACGAGGGAGGTGATGGTGATGCCGAGCTGGGTGCCGGAGAGCTGGAAGGACAGCTCCCGCAGGGCTTTGACCACCGTGCGGGCACGGCGGTCTCCGTCGGCGGCGGCGCGTTCGGCCTCGGGCCGCTCCACGGTGACGAGGCCGAACTCGGCGGCGACGAAGAAACCGTTGGCGAGGATGAGGGCGAAGGCCGCCGCGAGCAGAAGTAGCGGGATGGTCATGCCGCCGCCTCCGAGGGGAGGGCGGCGCGGGTATTACCGGACGATCCGTCCATTGCTGGAGGGAGTCACTCCTCAAGTCGCAGGTGCCCACGGGCCACGAGGTCCCGGGGCCGATGGGAGGGCGCACAGCTGCGCCCCGCCACCAGGGTAGTCATTGAGATCCCGGCCGCAACGGTACGCAGCCGTGGGGATCGGCCGACTCAGTGGTCGCCGGTGCCCGTTCCGTGGGTTTCGGCGAGGGTGCGCAGGGCGCGGGCGTCGCCGATCGCCTGCTGCTTGGCGATGCCCGGCTGGATGCCGAGGGCGGGCAGGCTGGTGCCGTCGCTGAGGTCGAGGAACACCCACGGGTCGCCCGGGCGGAGGTTGACCCGGAGGATCTGGGCCCACTCCAGGCGGCGGGTGTTGGTCAGGTTGACGACCGTGACGCCGGACTCGTCCGCGACCACCTTGGGGCGGCTGAGCAGGACGAGTACGGAGCTCAGCAGGACGGCGGTGAAGACGAAGCTGATCCGCTCGCCCGGGCTGAGGTTCTCCAGCAGCAGGGCGATGGCCGTGATGGTGGTGAACATGGCGAGGCCGACGCCCAGCAGGACGACCCGGGTACGGGTCGGCCGGAAGGTGACCGGCAGGGTGGGTGTGGCGGGCTGGGCGGCGGACTCGGCCATGGTGCGGTGCCTTCTGGAGGTGGCGTGCGGTTCGGGAGGCGGCGTGCCGGTCGGGCACGCCGGTCCTCAGAGGCGGCAGGCGTGGATCGAGGTGGTGAGGATCGCGCGCGCGCCGAGCTCGTACAGGTCGTCCATGATCCGCTGGGCTTCCTTGGCGGGGACCATCGCGCGGACGGCGACCCAGCCCTCGTTGTGCAGCGGGGAGACGGTCGGCGACTCCAGGCCGGGGGTGAGGGCGACCGCGCGCTCCAGGTGCTCGGCGCGGCAGTCGTAGTCCATCATCACGTAGCTGCGGGCCACGAGGACGCCCTGCAGGCGGCGCAGGAACTGCTGGACCTGCGGGTCGCCGGCGTCGGCGCCGTTGCCGCGGATGACGACGGCCTCGGAGGTGAGGATCGGCTCGCCGATGACTTCCAGGCCGGCGTTGCGCAGGCTGGTGCCGGTCTCGACGACGTCCGCGATGATCTGGGCGACGCCGAGCTGGATGGCGGTCTCGACCGCGCCGTCGAGGTGCACGACGGAGGCGTCGATGCCCTTCTCGGCGAGGTGCTTGGCGACGATTCCCTCGTACGAGGTCGCGATGGTCATCCCGCCGAAGTCCTCGGGGCCCTTCGCCGTGCCGGGGGTGGTGGCGTAGCGGAAGGTGGAGCGGCCGAAGTTCAGCGGCAGGATCTCCTCGGCGCTGGCGCCGGAGTCGAGCAGCAGGTCGCGGCCGGTGATGCCGATGTCGAGCTTGCCCGAGGAGACGTAGATCGCGATGTCCTTGGGGCGGAGGTAGAAGAACTCCACCTCGTTCTCGGGGTCGACGACCACGAGCTCCTTGGACTCCTTGCGCATCCGGTAGCCGGCCTCATGGAGCATCGCCGACGCCGGTCCGGAGAGTGAACCCTTGTTGGGGACGGCGATGCGCAGCATGGGGCTTCCTTTGGTGCGTGGGTTACGGGTTGTACGGGCGGGTGTGCGTGCCGGACTCAGAGGTGGGCGTAGACGTCGTCGAGGGAGATCCCGCGCGCCACCATCATCACCTGGACGTGGTAGAGCAGCTGGGAGATCTCCTCGGCGGCGGCTTCCTTGCCCTCGTACTCGGCGGCCATCCAGACCTCGGCGGCCTCCTCGACGACCTTCTTGCCGATGGCATGGACGCCCTTGTGGACGAGCTCGGCGGTGCGGGAGGTGCTGGGGTCGCCTTCGGCGGCCTTGCGCTGGAGCTCGGTGAAGAGCTCCTCGAAGGTCTTGGGGGTCTTGTCAGCCATGATGGTCCTCAGAATACGGGGTTCCCCGTCGCCACTCAGCGCCAGGGTTCGCTGACGGTGCGCAGGGTCATGGCGGTGGAGACGGCGGCGGTGACCGCTTCGTGCCCCTTGTCCTCGTTCGACCCTTCGAGGCCGGCGCGGTCCAGCGCCTGCTCGTCGTTGTCGCAGGTCAGTACTCCGAAGCCGACGGGGACTCCGGTGTCGATCGACACCTGTACCAGGCCCTGGGTGACGCCCTGGCAGACGTAGTCGAAGTGCGGGGTGCCGCCGCGGATGACGACTCCGAGGGCGACGATGGCATCGTAACCGCGACCGGCCAGTACCTTCGCCACGACCGGGAGCTCGAAGCTGCCGGGGACCCGGAGCAGGGTGGGCTCGTCGATGCCCAGCTCGTGCAGGGCCCGCAGGGCCCCGTCGACCAGTCCGTCCATGACCTTCTCGTGCCACTGGGCCGCGATCACGGCGACTCGGAGGTCTCCGCAGTTCTTCACGCTCAGTTCGGGTGCGCCCTTGCCGCTCACAGCTCTGCTCCTCGGTGGTTCGTGGTGGGTGGTGTGGATGTGTGTACGGGTGGTGGTGCGTGCCTACTGGTTGCCGCAGGCGGAGGTGGTGACGGGCCCGTCCAGCCAGGGCAGGTCGTGCCCCATCCGGTCCCGCTTGGTGCGCAGGTAGCGCAGATTGTGCTCGCCGGCCTCGACCGGCATCGACTCCCGGCTGCTGACCGTGATGCCGTGCTGGACGAGGGCGTCGGACTTCTCGGGGTTGTTGGTCATCAGCCGCACGTCGTGGACCCCGAGGTCGGCGAGGATCTGGGCGCCGGCGCCGTAGTCGCGGGCGTCGGCGGGCAGGCCGAGTTCGAGGTTGGCGTCGAGGGTGTCGCGGCCGCGCTCCTGGAGTTCGTACGCGCGCAGCTTGGACAGGAGTCCGATGCCGCGGCCCTCGTGACCGCGCAGGTAGACGACGACGCCGCGGCCCTCGTCCTTGATGCGTTCCATGGAGGCGTGCAGCTGGGGGCCGCAGTCGCAGCGCTGGGAGGCGAAGATGTCGCCGGTCAGGCACTCGGAGTGCATGCGGACCAGCATGTCGGTGCCGTCGCCGATCTCGCCGTGGACGAGGGCGACGTGCTCGACGCCGTCGACGGTGGAGCGGTAGCCGTAGGCGGTGAACTCGCCGAAGGCGGTCGGCAGGCTGACCTCGGCCTCGCGGCGCACGGTGGGCTCGGCGGAGCGGCGGTAGGCGATCAGGTCCTCGATCGAGATGATCGTCAGGCCGTGCTTGCGCGCGAAGGGGATCAGCTCGGGCAGGCGCAGCATCACACCGTCCTCGCCGGCGATCTCCACGATGGCGCCGGCCGGGCGCAGGCCCGCGAGGCGGGCGAGGTCGACGGCGGCCTCGGTGTGGCCGTTGCGGACCAGGACGCCGCCGGGCTTGGCGCGCAGCGGGAAGATGTGGCCGGGACGGACGAAGTCGCCGGGTTCGGAGACCCCGTCGGCGAGCAGGCGCAGGGTGGTGGCGCGGTCGGCGGCCGAGATGCCGGTGGAGACGCCGTGGGCGGCGCTCGCGTCGACGGAGACGGTGAAGGCGGTCTTCATCGACTCGGTGTTGTGCTGCACCATCTGGGGGAGTTCGAGCCGGTCCAGCTCGGGGCCCTCCATGGGGGCGCAGATCAGGCCGCGGCACTCCGTCATCATGAAGGCGACGATCTCGGGGGTGGCCTTCTCGGCGGCGATGACGAGGTCGCCCTCGTTCTCGCGGTCCTCGTCGTCGACGACGACGACGGGGCGGCCCGCCGCGATGTCACGGATGGCCTGCTCGACGGGGTCGAGGCGGAAGGTCTCTTCGGGGATGTCGGGCACGGGCTTGAGGGTGGTCATGCCGTTGCTCCTTCCAGGGCCTGGGCGGGGGTGGTGCGAGAACGCTGGTACCAGTCGTAGGCGCCCCACAGCACGAGGGCGAAGTACACGACGTAGACGAGGCCGGAGAAGGCCAGTCCGTTGTTGAAGGCGAGGGGGACGCCGACCAGGTCGACGAGGAGCCAGGCGAACCAGAACTCGACGAGGCCGCGGGCCTGGGCGACCATCGCGACGATGGTGCCGACGAAGATGTACGCGTCGGCCCAGGGGCTCCACGACAGCGACGGGTAGAGGGTGAAGAGGCCGCCGACGGCGAGGGTGCCGAGGGCCGCTCCGCCGAGGAGCACGCCGCGCTCGGTCCAGGTGGCGGTGCGGACGGCGATGGAGCCGTCCTGGGCCTGCTGCTTGCCGCGCTGCCAGGCGATCCAGCCGAAGACGGCCACGCCGATGACGAGGAGCTGCTTGCCGACGCCGCCCGCGAGGTGTGCGGAGGCGTAGGCGGCGATGAGGATCAGGCCGGAGAGGAGCTGGGCGGGCCAGGTCCAGATGGAGCGGCGCCAGCCGAGGGCGAGCGCGGCCAGGCCCATCAGGTTGCCGATCATGTCGGACCAGATGACCTTCTGGCCGAAGACGGTGAAGGCCTCCGCGTTGAGCCAGGTCAGGGCGCTCACCGGTCGTCTCCCGTCGCGTGCAGCGGGTTCACGCCGGCGGCCAGCAGGCGCTCGACGTACTTCGCGAGGACGTCGACCTCCAGGTTGACCGGGTCGCCGCTCTGCTTGATGCCGAGGGTGGTCAGCGCGAGGGTGGTGGGGATGAGGCTGATGGTGAACCAGTCGGCGGCGGCCTCGACCACGGTGAGGCTGACGCCGTCGACCGTGATGGAGCCCTTCTCGACGACGTAGCGGGAGAGGTTCGCGGGGAGGGCGACCTTGACGATCTCCCAGTGCTCGGAGGGGGTCCGGGAGAGGATCTCGCCGGTGCCGTCCACGTGTCCCTGGACCAGGTGGCCGCCGAGTCGTCCGCCGAGCGCCATCGGGCGCTCCAGGTTGACGCGGGAGCCCTTGGTCAGGGCGCCGAGGCTGGAGCGGTTCAGGGTCTCCTGCATCACGTCGGCGGTGAACTCGCCGTCGGCCGTCTCCACGACGGTGAGGCAGACGCCGTTGACCGCGATGGAGTCACCGTGCTTGGCGCCTTCGGTGACGAGGGGGCCGCGCAGCCGGAAGCGGGAGGCTTCCTCGAGCTGCTCGACAGCGGTGACCTCGCCCAGTTCTTCGACGATTCCGGTGAACACTCAGTGCTCCTTGGTGGCGGTGGCGGTGGTGGCGGTAGCGGGGACGGGGACTGCGGTGATGCGGAGATCGGGGCCGATGCGGACGGCCTCGGTGATGTCGAGGCGCTGCGCACCGGAGATGTTCTTGATTCCGGCGTCGGCGAGGGCCGCGGGGCCGGCACCGAGCAGGGCCGGGGCGATGTAGCCGATGACGCGGTCGACGGCGCCGCCTTCGAGGAAGGCGCCGGCCAGTGTGGGCCCGCCTTCGAGCAGGAGGGAGCGGACGCCGCGCCGGTCGAGGTGGGTGAGGAGGTCGTGGACGCCGATGCGGCCGTCGTGCAGGGGCAGCCGGAGCAGTTCGACGCCCGGCAGGTGCCGGGTGTCGGCGTCCTCGCCGACGACGAGCAGGGTGGGTGCGGCGTCGTCGAGGACGCGGGCGGTCGGCAGGAGTGCGGCGCGGGCGTCGAGGGCGATGCGCAGTGGCTGCGTGGCGCCTTCGACACCGCGGACAGCGAGGTGCGGGTCGTCGGCGCGCAGGGTGCCGGCGCCGACGAGGACGGCGTCGCTCTCGGCGCGCAGCCGGTGGACGTCGGCGCGGGACTCGGCGGAGCTGATCCAGCGGCTGCTGCCGTCGGCGGCGGCGCTGCGGCCGTCGAGGGTGGCGGCGTACTTCCAGGTGACGTGCGGCCGGCCCAGACGTACGGAGGTCAGCCAGGCGGCGTTGCCCGCTTCCGCCTCGTCCGCGAGGAGCCCGGCGGTGGTGTCGATCCCGGCGGCGCGCAGGGTGGCGGCTCCACCGCTGGCCTGCGGGTTCGGGTCGGGGACGGCGTAGACCACGCGGGTGATCCCGGCGTCCACGAGGGCCTGGGCGCAGGGACCGGTGCGGCCGGTGTGGTTGCAGGGTTCGAGGGTGACGTAGGCGGTGCCGCCGCGGGCGGCCCCGCCTGCCGCGCGCAGGGCGTGGACCTCGGCGTGCGGGCCGCCGGCCCGCTCGTGCCAGCCCTCGCCGACGATCGCGCCCGAGGCGTCGGTGAGGACGCAGCCGACGACCGGGTTGGGGCTGGTGGAGCCGAGTCCGCAGGCGGCGAGCTCGATGGCTCGGCGCATGGCACGGGTGTCCGCGTCGGGTGCTGCTGCGTGCGCGGCGTGGTTCGCCACCGGGTCCTCCTGCCTCATCGGGCACGGACTCCGGGGCCTGTCGGGATACGACAGATGAAGCGGTACAGCACACAGGGGACGCCGAGGCCGGAAAAACGGTTCGACCAGGCATATCCGTAGGGATATGCCGACGAACCGCCGACGGCGGCGTACCGGTGACTGGCCCGCCGCGCACTGCCTCCCATCCGGACTTTAACCGTCGGTCCAGGAATCTCACCTGGTCAACCGGCCGCTGGCTGCGGACGGGTCGCGGACTATAACCGCCGGTTCGGAATTACACCGACCCCGGAGTGCGCTGCTACTGGTACTCCAGCCAGTCTGCCACGGCCGATCGACAGCCATGCGGGTGATGCGGTGTGGGCTGGCTCACAAGAGCGGCGGGACGGATGCGGACTTTGTCAAGTCGAGCGGGGTTGGTCCAGACCTATTGACGGGGTGGTCTAGTCCTCTTAACGTTCCCTTCATCTTCCCGGGAACGGTCCGTCAGATGTGCACACGTCACGGGCCAACACGCTTTCGCACCACCTCTGTTGCTTCATGTTGTGTCCAGTTGTGTCCTGCATCCTCCCCTCCCCAGGAGGCACAATGCCGTCCCCCACACGTACGAGAGCGATGCTCCTGGCATCCGGCGCAGCGATCGCCGGACTCCTGGTGGGCGGGCTCTCGGCCGGCGTCTCGCACGCGGCCGACAACGAGGGCTGTCGCCCGAACGGGCTGTACAAGACCGTCGGCGTCGACGTCCCGTACTGCTCGGTCTACGACACCGAGGGCCGCGAGAAGATGGGCGCCGACCACCAGCGCCGCGTCATCGGATATTTCACCGGCTGGCGCACCGGCAAGGACGGCACCCCCGCCTACCTCGCCAACAACATCCCGTGGTCCAAGGTCACCCACCTGAACTACGCCTTCGCCCACGTGGGCGCCGACAACAAGATCTCCGTCGGCTCGGACGGCGTGAACAACGCCGCCACCGGGATGACCTGGCCCGGCGTCGCCGGCGCCGAGATGGACCCGGCCCTCCCCTACAAGGGCCACTTCAACCAGCTGACGAAGTTCAAGAAGCAGTACCCGAACGTCAAGACGCTGATCTCGGTCGGCGGCTGGGCGGAGACCGGCGGCTACTTCGGCGACGACGGCAACCGCGTCGCCTCCGGCGGCTTCTACTCCATGGCCACGAACGCCGACGGCTCGGTCAACCAGGCCGGCATCGACACCTTCGCCGACTCCTCGGTCGAGTTCGTCCGCAAGTACGGCTTCAACGGCGTCGACATCGACTACGAGTACCCCACCACCATGAAGGACGCCGGCAACCCGCTGGACTGGCAGCTGGCCAACGCCCGCCGCGCCGGCCTCGTCCAGGGCTACGCCGCCCTGATGAAGTCCCTGCGCGAGAAGCTCGACCGCGCGGGCGCCGACGACGGCAAGCACTACCTGCTCTCCGTCGCCGCCCCCTCCTCCGGCTACCTGCTGCGCGGCATGGAGACGTTCCAGATCCAGAAGTACCTGGACTACGTCAACATCATGTCCTACGACCTGCACGGCGCCTGGAACGAGTACGTCGGCCCCAACGCCTCGCTCTTCGACGACGGCAAGGACGGCGAACTCGCCGCCGCCGGCGTCTACTCCACCTCCCAGTACGGCGGCATCGGCTACCTCAACACCGACTGGGCGTACCACTACTTCCGCGGCTCGATGCCGGGCGGCCGGATCAACATCGGCCTGCCCTACTACACCCGCGGCTTCAAGAACGTGCAGGGCGGCACCGACGGCCTGTGGGGCAAGGCCCCCGCCACCACCTGCCCCGCCGGAGCGGGCCTGACCAAGTGCGGCGACGGCGCGGTCGGCATCGACAACCTGTGGCACGACAAGGACACCAACGGGGCCGAGTCCCCGGCGGGCTCCAACCCGATGTGGCACGCCAAGAACCTGGAGAAGGGCGTCGTCGGCGACTACGTCACCAAGTACGGCTTCCCGGCGAACACCACGCTGACCGGCACCTACGCCCGCAAGTACGACTCCACCCTGGTGGCGCCGTGGCTGTGGAACGCGCAGAAGAAGGTCTTCCTCTCCACCGAGGACGAGCAGTCGGTGGCCGCCAAGGCCGACTACGTGGTCGACAAGGGCATCGGCGGCACGATGGTCTGGGAGCTCGCGGGCGACTACACGTACAACGCGGCCAAGGGCCAGTACGAGATGGGCGACACGCTCACCGACACGATGTACCAGAAGTTCAAGTCGGCCTCCCCCTACGGCGCGAAGAAGGCGGGCGCCACCGCCCTGCCGACCCAGGCCGTGGACATCAGGACGGAGTTCACCGAGTTCAAGCTGGGCGACTCCAACTACCCGCTCACCCCGAAGCTGAAGATCACCAACAACACGAACGCCACGCTGCCCGGCGGCACCGAGTTCCAGTTCGACTACGGCACCTCCGCCCCGAACAACGCCTCCGACCAGTCCGGCTTCGGTACGACCGTGATCAGCAGCGGCCACACCGGCACCAACGTCGGCGGCCTGAAGGGCGACTTCCAGCGGGTCTCCCTGAAGCTCCCGGCCTGGCAGACGCTGGCACCCGGCGCCTCCGTCGACCTGGCGTTCAACTACTACCTGCCGGTGTCCACGCCCTCCAACTGGACCGTGAAGATCTCCGGCACCACCTACGCCCTCGCCGGCGACCTGGCCCGCGGGACGACGCTGGTCCAGCCCGGCTCCACCCAGCCCCCGACGACTCCCCCCACCACTCCCCCGACCACCCCGCCCACCACTCCCCCCACGACGCCGCCGACCACGCCGCCGGGCGGGACCTGCACCAACCCGGCGTACGTGGCGGGCACGATCTACAACAGCGGCGACGTCGTCTCCCACAAGGGCCGCAACTGGAAGGCCCAGTGGTGGACGCAGAACGAGGAGCCCGGCACCACCGGCGAATGGGGTGTCTGGAAGGACCAGGGCGCCTGCTGACCCCCGCACCCTGATCCACGAGTGAACGTGAGGACCCGGTGGCCCGGCGGCCACCGGGTCCTCGCTCTTTCCGCGCCTGACCGGACTCGTACGCTGCAGCGGTGATCACACACATCACCGCGTCCGACGCGGACTTCGAGGAAAACCGTCCCCGGATGTTCGGCATCGCCTACCGCATGCTCGGCTCGGCCGCGGAGGCCGAGGACACCGTGCAGGAGGCGTACCTGCGCTGGGCGTCGGCGGACCGCGCGGAGATCGAGCACCCGGGCGCCTGGCTCGCCAAGGTCGTCACGAACCTGTGCCTCAACACCCTCACCTCGGCGCGGGTCCGGCGCGAGGCGTACGTCGGCCCCTGGCTCCCGGAGCCCGTCCTCACCGGGGACGGCACCCTCGGCCCGCTGGAATCCGCGGAGCAGCGGGACAGCGTGTCCATGGCCCTGCTGGTGCTGCTGGAGCAGCTCACGCCGGTGGAACGGGCCGTGTACGTACTGCGCGAGGCCTTCGCCTACAGCCACCGGGAGATCGCCGGACTCCTGGACCTCACCGAGGCCAACTGCCGCCAGCTCTACCGGCGGGCGGCCGGCCGGGTGACCGCGGAGCGGCCGGCCGCGGCGGAGCCACGCTTCGAGGCGGACCCCGAACGGTGGCAGAGCCTCGTGGAGACCTTCATGACGGCGGCGCGCAGCGGGGACCTGGCCCGGCTGGAGGGGCTGCTGACGGCCGACGCCCGGTTCGTCTCCGACGGCGGCGGCGTGGTCAGTGCAGCGCTGCGGCCGATCCTGGGGCGGGAGAAGGTGGCCCGGTTCACGATCGGGGTGCTCAAGAAGTTCGCCGGGGACCTGCAGGTCAGCGTCGCGGAGATCAACGGGGTACCGGCACTCGTCTTCGGCGGGACGGGCGTCCTCCTGGTGGAATTCGAGAACGGGCTGGTCAGCGGGCTCAGCACGGTACTCAACCCGGAGAAGCTGGAGTTCCTCCAGCGGCAGCTGTCACATTCCTGAGAGCCCTCCGGTCTCCGCTGCGGAAGAACCTTCATCGGCGAAAGGCGGACCCCATGAGCACCATCCTCGTCACCGGCGGCACCGGCACCCTCGGCGTACTGGTCGTGGACCGGCTCCGGAACGCGGGCCACGAGGTCCGCGCACTGAGCCGGCACGCCCCGGAGTACCCGGTCGACCTGTCGGACGGCACCGGGCTGGACGTGGCGATGGCGGGCGCGGAGGTGGTCGTGCACTGCGCGAGCGACACGCGCGGCGGGGGCAAGGACGACGAGGCCGCCGCCCGGCACCTCGTCGACGCGGCCCGGCGGGCCGGGACCGTGACCAACGTCGTCTACATCTCCATCGTCGGGGTGGACGTGGTGCCGTTCGGCTACTACCGGACGAAGCTGAAGGTGGAGCGGCTGCTGGAGGCGTCCGGGCTGGGCCTGACCATCCTGCGCACGACCCAGTTCCACGACCTGGTGGCGCAGGTGGTGGACATGGCGGCGAAGCTGCCGCTCGTGCCGATGCCCAGCGGGGTACGGGTCCAGCCGATCGCCGTCGGCGAGGTGGCGGACCGGCTGACAGAACTGGCCGTCCCGACCCCGTCGGGCCGGGTCCCGGACATGGGCGGCCCGGAGATCCACACGCTGCCCGACCTGGCCCGCACCTACCTGACCGCGATGGGCCGCCACCGCCGGGTGATCTCCCTCCCCCTGGCGGGCAAGGCCTACGCGGGCTTCAAGCGCGGCGGCAACCTGGCCCCGTCCCACGCGGTGGGCCGCCTCACGTTCGCCCAGTTCGCGGCGTCGGCGGCGCCGGCGGCGCCTGAAGCCGGGCGGGGGCGGTAGGGGCGGGGGCGGCAGGGGCGGGGCCGGCCGACCGGGGTCGGAACGGTACGTCGGGGACTTCGCGGGGCGGGAGCCGCCCCCACCCCTACCCCCCGAACAGCACCGCCTGCGCAGCCTCCCGCGCCGCCAGTTCGGCTCCTGCCAGGACCGCCGGGTCACCCAGGGTCGTGGCGCGGATCTCCGTCGGGACCGGGGTCAGTTTCGCCACGCGGTGGGCGACCCGGGCGGCCAGGGCGGGGCCGCCGGCGCGGCCCAGTTCGCCCGCCAGGACCACGCAGCCCGGGTCCAGGATCGCCGCGGCCGCCGCCGCGCCCAGCGCGAGCCGTTCGGCCAGGGCTTCGAGGAAGGCCTCGCCCGCGGCTCCGGCCACGGCCTCCTCCGCCGGGCCCGCGAAGCCGTGGGCGCGCGCCAGCGCGGTCACGGCTTCGCGGCCCACGAGGGCGTGGAATCCGCCCGCGCAGTCCTCGGCCGACGGCAGGCCTGCGGTTCCCGGTACCGGGAGGAAGCCGATCTCTCCCGCTCCGCCGGAGGCGCCCCGGCGCAGCCGGCCGTCCAGGACCACGGCGGCGCCCACGCCCGCGCCGAGCCACAGCAGGACGAAGGAGTCCAGGTCGCGGGCCACGCCCAGGCGCTGCTCGGCGAGAGCGGCGAGGTTGGTCTCGTTCTCGACGACGACCACCGCGGGCAGGCTCCGCTGCAGGGCGGTGACCAGGTCCCGGTGCCAGGCGGGGAGGCCGCTGGTGTCGCGGAGTTCGCCGGTGGCCGGGGCGACGAGGCCCGGGGCGCCCATGACGACGGTGTGCAGTTCGGCGGCGCCGGCCTCGCGTGCGGTGCGCAGCAGGGCGGCCACCGCGTCCTCGGGGGCGCCGACGGGCAGGGCGGCTTCGGCGAGGGGGCGGCCGAGGAGGTCGGTGACGACGGCGGTGACCCGGTCGGTGCGGACGTCGAGGGCGGCGAGGTGGGCGCGGTCGGCGACGATTCCGTAGAGCTTGGCGTTGGGTCCGCGGCGCTGTTCGCCGGATTCGCCGGCGACTTCGATGAGTCCGGCTTCGGTGAGGCGGTCGACGAGGTCGGCGACCGAGGGCCGGGAGAGGCCGGTCATGGTCTTCAGCTGGGTGGCCGTCAGCGGCCCGGATTCCTGGAGGAGTTGCAGGGCGAGGCGGTCGTTGATGGCCCGGGCCGTGCTGGGTGAGGCGGGGGACGGTGCCGGGGTCGTGGTGGGGGCAGGAGTCACGGAGCCCATCCTAGGGAGTCGGGCCCATTATCTATCAGGCAGGGTCCCTGATAGTTTAATCCTCATGACCGGGGACACCGACCTCAGCCCGGCGCGCCTGCGCCATGCCCGCTACGCCATCGCCGCCGTCTTCTGCATCCACGGCGCCGTCACCGGCTCCTTCGCCACGCGCATCCCCTGGATCCAGGAGAACGCCCAGCTCAGCGCGGGCACTCTGGGTCTGGCCCTCGCCGCGCCCGCCGTGGGCGCGGCCCTCGCGATGCCGCTGGCGGGCCGGATCAACCACTGGCTCGGCGCCCGGACCGCGCTTCGGGTGCTGCTCTCGCTGTGGACCCTGTCGCTGATCCTGCCGAGCCTCGCCCCGAACCTGCCCGCCCTCTGCTTCGTACTGTTCGTCTACGGGGCCACCGCCGGCATGTCGGACGTGGCGATGAACGCGCTGGGCGTGGAGACCGAGAACCGGCTGGGCCGTTCGATCATGTCCTCGCTGCACGGCATGTGGAGCGTGGGCGCGCTGCTCGGCTCGGCCGCGGGTACCGTCGCCGCGCACGCCGGGGTCGACGCCCGGCTGCACCACCTGGTCGCCGCGCTGGTCCTGACGGCGGGCGGGCTGTTCGCCGTACAGGGCGTGCTGGACCTGAGGGCCGACGAGGAGGCTCAGGCGCCGCCGCACTTCGCGCTGCCGCCGAAGTCGGCGCTGCTGATCGGGGCCGTCGGCTTCTGCGCGGTGTTCGCCGAGGGCGCGAGCCTGGACTGGTCGGCGGTCTACCTGCGGGACGTCCTGCACACGGACGCGGGCCTGGCGGCGGCCTCCACCACCGCCTTCGCCCTCACGATGGCCGTGGCCCGGCTGGTCGGTGACCGGGTGGTGGACCGGTTCGGGGCGGTGCGCACGGTCCGGGCCGGCGGGCTGGTCGCCACCGCGGGCGGGCTGCTCGTGGTCGGGGTCCGGCATCCGGCGGGCGCGCTGGCCGGGTTCGGGCTGATCGGGCTCGGGATCGCGGTGGTGGTCCCGCTGGCCTTCGCGGCGGCGGGACGCAGCGGCCCGGCTCCGGCGCAGGCGATCGCCGGTGTCGCGACGATCACGTACACCTCGGGGCTGATCGCGCCGTCGGCGATCGGCGCGGTGGCGGACGCGACCTCGCTGGTGGTGTCCTTCGGACTGGTGACCTTGCTGGCGTTCGCACTGGTCGCGGGTGCCGCGGTACTGCGCCAGGGACCGCCGGTGCGGCAGGCTGGGGCCGGTCTCGGCGGGGTGTCGGCGAAATCCGGCCCCACCGACCTCGACGAACCTGCTCAAACCCGGCCGTAACATGTCGACTGGCCGCAGCGGCACGCACCCGTGCGCTGCGGCCTCGATGTGTGAGCAGCCGGAGAAACGGAGTGGAACATGGGCCTCGGCGTGGGCTGGACCCTGCACGGAGACGGGCGGACTCCCGCCCCCGGGGCGGTGGTCCGGCCGGATGAGCGGCTGTCGTGGCCGCGGACCGCCGGGCTGGGCGCGCAGCACGTCGTGGCGATGTTCGGTGCGAGTTTCGTCGCTCCGGTCCTGATGGGCCTGGATCCGAACCTGGCCATCATGATGTCCGGTGTCGCGACGGTGATCTTCCTCCTCGCGACCCGCGGCAGGGTCCCCTCGTACCTGGGCTGCTCGCTGTCCTTCGTCGGTGTGGCGGCGGCCATCCGGGCCGCCGGCGGGGACAGTGCGGTGGTCACGGGCGCCGTCTTCGTCGTGGGCGTGGCACTGTTCCTGGCGGGCCTGGTGGTCCGGCGCTTCGGTGCCCGCGTCATCCACGCGGCGATGCCGCCCATCGTGACGGGCGCGGTGGTGATGCTGATCGGCTTCAACCTGGCGCCGGTGACGGCGAGCACGTACTGGCCGCAGGACCAGTGGACGGCGCTGCTGACGATGCTGTTCACGGGGGCTGCCGTGGTCTGCCTGCGCGGGTTCTGGTCGCGGATCGCGATCTTCCTCGGCCTGCTCTTCGGGTACGGGATCTCCTGGATCTCCGACCTGCTCTTCGGGAAGATCCACTCGACGCTGGGCGGGGAGGCGGCCGTCGACCACTGGCGCCTCGACCTCTCGGCGGTGGCCAAGGCCGACTGGATCGGGCTCCCGTCCTTCCACGCGCCCGCCTTCGAGTGGTCGGCGATCCTGATCGCCCTGCCGGTGGTGATCGCGCTGATCGCCGAGAACGCGGGCCACATCAAGGCCGTGGGCGAGATGACCGGCGATCCGCTCGACGACGAGCTGGGTACGGCGATCGCGGCGGACGGCGCCGCGTCCATGCTGTCCACGGCGGTCGGCGGTCCGCCGAACACCACCTACTCCGAGAACATCGGTGTCATGGCGGCCACCCGGGTCTACTCCACGGCGGCCTACTGGGCGGCCGCGGGCTTCGCGCTGCTCTTCGGGCTGTGTCCCAAGTTCGGTGCGATCGTCGCGGCGATCCCGGGCGGGGTGCTCGGCGGCATCACGGTCATCCTCTACGGGATGATCGGCCTGCTCGGCGCACAGATCTGGATCAACGGCGGGGTGGACCTGCGCAATCCGCTGAACCTGGTGCCGGCCGCGGCGGGCATCATCATCGGCGTCGGCGGGGTGAAGCTGCAGATCACCGACACGTTCGAGCTGGGTGGCATCGCGCTGGGCACGGTCGTCGTGATCACGGGCTACCACGCGCTGCGGTTCCTCGCGCCCGCGCACCTCAAGCAGGAGCCCCTCCTCGACGAGGGCACCTCGGGCTACGACACCGGCGACGGCCCCGGGGGCGGCCAGGACAAGCCCCGTTGACGGGGTTTCGCCCGAACCGGGGAAGCGTACGGCCAAGTTCCCCGGATCCGCGTCGGCGCCTGCGACTCTGCCCCCATGGAAGCGGTGCTGGCGCGGATGCGCGCCCTGGAGGAGCGGCTCCCGCCGCAGGACGGTGTCGCCGTCTTCAACCGGGTCTACCTGACCGTGACGGAGACCCTGCACCGGCGGATCGAGCACGGCGCCTTCCCGGCGCCCCGGCGGGCGGAGACGCTCAGTGTGCGGTTCGCGGAGCGGTACCTGACGGCGGTCGAGGCGGAGCGGGCCCCGGCCTGCTGGCGTCCGCTGCTGCAGTACCGCCGCCACCCCGGGATCCGCCCGCTCCAGCACGCGCTGGCCGGGATCAACGCGCACATCGGCCACGACCTGGCGCTGGCGGTGGTCGCCACGTGCGGTGAGCTGGGATGTGAACCGCGTGCTCTGGAGGCGGACTTCGACCGGGTCGGGGACACGCTGGTCTCCCTGGAGGAGCACATCCGGGAGGACCTGATGCCGGGCCCGGACCTGTTGGAGATCGCCGACCCGCTGACCCACCTGGTCGGCTCGTGGAGCCTGGAGCGCGCCCGCGCCGGGGCCTGGTCGGCGGCCCGCCTGCTGTGGACGCTGCGCCGGGCGCCTGAACTGGCCGAGGAGTTCACGGACTCGCTCGACGCGGGCGTGGGCCTGGTGGGCCGCTGCCTGCTGACCCCGCGGGGCTGACCCGCCCCGCGGCCACGCGCCGTCGGCGCGGTCCCGCTGGTACCCCCTCGGGGCCGCCTCGGGCGTCTTCACTACGCTCTGCTCAATGGCAGGAAGAATGAGCGAGCAGAACCGCACCGTCCCCCGCTGGTTCCGTGGCGGCCCGGAGCTTCACCAGTCCCTGCTGGACCTCACGGCATGGCATCCGGAGGCGACCGAGATCGCCACGTCCCCCAGGGCGCCGGACGACTTCGCCACGGACACGATGCTGGAGTTCCTGTCCCAGGAGCTGATGCGGTCCGGATACGCGGACGACTGGTCGGTGACCTCGCACGGGCAGGAGATCGAGGACCTCATCGACGTGTTCCACCGCATCGCACAGCGCAGATGGCCGGCTGCGGGGTGAGCCCCGGACGGCTGCCTGCCGGGCCTCGGCGGAGGCGGCCGCCGAACGCGACCCGCGCAGGAACCCGGTCCGGCGGCGCGCCCGCCGGCCCGGACATGGAGAACGGGCCGCCGGCCCGCGTGCTGACGGCGCGGGGCGGCGGCCCGTGATCATGGGACCGGAGGATCAGTCCTCGGGGAGTTCGACCGGGGCGATGTCGTCGTAGACGTCGCCCGGGCCCGGGTTGGTGGAGTCCGTGGAGCCACCGAGGTGGTGCATGACGCCCCAGACCGCGTTGAGGGCGGTCTGGACCGCGCCCTCGGCCCAGCCGGCCGTCCACGAGATGTCGTCGCCCGCGAGGAAGATGCCGCGCTTGTCCTCGGGGAGGCGGTCCTGCATGAAGTGGGTGAACAGGCGGCGCTGGTACCGGTAGTGGCCCGGCAGGTTGGCCTTGAACGCGCCCATGAAGTAGGGCTCGTCCTCCCAGGACACGGTGACCGGGTTGCCGATGATGTGACGGCGGATGTCGACCTTGGGGTAGATCTCGCCCAGGGACTTCAGCATGACCTCCATCCGCTCGTTCGCGGACAGCGGCAGCCACTTGAGGCTGTCGTCGCACCAGGTGTACGAGAGGCAGATGACGGCGGGCTTGTCCGGTCCGTTGTCCAGCAGGTACGTGCCGCGGGTCATCCGGTCGGTCAGCGTCATCGACATGACGTCACGGCCGGTCTCCTCGTCCTTGTCCAGCCAGAACGGCCGGTCGACGGGGACGAACAGCTTGGACGACTCCATGTAGTGGGTGCGCTCGATCGCCGTCCAGTGGTCGATCGGGAACAGCGTGTCGTCGCACTCGATCTTCGACAGCAGCATCCAGGACTGGGCCGTGAAGATCGCGGCGCGGTACGTGCGGATGTCGCCGGAGGAGTCGGTGACCGTGATGCGGTTGCCGGCCGTGCGGTGCAGGCGGGTGACCGCCGGGCGCGGGGTGCCGTCGTGCAGGGAGGACAGCGAGGTGCCCTGGGCCCAGTGCACGATCTTCTCGGGCTCGCGCTCCCACAGGCGCAGCGGCAGCTGCTGCGAGCCGCCCACGATGCCGCGGTGGTGGTCGTCGGCCTCGGTGTAGACGACGCGCAGGATCTCCAGGATGGAGTTCGGGAAGTCGGTGTCCCAGCCGCCCGTGCCGAAGCCGACCTGGCCGAAGATCTCGCGCTTGCGGAAGGACTTGAAGGCCTCGGACTTGCAGAGGAAGCCGTAGAAGGTCTCGTCGTCGAGCTTCTCGACGAGCTTCGCCCAGATCTCGCGGATGCGCGGGACGTCCCGCTCGCGCATCGCGGTGTTCATGTCGGAGAAGTCGGCGCCCTCGTCGAGGCAGGCGTTCCACGCGGCGGACACGTCGCGGTAGATCTGCGGGAGGTCCGCGATCGTCTCGGCGTAGTGCGTCTCGCCCTTGAGGTCGACGACCGTCGAGGGGGTCGACTCGGCGAGCGGGTTCGGGAAGGGCTCCGTGACCAGGCCGACGAGGTCGATGTAGTGCTGCAGGGCGGTGGAGGACGGCGGGAAGCGCATGGCGCCCATCTCCGCGGTGAGGCCCTCGGTCTCGGCGCCCTCGAAGCCGACGGTGCGCAGGCGGCCGCCGATCTGGTCGGCCTCGTAGACGACGGGCTTGAGGCCCATCTTCATCAGCTCGTACGCGGAGATGATGCCGGACAGCCCGCCGCCGATGACGGCGACCTCGGTGCCGAGCTCGGTCGCCGGTATCTGGCCGAGGCCGGCCGGGTGGGCGAGGAAGTCGTCGTACGCGTAGGGGAAGTCCGGACCGAACATGGTGATCGGCGGCTGTCCGTCGCTGTGCGGGACGGCGGTGGTGGGCACCGTGGACGTCATGGGGGTACGTCTCCTTGCGGCAGGGCTGGGGGAGGAAGAGGGCTCAGACGAGGGAGGCGTAGAGCCCCGGTCGGCGGTCGCGCAGGTACGGGTTGTTCTCGCGCGAGGCGGACAGCAGCTCGGGGTCGGCCTCGCCGAACACCAGCTCCTCGCCGCGTCCGGCCCGGGTCCGGGTGACCCCGTCGGGGCTCGCCAGGCAGCTGAGTCCGACGAACTCGAACTCGCCTTCCGGGCCGGTGCGGTTGACGTACGCGATGTACATCTGGTTCTCGAAGGCCCTTACGGGGACCAGCTGTTCGGCGACGAACTGGAACGGGTGCATCTGCGCGGTCGGCACCAGGAGGAGGTCGGTACCGGCGAGCGCGTGCGCCCGGACGTTCTCGGGGAACTCCACGTCGTAGCAGATCATGATGCCGATGCGGAGGCCGTTCAGGTCCGCCTGGACGACGGGGGTGTCGCCGGGGGTGAAGGCGTCCTGTTCGAAGCAGCCGAAGAGGTGGGTCTTGCGGTAGTTCGCCAGCGCCGCGCCGTCGGGGCCGATGAGCTGGGCGGCGTTGTAGACGACGCCGTCCGCGCTCTCGGGGTAGCCGTACAGGACCGCGATCCCGTGGCGGCGGGCGATCTCGCCGATGGCCTGGGCGGAGGTGCCGTCGGCCGCTTCGGCGAGGCCGGGGATGTCCTGGAGGTCCAGCGCGTAGCCGGTGAGGAACATCTCCGAGGTCACGAGGAGCCCGGCCCCGCTCTGTGCGGCGCGCGCGGCTGCCTCGTCGAGCGCCTTGAGGTTCTCGGCGGTGTCGCCGAGAACGCCGGAGCTCTGGAGGAGGGCGGTGCGCAGCGGGGGCATGGGCTACCTCTGTGACAGGCGGGAAGGGGGTTATCAAACGGTACGTTCGCGCGTTCGACCCGGACAAGCCGTGAGCGTTGCGCTCCGCGCATCGATTCGTTGCGTGTTCCCCCGTCGGCGCGGTGATTCGTTGCGCGGGTGCCCCGCGCCTTCCTCGTGGACCCGTGCGCCGGCCTGCTACGAGCCGGTGCGGAAGGCCGGGTGGGCGGCCAGGAAGCGCAGGTCGTCGAGGATGTCGGGGGTGTGGTCGGAGACGACGCGGCCGCTCCAGGTGTCGACGAGGGCGGGGACGGTCAGGGCGCCGTCGAAGTGGTGTCCGGTGGCCTCGTAGGCCAGGCGGAGCGCGCCGTGGTCGGCCGCCCGGGGGTCCGCGCCGAGGACGGTGGCGGTGACCGCGCGGGCCAGGCCCAGCTCGGCGAGGGCGCCGGTGATCCGCCGGGAGCGGGGACAGCCGGCGCGGAGGTAGAGGTGGTAGCGGTGCGGTACGGGGGAGAAACCGGCTCCGATGCGGCCGCGCGGGGCGGGCGCCGGGCCGGTGCGGGGCAGGGGGGTGCGGGGCAGGACGGTGTGCGACATGACGCTCCCGGGGTGGAGGACAACACGGCTGGGCCCGGGGGCGGCGCGGTGCGCGCTCCCGGTCCGGGTCACTCGTCTCTGAGGGGTCAGCCGCGCGGGCCGAATGCGCTGCACACCCGCAGGAGGTCGATGTGCAGGCGCCGGGTGAGCCACCAGCGTCGGCGGGTCCGGGCGCGCGCGTCCGTGTCCGTTTCCGCCGTCCAGGCCGTGTCCGTGGGCCGGGCCGTGTCCGCGGGCCGGGCCGTGTCCGTGGGCCGGGCCGTCTTTGCCGTGCGGGCCGTGTCCACCGCCGCTCACCCCCGTCCCTGTCCTGGGCCGCTCCCGTCCGGTGCTGGTTAGGCTTCCGGTGGCGGGCGCCGTCCGTCCTGGCCGTCCCCCGCAGTCTCGTGGTGGCGCCGGAGGCCGTCAAGAAGGCGGCCACGACCCGGACGCCGCCGCCCGTGGAAGGAGTCCCCCACCGATGTCCCCCGAAAGCGGCACGCTGAACGGCAGTGAGGTCCTCGACAATCCGGTCTGGGCCGCGCTGACCGGGACGCACCGGGATTTCGCCGAGTTCGCGCCCGCCGGTCTGGCGGCCCGGTACACGCCGGACACCTCCCCCTTCGCGGCGCTCGCCGATCCCCTGGATCCGCGGGCGTGGGCGGATCTGGCCGAGCTGGCCGGTCCGGGGCAGGAGGTCTGGGTGACCGGGCTGCTGACCCCGCCGCCGGGATGGCAGACGCTGGTGGAGGTCGCGGGCGTGCAGCTGGACGGGCGCGGCGTTCGGGCGGTGGCGGCGCCGGATGCGGTGCCGCTCGGGCCGGATAACGTACCGGAGATGCTGGAGCTGGTGGGGCTGACCCGGCCAGGCCCGTTCCTGGACCGTACGGTCGAGCTGGGCACGTACCTCGGGATCCGCCACGAGGGCCGGCTGGTCGCGATGGCCGGGGAGCGGATGCGGCCGGAGGGCTGGTCGGAGATCAGCGCGGTGTGCACGCACCCGGACCACCGGGGCCGGGGCCTGGCGGACCGGCTGGTACGCGCGGTCGCGGCGGAGGTCCGGGAACGCGGGGATCAGCCGTTCCTGCACGCGGCGGCGGACAACACCGGGGCCGTGCGGCTCTACGGGGCGATGGGCTTCACCCTGCGCCGCAGCCCCCTCTTCGTGGGTGTGCGTACCCCGGCCTAGGTGTATTGCCCAGTGAGGTTGGGGACGCGGCTGGCGGGTGGTTTGCCTGCGAGCGCGGTGTGTCCGCGGTGGTGATTGTAGGTGTGTAGCCATTGGGGGAAGGCGTCGCGTCGTTCCTGCTCGGAGCGGTAGGGGCGGGCGTAGGCCCACTCGTCCAGCAGGGTCCGGTTCAGTCGTTCGACCTTGCCGTTGGTCTGGGGCCGGTAGGGCCGGGTTCGCTTGTGGGCGATCCCGGCCGCTGCCAGCAGGTCACGCCAGGCGTGGGACTTGTAGCAGGAGCCGTTGTCGGTCAGGACCCGTTCGACGGTGATTCCGGCACTGGCGTAGTAGGCCTGGGCCCTGCTCCAGAAGGCCGTGGCGGTTTCCTTCTTCTCGTCGGCGTGGATCTCGCTGTAGGCGAGGCGGGAGTGGTCGTCGACGGCGGTGTGGATGTACTGGTAGCCGACGCCGGTCTTGGTTTTGCGGCCGGCCTGCCGGCCGAGGGTCTTGTGGCCGCCGCCGTCGGGGATGTTGCCGAGCTTTTTGATGTCGACGTGGACGAGTTCGCCCGGACGCTCACGTTCGTAGCGGCGTATGACACGGCCGGTGGCCCGGTCCAGATGCGTCAGGCGGGCCAGGCCGAACCGGGCCAGCACACGGTGCACGGTCGAGGGCGCCAGGCCCAGCAGGTGGGCGATGCGGGCCGGACCCCACCGCCGCTGGATGCGGACCTTGATGATCCGGCGTTCGGTGCGGGTCGCGGTCCGGCGAGGGCTGTGGTGCGGTCGGGAGGAATGGTCGGCCATACCGGCCTCGCCCAGGGCCCGGT
Source organism: Streptomyces venezuelae (assembly GCF_008642275.1). Classification (NCBI taxonomy): domain Bacteria; kingdom Bacillati; phylum Actinomycetota; class Actinomycetes; order Kitasatosporales; family Streptomycetaceae; genus Streptomyces; species Streptomyces venezuelae. Next base: position 1,313,417 of record NZ_CP029189.1, read on the forward strand.
AGCGGATAGCCCACCGCTGGGCGGTGGTCGGCGAGACCTGGAAACGCTCGGCAGCCCGCCGAAGGGGCCAGCCGTCCACGACCACACAACGGGCCAGGCGTAGTCGTCCGGTCTCGGTCAGGGGTGCATTACGGTGGGGCACGAGGGCCTTTCTGGTCGCCGGTGCAGATGTCGCAATCCACACCAGGCCAGAAGGCCCTCACCCATTTCAAGATCCCTCAACCGAGACCTGCATCACCCGTCCACAACCTCCCCGGACAGAACACCTAGGCCGGGGCGCCCGAGGTGAAGCGGCGCAGGAGCGGGGAGAGGACGAGCACCGACTTGGTGCGTTCCACGAACGGCTCGCCCGCGATGCGTTCCAGGACCCTCTCGAAGTGGCGCATGTCCGAGGCGAAGACCTGGACGAGGGCGTCCGCGTCGCCGGTGACGGTCGACGCGGCCACCACCTCGGGGTACCGCTCCAACCCTCGCCGGATGTCGTCCGGCGAGGTGTTGTGGCGGCAGTAGATCTCGATGAAGCCCTCGGTCTCCCAGCCCATCGCGGCCGGGTCCACCCGGACCGTGAAGCCGGTGATGGCGCCTTCGGCACGCAGCCGGTCCACGCGCCGCTTCACGGCGGGGGCCGAGAGACCGACCTCGGAGCCGATGTCCGCGTAGGAACGCCGGGCGTCCTCGGCGAGGGCGTGCACGATGCGTTCGTCGAGATCGTTCAGTCGCACTGCGGGTGGATCACTTCTCTGCTGTGGCCAGTCGGGAGCGGCGGATGCCGTACAGGAAGTAGAACACGAGGCCTGCGATCATCCAGCCACCGAAGACGATCCACGTGGCGGTATCGAGGCTGAACATCATGTAGCCGCAGGCGATGACGCCGAGGATCGGCGTGACCGGGAACAGCGCGACCTTGAAGGTGCGCGGCATGTCCGGGCGGGTCCTGCGCAGGATGATGACGGCGACGTTGACGAGGCCGAAGGCGAAGAGGGTTCCGATGCTGGTGGCGTCGGCCAGCTTGCCGAGCGGGATGAAGGCCGCGAGGGCTCCGCAGAAGAGGGAGACGATCACCACGTTGGCGCGGGGGGCTCCGGTCTTCGCGTTGACCTTGGCGAAGACCTTGGGGACGAGGCCGTCGCGGGACATGGCGAAGAGGATGCGGGTCTGGCCGTAGAGCACGGCGAAGACGACGGAGGCGATGGCGACGACGGCACCGGCGGCGAGGACGACGCCCCAGAAGGTGTGGCCGGAGACGTCGGTCATGATCTGCGCGAGCGCGGCCTCGGTGCCCTCGAAGTCCTGCCACGGCATGGCGCCGACGGCGACGAAGGCGACGAGGACGTAGAGCACGGTGACGATCAGCAGCGAGAGCATGATCGCGCGGGGCAGGTCGCGCTTGGGGTTCTTGGCCTCTTCACCGGCGGTGGAGGCGGCGTCGAAGCCGATGTACGAGAAGAAGAGCGTGGAGGCGGCGGCGCTGATGCCGGTGACGCCGAGCGGGGCGAGCGGGGCGTAGTTGCCGGCCTTGATGCCCATGAAGCCGATGCCGATGAAGAGCAGCAGGGTGACGATCTTCACGCCGACCATGATCGAGTTGACCCGGGCGCTCTCCTTGGCGCCGCGCATCAGGAAGACCATGGCGAGGAGGACCACGACCAGCGCGGGCAGGTTGATGAGACCGCCGTCGCCGAGGGGTGCGGAGACCGCTTCGGGGATGGTGATGCCTATCGTCCCGTCGAGCAGTTCGTTGAGGTACTCACCCCAGCCGACGGCGACCGCCGCGACGGACACGCCGTACTCCAGGACCAGGCACCAGCCGCAGATCCAGGCGATGAGCTCGCCCATGGTGGCGTAGGAGTACGAGTACGAGGACCCGGAGACCGGGACCGATCCGGCCAGCTCCGCGTAGGAGAGCGCCGAGAACAGGGCGGTCAGGCCCGCGATGACGAAGGAGATCGTCACGGCGGGGCCGGCCTTGGGGGCCGCGGTGCCGAGGACCACGAAGATGCCGGTGCCCAGGGTGGCGCCGATGCTGATCATCGTCAGCTGCCACATGGTGAGCGAGCGGCGCAGCGTGCCGCCCTCGCCCTGGCCGCCCTCGGCGACGAGCTGCTCGACGGGCTTGCGGCGCATCAGCGGGTGGACGGGCCTACTGGGCTCGGACGTGAGCGGTGGCGCCTGGCCGGTTTCGAGCACGTGTGACTCCTTTGACACTGCGGGTGGGGATAAGGCTTCGACCGCAGCGGTCCGGAGCGGGCGGGCAGGAGCCAGCCTGGGCATGGGGAACCGCCGAGCAGGCGGTCCACGCCACTCCACGTACAGCGAGTGAGCCTACGAGCTGAGAGATACCGCCCGTAATGCACCATCCTTGCACATTGGCGCACGATCATTGCGCGGATCTGTCACCGACAGTCGTTTGTTGCGTATGGATGATCGATCGCTGCGCAGGTCTCCCGGAAGCCCGTTCATTGACACTTCGTCAGATCTGTCGCAGCGTGTGCCGCCCCGGACCCTCCCGGATCACGCGGGGTGCCGCCCGGGCCGGACCGGCGGCATTCGTCCGCTCCGCGGCGGTGCAACGGGGCCCGCGCGGGGTACGGGTGAACGCGGTGGCACCGGGGGTGGTGCGGACCCGCGGGCCGTTCCCGTATCCGACGATCGGAGGCGACCAGTGACACCAGCGGGACCAGCAGGGCCGGCGGGCCCCGAGGGGCTGGAAGGGCCAGGACTGCCCGGCGAGCCCGCCGGACCGGCGTGGTCGGCCGGGCTGCGGCGCCACCCCGACGAGCCGTGTCCCTGGCAGGACGCGCTCCCCTTCCTGCGCGGCGTCGCCTGGCTGGACCGGGGACGGCCGGTGCGCGCCGACCCGGCCGACACCATGCGGCTGCCCTGGGACACCGGTGAGCGCTCCACCCTGCCCATCGGCGTCCGGCTGGAGTTCACCACCGAGAGCGCGCGGGCGGTGGAGGTCCGCTACCGGGCGACCGTGCCCGGCCCCACCGACGCGCTGCGCGACCTCGCGCACGGCTTCGCGCTCTGGGACCGGCACGGGATCGTCACCGAGGTGTTCACCGACCCGGCCGCGGAGGCCGTCGTACGCATCGGCCTGGGCGGCGGCACCGGCCCGTTCACCATCCACCCGCCCGAGACCCAGTCCCCCCTGATCCTCGGACTGCGCGGGATCGGCGGCCCGCTCGCCCCGGCTCCGCCCGCCCCGCGCTGGGTGGTGCACGGCGACTCCATCACCGAGGGCTGGTGGTCCACCCGCCCCGCGCACGGCTGGCCCGCCGTCACCGGGCGGGCGCTCGGCTGGGACACCGTCAACCTCGGCTACGCGGGGGCCGCACGCGGTGAGCTGGCCACCGCCGAACAGCTGGCGGGCCTGCCCGCCGACGTCCTCACGCTCGCCTTCGGCACCAACTGCTGGTCCCGGGTGCCCTTTTCGGCTCCCCTGCTGTACGAGACCACGCGGGCGTTCCTCGAACTCGTCCGCCAGGGCCACCCGCGGACCCCGATCCTGCTGGTCTCCCCCGTCCTGCGGCCCGACGCCGAGCGCACTCCCAACCGACTCGGCGCCACCCTCGGCGCCCTGCGGGACGCCATGGAGCGCGCCGCCCGGGACCGGATCGCCGCGGGGGACGACCGGCTGTCCGTGCTCCCGGGCCGCGACCTGCTCGGTCCCGAACACCTGGCGGACGGGCTGCACCCCAACGACAGCGGACATCAGGTACTGGGCCTCGCTGTGGCCACGGCTCTGCGGCGCGCGGGGTTCGGACCCGGCTGAGTGAAACAGCCCACACCGGAGCGGGTGAACAGATCGCGCCCACCGCGGCGTGTCCTGGGCAGAGTTGACGCCATCACGGTGGCGGACACGAAGCACACCACACGTGGGAGAGATCAAGATGGGCATCAAGCGCGGAACCACCCTGGCCTCGGCCGCGATCGTCGTCGTCCTCGCGGCAACGGCCTGCGGCCCCACGGACGACAAGGCCGCGGACACGACCAAGCCGGTGGGGGCCGCCGCCGCTGCCCAGGACTACGGGCAGGCCCCGGCCGCCGCCGACGGCGCCCCGGGCACGGGGCCCGCCGGACAGCTGGCCGCCGCCCCCAACGACCAGCTGGGTTCGGTCCTCACCGACAGCGCCGGGCTCACCCTCTACCGCTTCGACAAGGACACCGCCAAGCCGCCGAAGTCGAACTGCGACGGCGACTGCGCGAAGACCTGGCCGGCGGTCGCCGCGGGCGATGTCACCGCCGCGTCCGGCATGGACCCGGCGCTGCTGGGCGAGGTCGTGCGCACCGACGGCAGCAAGCAGCTGACGGTGGCCGGCTGGCCCGCGTACCGGTACGCCAAGGACGCCAAGCCGGGCGACGTCAACGGCCAGGGCGTCGGCGGGGTCTGGTTCGCCTTCGGGCCGGACGGCAAGAAGGCCGCCAAGGGGGCGGCGGCGGCGCCCGCCGCTCCGGCTGAGGGCGAGGCCCCGGCCGGTGGCGCCGCCCAGGCCGACGGGAAGCTGTCGGTGGCCAAGGACCCCAAGCTGGGCGAGCACATCGTCGACGGCAAGGGCATGACCGTCTACCGGTTCAAGCCGGACACCCAGTGGCCGATGACCTCCAAGTGCGTGGGCGACTGCGTGGCCAAGTGGCCGGTCGTCGCGCCGGTGGAGAAGGCCGAGGGCAAGGGGATCGTCGAGAAGAACTACACGGTGCTCAACCGCCCGGACGGCCAGAAGCAGCAGAGCGTCGACTGCTGGCCCGTGTACACCTTCACCGGCGACAAGAAGCCCGGAGACGTCAACGGCCAGGGCGTGGGCGGCACTTGGTACGCCGTGTCCCCCGACGGCAAGCTCATCACCGTCCAGTAGCCCCTGCCGTCCCTCCCCCCACCCCCGTTCGCGCGGCCCTCGCCCACATCCCCCCTGGGCGGGGGCCGCGCCCCTTAGACTCGGGCGCATGCTGCGCGTTCTGGCCGTCGACGACGAGAAGCCGCTCCTGGAGGAACTCCTCTACCTGCTGCGCTCGGACCCCCGGGTACGCCGCGCGGAAGGCGCCTCGGACGCCACCGAGGCCCTGCGCCGGGTCACCCGGGCGCTGGAGTCCGGCCCCGACGGGGCCGACGGCATCGACGTGGTGTTCCTGGACATCCACATGGCCGGGCTGACCGGGCTGGACGTCGCACGCCTGCTGGCCGGGTTCGCGCGGCCGCCGCTGATCGTGTTCGTCACCGCCCACGAGGGTTTCGCCGTACAGGCCTTCGACCTGAAGGCCGTGGACTACATACTCAAGCCCGTGCGCCCCGAGCGGCTGGCCGAGGCCGTCCGGCGGGCCTGCGAGCAGCTGAGCCGGTCCGAGGAGGGCCCGGTGGCCGCCGGGCCGGCCGCAGCGGCCCCCGTGGCGGGCGCACGGGCCGTGACGGCGCCGCGCCACCCGCTCGCCGAGGTCACCGTCGCCGACCGCGGACCGGACCAGATCGCCGTCGAACTGGGCGGGGTCACCCGCTTCGTGGCGATCGCGGACATCTCCTACGTCGAGGCGCACGGAGACTACGCCCGCCTGCACACCGACGAGGGCAGCCACCTCGTCCGGATCCCCGTGTCCACGCTGGAGGAGCGCTGGGCGGCGCGCGGGTTCGTACGGATCCACCGCCGTCATCTGGTGGCCCTGGCGCGGATCGACGAGCTGCGGCTGGAGGCCGGGACCACCAGTGTCCGGGTGGGCGCGGCCGAGCTCCAGGTGAGCCGCAGGCACGCGCGGGAGCTGCGGGATCTGCTGATGCGGCAGGCGACCGGCTGAAACCGGCCGCGCCCCGGCCGTCCCCGCCACCGCCGTCGGTCCGTCCGCGCCCGACCGTCCGGCGCTCGGGTGCGCCGTTCGTCGCGCGGGGAGGGACGTACGGCGATCCGCCGGAACCGTCGGCCGCACCGCCCGTCGATCGGCCCTCGGCGCCGCCGCCCCTCTCGTATCGTGGATCTTCCGGCGCGGGAGGAGCGAGATGTCCGAGATCCAGGCGCTGGTCGACGCCCTGAGCGGGCTGCCCCGGGCCCGGCCCGCAGGGCCCGCCGAAGCCGAGGTGCTGCTGGCCCGGCTGCGCAGTGCGGCGGCCCGCTGGGCCGACATCCTGTACGAGGCCCGCGAGGGGGTCCGTGAACAGGTGCCGCCGCGCGCGGAGGCGGCCCTGACCCTGGCGTTCCGGCGTGCGGAGGAGTCGTACGTGGAGCTGGAGATCGCCCTGCGCGACTGCGCGGAACACCGCGACCCGGCCCTCTGACGGGGGCTGTCCGGCCGGGCGGATCCGACGGCTCCGGTGGGTCCGAATCGAGCCTGTCGCCCGGTCGGGGGCGTGCGTAGACTCCGGACACCCCCTCCAGCCGAAGGACCGCCCGGTGAACCAGACGTACGCGCTGACCGCGGTCGCCGTCGTCGTCCTGGTGACGGTTCTGGTCGGCGCGCTGGGCCTGCGGATGTCCCGGACCACCTCCGACTTCTACGTCGCCTCGCGCACGGTGGGGCCCCGGCTGAACGCGGCGGCCATCAGCGGCGAGTACCTGTCCGCCGCGTCCTTCCTCGGAGTCGCGGGGCTGGTGCTGCTCCAGGGGCCCGAGATGCTCTGGTATCCGGTGGGCTACACCGCCGGGTACGTGGTGCTGCTCGTGCTGGTGGCGGCCCCGCTGCGCCGCTCGGGCGCGTACACGCTGCCCGATTTCGCGGAGGCGCGGCTGGAGTCGCCGGTGGTGCGCCGGATCGCGGTGCTGTTCGTGGTCGGGGTCGGCTGGCTCTACCTGCTGCCGCAGTTGCAGGGGGCGGGGCTGACGCTGGAGATCCTGACCGGGGCGCCGTACTGGGTCGGCGGGCTGGTCGTCGCGTTCGTGGTGACGGTGGCGGTGGGCTGCGGCGGGATGCGTTCGGTCACCTTCGTCCAGGCCTTCCAGTACTGGCTGAAGCTCACCGCTCTGCTGGTGCCGGCCTTCTTCCTGATCGCCGCCTGGGCCGGGGACGGCTCGCCGCGGGCCACCTTCGACGCACCGGCCGTCTTCCGGGAGCACACCGCGGTGACGGTCGCGCAGGACGTGCGGCTGTCGGTGGCGAAGCCCCTGACGGTGACGGTGACCGGGCAGGTGGACGGGCACGGCTACGTGTCGGTGCCGCTGACCCTGGCCGCCGGCGAGCATTCCGTACGGGCGCACGCGCGGCTGGAGTTCGCCCCGGACACGCCCGTTCCGGACACCCTGGCCGAGACGCGGCCCGGGGTGTCCACCTGGGCGGTGCCGACCTCCGACGGGCTGCGCGCGTACCGGCTGTACGCCACCTACGGGCTGATCCTGGCGACCTTCCTCGGCACGATGGGCCTGCCGCACGTCGCGGTGCGGTTCTACACCAGTCCCGACGGGCGGACCGCGCGGCGCACCACGCTGGTCGTGCTCGCGCTGGTCGGCGTCTTCTACCTGCTGCCGCCGGTGTACGGGGCCCTGGGCCGGATCTACACGCCCGAGCTCGCCCTGACCGGTGACGCGGACGCGGCGGTGCTGGTTCTGCCCGGGCGGATGCTCGGCGGGGTGCTCGGCGAGCTGCTGGGTGCGCTGCTGGCCGGGGGTGCCTTCGCGGCGTTCCTGTCGACGGCGTCGGGGCTGACCATGGCGGTGGCGGGGGTGCTGCACCAGGACGTGCTGCCGGCCCGCGGGGTGCGCAGTTTCCGCTCGGCGGCGGTCGTGGCGATCCTGGTGCCGCTGGCCGGGAGCGTGGCGGCGACGCAGGTTCCGGTGGCGGACGCGGTGGGCCTGGCCTTCGCCGTGTCGGCGTCCTCGTTCTGTCCGCTGCTGGTGCTGGGCATCTGGTGGCGCGGGCTGACGCCGCCGGGTGCGGTGGCCGGGCTGGTCACGGGCGGCGGGGCGGCGCTGGGCGCGGTGCTGGCGACCCGGGCCGATCTGGCGCCGCCGGGCTGGACGCACACGCTGCTGGCGTGGCCGGCGGCGTGGTCGGTGCCGCTCGGGTTCCTGACGATGGTGGGGGTGTCGCTGGCCACCCGGTCGCGGATCCCGGCGGGCACCGCGGCCACCCTGGCCCGGCTGCACCTGCCGGAGGTCGTGGCCGGGGAGCGGGCGGGGGGTCCGCGGTGAGTGGGGTGGCGCCGGTGGTCCTGGCTTCGCTGGCGCTGGCGGGTGCGGTGCTGCTGCTGGGCGCGGGGTGGGCTGCGGGCCGGTGGCACGCCCGCCGTGGGGAGCGGGCGGCGGGCCTGGACCTGGGGACCCCGGTGGAGCGGGCCACCTTCCACACCCTGCACACGGCTTCGCTGGCCGCTCCCCCGCTGCGCGCCGGGCTGACCGAGGACGCCGCGCGCAAGGCGGCCCGGCGGCTGCGGTCGCTGCTGGGCACGGAGGCGCTGTGCCTGACCGACCGGGAGGCGGTGCTGGCGTGGGACGGGCCGGGCGCCGATCACCATCAGCGCCGGGCGATGGCCCGGGTGGCGGTGATGCTGGCGTCGGGGCGCAGCCAGAGCGTGCGGACGGAGTGCCAGCGGCCGGACTGTCCGCTGAAGTGGGCGGTGGTGGCCCCGCTGACCGGTGAGGACGGGGTGCTGGGCGCGCTGGTGGCGTACGGTTCGCGGGAGTCGGCGGTGCTGGTGCGGGCGGCGACGGAGGTCGCCCGGTGGGTGTCCGTACAGCTGGAGCTGTCCGAGCTGGACCGGTCGCGGACCCGGCTGATGGAGGCGGAGATCAAGGCGCTGCGGGCGCAGATCTCCCCGCATTTCATCTTCAACTCGCTGGCCGCGATCGCCTCGTTCGTCCGGACGGATCCGGAGCGGGCCCGGGAGCTGTTGCTGGAGTTCGCGGACTTCACCCGGTACTCGTTCCGGCGGCACGGTGACTTCACCACGCTGGCCGACGAGTTGCGTTCCGTGCAGCAGTATCTGGCGCTGGCCGGAGCCCGGTTCGGCGACCGGCTGAAGGTGACCCTGCAGGTGGCGCCGGAGGTGCTGCCGGTGGCGCTGCCGTTCCTGTGTCTGCAGCCGCTGGTGGAGAACGCCGTGAAGCACGGGCTGGAGGACTCCACCGAGGAGTGCCGGATCGCGATCACGGCGCGGGACGCGGGGGCGGAGGCGGTGATCACGGTGGAGGACAACGGGGTCGGGATGGATCCGGCGCTGCTGCGCCGGATCCTGGCCGGGGAGCACGGTGGCTCTTCCGGGATCGGTCTGCCCAATGTCGACGAGCGGATCCGTCAGGTGTACGGCGACGAGTACGGTCCGGTGATGGAGACGGGGGTCGGGGCCGGCATGAAGGTCACCCTGCGCATCCCCAAGTACCGGGTGGGGGTGCACAGTTCGCCGTCGCGGCAGCCGCCTCCGCGGTGTTGAGGAACCGTCGGCCCGTGGACCGTGGACGCCCGTGGCCCCGGGCCGTCCTGCGGGGGACGGTCCGGGGCCACGGGAGGGAAGTGACTAGCTCCAGCTGGCGTGCAGCGGCTTGCCCTCGGCGTAACCGGCCGCGGACTGGATGCCGACCACGGCCTTCTCCTCGAACTCGGCGAGGGAGCCGGCACCGGCGTAGGTGCAGGAGGAGCGGACGCCCGCGATGATCGAATCGATCAGGTCCTCGACGCCCGGGCGGGCCGGGTCGAGGAACATGCGCGAGGTGGAGATGCCCTCCTCGAACAGACCCTTGCGGGCGCGGTCGTAGGCCGACTCCTCGCTCGTGCGGTTCTGCACCGCGCGGGCGGAGGCCATGCCGAAGGACTCCTTGTAGAGGCGGCCGTCGGCGGACTGCTGGAGGTCGCCCGGGGACTCGTACGTACCGGCGAACCAGGAGCCGATCATGACGTTGGACGCGCCGGCGGCCAGCGCCATCGCGACGTCACGCGGGTGACGGACGCCGCCGTCGGCCCACACGTGCTTGCCGTACTTCTTCGCCTCGGCGGCGCACTCCAGCACCGCGGAGAACTGCGGGCGGCCCACGCCGGTCATCATGCGGGTGGTGCACATGGCGCCGGGGCCCACACCGACCTTGATGATGTCCGCGCCGGCGTCGATGAGGTCCTTGACGCCCTCGGCGGCGACGATGTTGCCCGCCACGATCGGGACCTGCGGGTCCAGGGCCCGGATGGCCTTGATCGCGTTGATCATCGACTCCTGGTGGCCGTGCGCCGTGTCGATGACGAGCGTGTCCACGCCCGCGTCGAGCAGCTGCTTGGCCTTGGCCACGAAGTCGCCGTTGATGCCGACGGCGGCCGCGATGCGCAGCTTGCCGTTCGCGTCGGTGGCCGGGGTGTAGAGCGTCGCGCGCAGTGCGCCCTTGCGGGTGAGGATGCCGACGAGCCTGCCGTCCTCGTCGACGGCCGGGGCCAGCTTGCGGTGGCCGGCGTCGAGCTGGTTGAAGGCCTCGCGGGGGTCGATGTCGGCGTCGATGAGCAGCAGCTCCTTCGACATGACCTCGGAGAGCTGGGTGAAGCGGTCGACACCGGTCAGGTCGTGCTCGGTGACGACGCCGACCGGGCGGCCCTCGGCGTCGACGACGACTCCGGCGCCGTGGGCGCGCTTGGGCAGCAGGGACAGGGCGTCGGCGACGGTCTGGGTGGGCGCCAGCGTGATCGGGGTGTCGAGCACGTGGTGGCGGGTCTTCACCCAGGAGATGACGTCGGTGACGACCTCGATCGGGATGTCCTGCGGGATGACGACGATGCCACCGCGGCGGGCGACCGTCTCGGCCATCCGGCGGCCCGCGATGGCGGTCATGTTGGCCACGACCAGGGGAATGGTGGTGCCGGTTCCGTCGGGCGAGGACAGGTCGACACCCTGACGGGAACCGACCGCGGAGCGGCTCGGCACCATGAACACATCGTCGTACGTCAGGTCGTACGGCGGCTTCAGGTCATTGAGGAAACGCACGTGCTGAACATCCCAGTCGATCGAAGGATCCGTCTACGCCCCGGCAGGACAGCCGAGGAAACGCACGTACTTCATTCTCCCACGACCTGGCGTTCACGCCGCCCGGGCTGATCGTCCAGTACGGACCCGGCCGGGTGGTTCTTTCCTACGGGACCTTGGTCCCGGCGGGCCGGGTCCGGCGGTGCACGGGGCCGTGCCGCCGGGCCAGCGGGAGCACCGATCCGCCGTGCCGGACGGCCGTGAACTCGGCCGCTATGGCCAGGGCGGTCTCCTCCGGGGTGGCGCCGCCGAGGTCGAGTCCGATGGGTGAGCGCAGGCGGGCCAGGGCGGTGTCGGTGACGCCCTCGGCCCGCAACCGTCTCTCGCGTTCGGCGTGCGTGCGCCGTGACCCCATGGCCCCCACGTATCCCAGGGGCAGCCGCAGGGCCAGTTCGAGCAGGGGTACGTCGAATTTGGCGTCGTGGGTGAGGACGCAGACCGCGGTACGGGAGTCCAGGCGGCCCGCGTCCCATTCGGCGGCCAGGTGCCGGTGCGGCCAGTCGACGACGACCTCGTCGGCGCCGGGGAAGCGCGCCGGGGTCGCGAAGACGGGCCGGGCGTCACACACGGTGACCCGGTGGCCGAGGAAGGCGCCGATCCGGGCGAGGGCGGCGGCGAAGTCGATGGCGCCGTAGACGAGCAGCCGGGGCGGCTCGGCGGCCGATTCGACGAGGAGGGTCAGGGGCTGCCCGCAGAGCCCGCCGGCCGTGCCGAGCTCGGCGGTGCCGGTGCGACCGGCCAGCAGCAGCGCCCGTACCTGCCGGGCGGCGGCCCGGTCCAGGTCGGAGCCGCCGGCGAGCCCGCCCTCGTAGGAGCCGTCGGCGTGGACGGCGAGCGCGCGGCCCAGCTGCGGCGGCGGTCCGGAGACCACCCGGGCGAGTGCGGCCCGGGTGCCCCCGGCGGCGGCGTCGAGCACCGAGCCGAGCACGGGCCGGACCGGATCGAGGCCGCGCACCGGGGTGACGAGGATGTCGAGGACTCCGCCGCAGGTCAGGCCCACGGCGAAGGCGTCGTCGTCGCTGTAGCCGAAGCGGTGCACGCCGCCTTCGCCGGAGGCGAGGGCGTCCAGGCACAGCTCGTGCACGGCGGACTCCACGCAGCCTCCGGAGATGGAGCCGAGCGCGGTGCCCTCGTCGTCGACGGCGAGGGAGGCGCCGGGGCCGCGGGGAGCGCTCCCACTGACGGCGACGACGGTGGCGAGGGCGAACTCCCGCTGCGCGGCGCACCACGCGCGTAGCTCGTCGGCTATGTCGAGCATCAGCGGATGTACTCGCGGCGCGGGGTCTGTCCGGGCAGGTGCGGGCGCGGCGGCCGGACGGCCGGGGTCGCCGGCCGGGCTGGCGCGGGTGCGTGCGGTGCGGCCGTCGCGGCGGCCGACCGGGTGGGTCCGGGGTATCCGTCGGGGATCGGCGGGCGGGCGCCGAGCAGTCGTGCGGCGTGGGCCACGCTGGCGAGGGTGGCGTGGTGGTGCCAGCCCCGGAAGGAGCGGCCCTCGAAGTCCCGGATGCCCACGGGTTCGCAGGTCTCGGCGAAGTCGAGGGAGACGCGGTCGGTGAGTTTCGCGAGCAGGAACAGCTGGGCGAGCGGCCGGTCGCCGATGTTGGTGATCCAGAACTCTGAGGGCAGCAGGGCGGTCTCGGTCCAGGCTCCGACCAGCAGCAGCGGGGTGGGCGGCGCGGGCACGGGGCGGTCCTCGCAGGGGGTGGCGAAGATCGAGGCCGAGGTCAGCAGGGTCACGGCGCCTTCGGCGCGGCCGTGCCGGGTCCATTCGACGACGCGGCGCTGGGAGCGCAGGGAGTCGATGAGTTCACGGGCGGGGGCGGTGTGCGGCCCGGGTTTGTACCGGCCGGCGCCACCGAAGGACACGGGGAGCGAGCCGTCGACCTTGAAGACGAAGGGGATGTCCTGGAGGGTGAAGGACTCGATGCTCTGGGGGAGATCGCAGTTGGCGACCTCCATCACCACGGGCCGGCGCTGGAGTTGCCAGCTGGCGGCCATCCGCTGGACGGCGTGTACGGCGTCCTGGGCGGGGGTGAGGGAGCGGGCCGTGTCCGGGATGCCGGCCCGGCGGCGGCGCAGGAGTTCGCTGGTCCAGGGCCCGGGGAGGGTGAGGGTCCATTCGACCGGGAAGCTGGCCTCGCTGGAGGCGAGCCAGATCCCGCTCGCCTGCTGGCAGTTGGCGGTGCGGCCGAGCTGGGGGACGAACTGCCGGCCGACGCCGACGGAGCGGTCCCCCGCCTTCTCTATGACCATGGGCTGGAGCACCCAGGCCAGGGGGCGCTGTGCGGTGCGTTCGAGGTGCTGGGCCAGGGAGCGGCGGACCGGTGTCCAGTCCCAGGGGGACTTGCTGATGAACTGCTGGAGGCTCTGCTCGACGGAACTGGCCCCTGTTCCGGCGATGTTACGAATTGTTTTCTTTCCGGTGGTCCGCACCAGGCCGTTCAGATAAACGCGGGCCCAGTTTCGCTGGTCCCGCCGGGGTAATGATTCGAAGAGAAGAGAGATCAGGACGTCGATCAATTCGGAGATTTCCGTCGTGGAATCCTCCGGCAGAACTACGCGAGCCATCTGGGCCTCCCCCGCGACCAGCTAGATCCAATACCCTACTTGACCGTGTAGAACGGCCGTAGGCCCCGGCGGCTACTTCCTGAGGTCGCTGGCAGTTTCGAGCCGCTCTTCCTCTACCACGAGGGGGATGGGGATCTGGTTCGCCGCATAGTAGATCGCGATCAGGAAGTGGGCGACAAGTGTGAGCGGTGCGGAGTAGAAGGCCAGCAGGACGGTGAGGGGGTACGCGATGGCCCCGAGACCGAAGCGCACCCGTGTGGCGCGTGCGCCCTCCTTGTCCACCTGCTCGTGGAAGAGGTGGCCGACCCGGGTGACGTACCACCAGAAGGCCAGGAACGCCAAGGCGTAGGCCACCGTGACGGCGCTGTAGAGGACGGCGGCCGGACTGGCGGAGCCGCCGCCCTCGGTGAGGTGCTCGGCGAGGACGTTGGTGGTGTACGGAATCACCGACACCACCATGAGTACCAGGAGATTCAGGAACAACAGGGGGCGGTCGACCCTTTTGAGGTGACTGAAGATGGTGTGGTGGTTCACCCACATCACGCCGATGATGAGGAAACTCACGACGTAGGCGGCGTAATGGGGCCATTGTTCTGCGACTCCGTGCCAGAAGTCCGAGCCGGTTTCTTCCGGAACCTTCAATTCCAGAACGAGGATCGTGATGATGATGGCGAAAACGCCGTCACTGAACGCCTCGATCCGACCGGTTTCGTTTTCCATTGCCTCCCCTTTGCCGTCTCCTGCATATATGCAGCCCGCGCGTACGCGCTATGCCACACATACGGGGAGGGCGCTGCGGCGCCCTCCCCGCACACGCTACCCAGATTTCGGCCGTCAGCCGCCGAATCCGGCTGTCTGGCGCCAGATTCGGCCATCGCGGACGACGAGCGTCCCGAACGCGTGCTCCGGTTCACCGTTCAGGTTCATGATCGCCCGGTAGAAGATGGTGTCTTCGGTCTCGATGTACTCCTGGAGTTCCACGAGCGTGGGCTTCACCGTGAGATAGCCGGTGAACGTCTCGCGAACCGCTTCGATCCCGACCGAGACCCCCTCGAACCGCAGCAGCACGGCGTCGTCGGTGTAGTTCTTCATCACCGCCTCGATGTCGAGGGCGGCCAGCGCCTCCATCTGACGGACGAACACCGGGTGCAGCTTGGAGATGTCGTACTTGGCCATGTCGACTCCGTTTCAACTGGGAGAGGTGCCCACGATGGGTGCCGTTTCGGGTGTTGCCGCAGGTGAGGCGCAGGACTGGGCGCTGCCGGCGAACGGCAGCCGGACGACCATCCGGGTCTCACCGGGACGCGAGCGGGCGGTGATCGACCCGTGATGGCGCTGGGTCACGATGCGGTAGCTGAGGTGCAGCCCCAGGCCCGTGCCCTTGCCCACGTCCTTGGTGGTGTAGAAGGGTTCGAAGATCCGCGGCAGGGATGCGGCGGGGATGCCGCGGCCGGTGTCGGCGATCTCGACGACCATGCAGACGCCTTCGGCGCGGGCCCGCAGGGTCAGCACCCCGGAACCCTCCATGGCCTCGGCGGCGTTGTCGACCAGGTTGGTCCACACCTGGTTCAACTCGCTCGGATAGCCCGTCAGTTCGGGCAGGCCGGACTCGTACTCACGCACGATGCTGATGCCCGCGAGCTTGGCACGCAGGACGACCAGCGTGTTCTCCAGTCCGTCCGTCACCGGGAAGCGCTGTTCGGGCGCCCGGTCGAGGTTGGCGTAATCCCGGGTGGCGGAGACGAGCTGGGAGATCCTCGGACCCGCGGCCCGGAGCTCCGCCGCGAGCGAGCGGATCTCCAGCAGCGCCGCCAGGTGGTCCAGGGCCGGGACCAGGGCCGGCTCCGCCACGCCCTCCAGCCGCTCCCGCAGCCAGCCCAGCTCCAGCCCGAGGTCCGCGACCCCGGATCCGAGCAGGCCGGGCCGTTCGCTGCCCGCCTCCTCGGCCCAGTCGGTGATCTCCTCCTCGGCGTCGGCCTGGGCGAACGGGTCGGTGGTCGCCGGTGGCGGCAGCTTGTCCAGCTCGTCGGCGAGCCGGTCCAGGAGCGAGCGCTCCGCGCCCGAGGCGGCCGCCCCCCAGGCCTGGGCGGTACGGGTGAGCCGGTCCAGGGCCGGGGCCAGTTCCTGCGCGGCCCGGGCCACGGCGGCCGCCGGGTTGTTCAGCTCGTGGGCGAGTCCGGCGGCCAGGGTGCCGAGCGCCTCCACGGTGGCCCGTTTGCGGGCCTGCACCTCGGAGGACTTGATGCGCCAGGCCAGTACGGGGATCAGTACGGCGGCCACCCCGTGGCAGCGGGTCAGCATCTCGAAGAAGACCGGCTTCGGATAGGCCACCACCGTGGTGGCCGGGCCGCTGGCGGCCGCGGTGGCCACGTAGGACCCGTCGGTCAGCAGGGGCAGCTCGCCGGTGAACCGGTGGGCGGCGGACGGCTTGCCGTCGTGGTCCTCGGCGGCGGCGCTCTCCTCCTCGGTGGAGTGCCGGGTGAGCACCTCCTCCCGGCCGTCGACGACCTTGGTGACGACCAGCCCGCCGGAGAGCAGGACGTGGAAGCCGGTGGCCTCCTCGCCGTCCCGGAAGAGGACGTCGCCGTCGGCGAGGACGCGGGGCTCGGACACCGAGACCAGCCAGTCCAGCTGCTCCTCGGTGATCCCGGCGAAGATCTCCAGCTCGCGCAGGGCCGACCGCAGTTCCTGGTCCTTCATGTCCGCCGCGTTCACGCCGTACTCCCCTCGGCCCGGGTACGGGCGGCCAGTCGCAGGGTGGCCAGCAGGGCCAGCGCGCACACGCCGGCCACGGCTGCCATGAAGCCGACCGAGGTGCGGTGCAGCCCGTGGACGTTGGTGAGCATCCCGGCGAGGACCGCCGGCACGCTCATCGCGAGGTACGCGAACACGTACACGGCGGCGGTCAGTTCACCGCGGTGCGCCGGCTGCGCGAGCGTACTCAGCGCGCGGAACGAACCGAGGAACGCGGCGCCCCAGCCGCTGCCGAGGACGGCCGTGGCCACGAGGAACACGGCCGCCGAGCGGATCCCCAGCGCGACCAGCACCAGGCCGAGCCCCGCGAGGAGCCCGAACAGACCGAGCACGGCGGTGCGCAGCGCCCCGGTGCGTCCGAGCATCAGCTGGGCGGCGGTGGCGGCGCCCGCGAGCAGGGCGACCGTGGCGCCGCCGACCAGGTAGTTGGTCGACTCCAGCAGGGACAGGGCCAGGTGCGGCCCGAGGGAGAGGTAGAAGCCTCCCACCGACCAGACCGCGACGATGGTCAGGACGAGGACGCCGAAGCGGCCGCGGGCGTCCGCCGGAACGCGGATCCTGTGCGGGACCACCCGGAAGCGGCCGCCCGCGCCCGGTGCGCTCTCCCGCATCCGGATCACCCCCACCAGGGTCACGGCGAAGGCCCCGACCAGCAGCAGGTAGCTCAGCACGGTGGGCGCGGGCGCGAACTGGACGAGGAGTCCGGCCCCGATCCCGCCGAGCCCGATGCCCACGGTCGGTCCGGCGCTGTTGACCTGGGCGCCGAGCGCGGGCCGGGAGGCGGGGCTGAGTTCCAGCAGGGCCGCGCCCATCGCCCCGGTGGCCAGGCCCACGGCGAGACCCTGCACGGCGCGGGCGGCCAGCAGCAGCCCGAGCCCCTGGGCCCCGGCGAACAGGGCCATCGAGACGATGGCCAGGACCAGTGCGGCGCCCAGGACCGGGCGCCTGCCCAGGGTGTCGGAGAGGGAGCCGAACAGCAGGAGCCCGGCGAGCACGGTGACCGCGTACAGGGCGAAGACCACCGTGATGGTGCCGGAGGAGAGCCCCCACCGCTGCTGGTAGAGCACGTAGAGGGCGGAGGGCACGGAGGAGGAGAGCATCAGCAGGACGAGGACCGCTCCCACCACCCAGAAGCCGGAGCCTCTGGGCGCCCTGGCCGCGTGGGCGGCTGGGTGCACGGTTACCCCCGCGGTCGTCTCGGATGTGTCGGCCACTGCGTCACTCAACTCCCCCGTGATGGGGCCCGTGCCGGGCCCCGTGGTGTGCCCGTCCCGGGCTATCGGTCGCGAGCCTGCTCGGCCCTCTGCAGGGCTCGGGCGGTGAGCACCCCGACGAGATGACCGAGGTACTCGGCGGAGGTGCCGCGCCCGGGGACGAAGAGCTCCCTGGGTTCGGCACGGAAGGCCGCGAGCACGGCCTCGGTGCGGTACGGGCCCCCGCGCAGCCGGTCCTCGACCCCGCGCAGCCGCACGGGCCGGGAGGTGGCTCCGGTGACGGCGATGCGCGGCCCGTCCGGGGTGATCCGTACGGCGGTGGCGCACACCGGGTAGCGGGTGGCGCGGTCGGCGGTCTTCTCGAAGGCGGCGGCCGGTCCGGCGGCGGGCACCAGCAGCGCGGTGAGGACCGAGCCGGCGGGCGGGGGCCCGGCGGCGAGTTCCTCGGCCGGTACGGTGGACCGCCCGCCCGGGCCGGCCAGTTCGGCCACGGCGTCGGCGGCCATGGCGGCGACCGGCAGGTCGGTGGCGCGCCCGGTCGCGGCGAGGTTGCCGCCGACGGTGCCGAGGTTGCGTACCTGGGGGTCGCCGTTGGCGCGGGCGGCGGCGGCCAGTTCCGGGGCCCCGGCGAGCACCAGCGGGTCGGCGGCGAGCTCGGCGAGCGTGGTGAGGGCACCGATCCGCAGCCGTGCCCCGTCGGGGGTGCGGGTGACACCGCGCAGCTCCGCCAGCCGCCGGATGTCGACCAGGAGCGCGGCCCGGTCGGCTCCCGCGCGCAGGTCGGGCAGCAGGCTCTGGCCCCCGGCCAGGATCCGGGCGCCGCGCGTCCCGGACAGCAGGGTGAGCGCCTCGTCGAGGCCGGCGGGCCGGACGTAGTCGAACTCGGTGAGGATCACTGGGCTTCCCCTCTCAGGCGGCGCCAGACCTTTTCGGGGGTGAGCGGCATGTCGATGTGCTGGACGCCCAGATCGGACAGGGCGTCGACGACGGCGTTGACGACGGCCGCGGCGGGCGGGACGGTGGCGATCTCGCCGGCGCCCTTGGCGCCGAGCGGGTTGTGCGGGCTGGGCGTGACGGTCTTGTCGAGCGTGAAGAACGGCACGTCGGCGGCGCGCGGCAGGGCGTAGGTGGTCAGGTCAGAGCTGACGAGCAGGCCCTGTTCGTCGTAGACGGCGGCCTCCATCAGGGCCTGGCCGAGGCCGTGCGTGATGCTGCCCTCGATCTGGCCGAGGACGATCTTGGGGTTGCCGATGTGGCCGGCGTCGTCGACGGCGGTGTAGGACACCACCTCGGTCTCGCCGGTCAGTTCGTCGATCTCGACGACCGCCACGTGCGTTCCGAAGGGGTAGTTGAAGTCCGGCGGGTCGAAGTGGGTGGTCTCGTCCAGGGCTGGCTCGATCTCCGCGGGCAGCCCCCAGCCGTACCACATGGACATCGCCAGCTCGGCGAAGGTCTTGGCGTTCTTCTCGTTGCCCTCCTCGTGGACACCGCCGCCCTCGTAGACGACCTTGTCCTCGGGGATCCCCAGGAAGACGGCGCCGGCCCGGATCAGCTTGCTCTTGATCTTGCGGGCGGTGAGGGCGACGGCGGGCGCGGCCATGCTGTACGAGCGGGACCCGTAGGTGCCCTGCCCGTACGGGGCCTTCTGCGTGTCACCCTCCAGCACCTGGACGGTGGCCGGGTCGATGCCGAGCTCGTCGGCGGCGACCTGGGCGAAGACCGTGCCGTGGCTCTGGCCGGTGGAGGCGGAACCGACGATGACGGTGACCTCGCCGGTCGGGTGGACGCGGATGTTCGCGCT
This sequence comes from Streptomyces venezuelae, assembly GCF_008642275.1. NCBI lineage: Bacteria > Bacillati > Actinomycetota > Actinomycetes > Kitasatosporales > Streptomycetaceae > Streptomyces > Streptomyces venezuelae. The sequence goes on from NZ_CP029189.1 coordinate 1,332,663, forward strand.
CTCCCAGGTGCCGCCGAGCATGCCCTCCTGGGACATCCGGGTGGAGGGGCCGACCCCGCAGATGGCGACGTAGGTGGCGAGGCCGACACCGAGCCGTTTGCCGCGGGTGCGGGCTTCGGCCTTGCGGGCGGGCATGTCGGCGTAGCCCGACAGCTCGATGGCCCGGTCGAAGTTCAGCTGGTAGTTCCCGGAGTCGTAGGTCCAGCCGAGTCCGTTGTCGTACGGGAACTTCTCCTTCGGCACCAGGTTCTTGCGGCGGACGGCCGCCGGGTCCATGCCGATCTCGGAGGCGTACCGGTCGACGAGGCGTTCCATGAGGAAGGCGGCCTCGGCGCGTCCGCTGCCGCGCTGGGCGCCGAGCGAGACCGTGTTGGTGAAGGCGGCGTACACCTCGCAGAAGGCGGCGCCGATGTCGTACATGCCGCTGATGGAGCGGCCCATCAGCGCGGTGGCGACACCGGGGCCGATGGTGGAGGGGTATGCGCCGAGGTTGGCGTAGCTGGTGCAGCGCACGGCGGTGATCCGGCCGTCGCGGGTGCCGGCGAGGGTGACGTGCTGGCGGTGGTCGCGGCCCTGGACGGTGGAGTTCATCAGCCCGGTGCGGGTGTCCACCCACTTCACCGGCCGGCCCAGCGCCTTGGACAGCAGCAGGACCAGCGCCATGTCGGGGTACAGGTAGCCCTTGGTGCCGAAGCTGCCGCCGACGGTCGGGGCGATCACCCGGAGCTTGTTGAAGGGGATGCCGAGGACCAGTGCCGAGAGCAGGAAGCGGTGGTTGTGCGGGCCCTGGGTGGAGGCGTAGAGCGTGTACTCGCCGGTGGCCGCGTCGTAGTCGCCGACGGCGCCGCGCGGCTCGATGGGGCTGTTGATGGTGCGCTGGTTGACCAGGTCGAGCTCGACGGTGACCTCGGCCTCGGCGATGGCCGCGTCGGTGCGGTCCTTGTCGCCGCAGGTCCAGTACGCGTTCAGGTTGCCCGGGACGGCCTCGTGCAGCTGGGGTGCGCCCTCGGCGAGCGCCTCGTCGGCTCGGGTGACCACGGGCAGCGGCTCGTACTCGACGGCGATGGCGGCGAGTGCCGCGGTGGCCTGGCGCGGGGTCTCGGCGACGACCACGGCGATCGGGTCGCCCACGTGCCGCACGGTGTCGCCGGTGAGGACCGGGCGGGCTCCGGGAAGTCCGTAGGGGTGGGGCGGGAAGTGGCTCTCGACGCCGCCGGGGATCCAGATGCAGGGCAGCGGCATGACGTCGGTGAAGTCGGCGGCGGTGGCCACCTTGAGCACACCGGGCAGCTGCTCGGCGGCCTTGGTCTCGATGGAGAGGATCTTCGCGTGCGCCACCGGGCTGCCCAGGATGGCCATGTGGGCGGTGCGCGGCAGGTCGATGTCCGCCACGTACGTGGCCTCGCCGCGCAGCAGCTGCGGATCCTCGCGGCTGTCCAGCGGCTGCCCGAGGACGCCGCTCCCCGTGGCCGGGGCCTCCCCCGTCACTGCGGTCATGTCCCTCACACCTCCTGTCCGGCAGCGGAGCGGGCGGTGGCGCAGGCGCGCTGCACGCCCCGTACGACGCTGTGGTAGCCGGTGCAGCGGCACAGGTTGCCGGTGAGCCACTCGCGGATCTCGGGCTCGGTGGGGGCCTCTCGGTCCGCGGCGTTCTCGACGAGTTCACCGAGGGCCATGACCATGCCGGGGGTGCAGAAGCCGCACTGGGTGCCGTGTTCCTGGCGCAGTGCCTCCTGGAGGCCGGACAGTTCACCGCCGCGGGTGGTCTCGCCCTCGATGGTGGCCACCTCGCCGCCGGCGGCGGACGCGGTCAGGACCAGGCAGCTCTTGACCGACCTGCCGTCGAGGCGGACGACGCAGGTTCCGCACTGGCCGGTGTCGCAGCCGACCTTGGTGCCGGTCAGCCCGAGGCCGTCGCGGAGCCGTTCCACGAGCAGTTCGTTCGGCTGCGCCGCGAACTGCTCGGGTCTTCCGTTCACGTTCAGTGTGATATCCATGCCAGCGCCTGCGCTTCCGTGAGCGGCCGGTTGAAAAGGGGCCCGCCGGGCTGCTGGAGAATTCCTCCGGAGTGCAGCGGGCCGGTGTCCACGGGTGCGAATCCCAGATCCGTGATGATTCCCGCGACGATTTCCTTCGATTTCCCGTCGTCGCCCGCCGTGAAATGTGCCAGGCGCTCTCCCGGAGTGGTTCCGGCGGCGGTCCCGGCGACGGCGAGGGTTTCGAAATGCATGGTGTTCAGGGATTTCACGATCTGGGCGTCCGGGTACCACTCGGCGACCAGGTCGCTGGAGCCGCGCCCGCCGAGGTCGGCGGGGGTGCCGGGGCCGCCGAACGCGTTCGTGGCGTCGACGAGCACCTTGTCCTGCACGGCGTACGGCGGGAGCAGCCCGCGGACGCGCTCGAAGGGCACCATCAGCACCAGGAGTTCGGCCCGGTCGGCGGCCTCGGCGGGGTGCGCCGCCGAGGCCGCCCGTCCCAGCTCGGCCACGAGCGGGCCGAGGGTCTGCGGGCCCCGGGCGTTGGCGAGGACGACCTGGTGGCCTGCCGCCACGAGGATCCTGGCCAGGGTCGAGCCGATCCGCCCGGTGCCGATGATGCCTGTCCGCATTGCCGCTCCTCGGGAATGGGTGTGTCGCTCGCGGTCGCCGGTCTCGGTCGCGATCGCGCTCTCAGTCCATGCCGATCCAGACCGACTTGGTCTGGGTGTAGCTCTCCAGCGACTCGGGGCCGCACTCGCGGCCGTAGCCGGAGGCCTTGTAACCGCCGTAGGGCACGGCGGGGTCGTACTGGTTGTAGCAGTTGACCCAGACCGTGCCGGCCTTGATCTGCGAGGCGACGCGGTGGGCCCGCCGCAGGTCCTTGGTGTGGACGCCGGCGGCGAGGCCGTACGCGCTGTCGTTGGCGATGCGGACGGCGTCCTCCTCGGTGTCGAAGGGGATGATCGACAGGACCGGGCCGAAGATCTCCTCCTGGGCGATCCGCATGCTGTTGTCGACGCCGGTGAAGATGGTCGGCAGGAAGTACAGGCCTTGGCTTGAGGCGCCCTCGGGGGTCCAGCCGCTTCCGCCGGTGCGCAGGACCGCGCCTTCCTTCTCGCCGACCTCGATGTACGAGCTGACCTTGTCGAACTGTCCGCGGTGGGCCAGCGGTCCGAAGAGGGTGGCCGGGTCGCGGGGGTCGCCGGGCTTGAGGTCGGCGGCCCGGCGGACCAGGCGTTCGACCATCTCGTCGTGGATGGGGCGCTGGAGCAGCAGCCGGGAGCCGGCGGTGCAGATCTCGCCCTTGTTGTAGTAGATGCCGAAGAAGGCGAGTTCCTCGGCGGCGTCGAGGTCGGCATCGGCGAAGACGATGTTGGCAGACTTGCCGCCGAGCTCCATCGTCACCTTCTTCAGGGTGCCGGCCGCCTTGCGGATGATCGTCTGGCCGACCGAGGTGGAGCCGGTGAAGGCGATCTTGTCGATGTCGGGGTGGCCGGTGAGGGTCTCCCCCAGTTCCACGCCCGGACCGGTGATGACGTTCAGCACCCCGTCGGGGATCTCCGCCTCCTGGAACAGCTCGGCGATCTTCAGGGCGGTCAGCGGGGTGGCCGGTGAGGGCTTGTGGACCACCGTGTTGCCCGCGGCGAGTGCCGGCGCGATCTTCGTCATCGACAGCAGCAGCGGGAAGTTGAACGGGGTGATGGCGCAGACCACGCCCAGCGGCTCGCGCAGGGTGTAGGCGAGCTGGCCGCCGGCCGGGGCGCGCGAGGATCCGTCGACACGGGTCACGGCCCCGGCGTAGTAGTGCATGAGCTGAGCGGCCATGGGGGCGTCGACCGTGCTGGAGAACGCGAACGGCTTGCCCATGTCCACGGTCTCCAGCAGGGCGATCTCCTCCAGGTCGCGCTCGATGAGCTCACCGACCCGGTTCAGCCGCAGCGCGCGCTCCTGGGCGGACAGTCTGCTCCAGGGGCCTTCCTCGTACGCCGTGCGGGCGGCGGCCACGGCCGCGTCCGCGTCGGCGGCGGCCGCCTGGGCCACCGGTACGATCTCCTGTCCGTCCACGGGGCTGATGTCCGGTTCGGTTCGGCCGTCCCGGGCCGGGACCCAGGCGCCGCCGATGAACAGTTTCCCGGGGTTGTCGAGGGGCTGGCCGCTCAGCTCACGCTTGGTCATGGCTGCCTTCCGGTTTCGGGTGCGGGGGTCTAGCCCTTCGCGAGCTGCCTCAAGAAGGTCTCGGCGAGGGCCTTGGAGGAGTAGGGGTTCTGGCCGGTCGTCAGCTTGCGGTCGACGACCACGTGCGAGTCCCAGATCGCTTCGGCCTTCTCGTAGCGGGCACCGAGCCGGGTGAGTTCGACCTCCAGGATCAGCGGAAGCCGGCCGGCCATGTTGGTGACCAGTTCCTCGCTGTGCGAGAAGGCGGTCATCCGGTAGCCCTCGAAGGGCCAGCGGCCTTCGCCGTCGCGCAGTGCGAGCAGCGAGGTGTGGCCGTGGCACACGGTGGCGAGCGGTTTGTCCTGGGCGATGACCCAGCGCAGGATCTGGGCGAGCTCGTCGGACTTGGGGAGGTCGCCGATGGCGCCGTGGCCGCCGCTGACGTAGACCCCGTCGTAGTCCGTGATGTCCTTCTCGGTGAGGGTCTCCAGGGCGATGGGGGTCCTCAGCTGGGGGGTGTTCTCGATGACCCGGACGTACTCGGCGGCGTTGGCCGCGTCCTCGTCCGGCGAACCCTGGGGGCGGACCCACTGGAGGAACTGGGGGTCGATGCTGGTCTGGTCGACCGTCGGCGCCCGGCCTCCGATCGTCGCCACGTCCACGTCGTGGCCGGCCGCCTTGAAGAGCGTGAAGGGAACGACGAATTCCTCGGCCCAGAATCCCGAGGGGTGCTGTTCGCCGTCGAGCAGATGCAGTGTGGCTTTGGCCGTCATGACGACGAGAATCTTCATGATTCTCTCCTTGTTCTGGATTCGCTGCCGATTCAACACGCCACCCGCAGGGGGCGTAAGGGGGATGACGTCAGGCCCGCGATACTTCGTCACGTGCGTCCAACGCCGAGATGATGGTGCGGAATTCACCGACCAGGGGGTGGTCGGGGTGAGCTTCGGCGAATATGCGCTCCCCGTACAGAGCCGCCATTTCCGGCGAGTAGGGAAGGATTCCGGCCAGTGGCGCCCCGTAGACCGCCTCGGAGCGCTTGCGGGCCGCTTCCCGGTCGATGCCTTCGGGGGCCATGCTCAGTACCAGGGTCCGCCGGCAGGTGAGGCGTCCGGCGAGGGCGATGGTCTCCTCGACCCCGGAGAGGTCGATGCGGTCGGCCCGCGCCATGATCATCAGTACGTCGGCGCTCGCCATGGCGGTCACCGACTCGTTGTTGAGCCCGGCGTGGGTGTCGAGCAGCAGCACGTCGAGGGCGTGGTGCGCGGCCAGCCGGTCGAAGCCCTCCGGTAGCAGCCCCACGTCGTAGCCGCCGCCCATGATCTCGCGGAGGGCGGCCGTCCCGGTCCGGGCCGGTACGACGTACAGACCCCCCTGACCGGGGAACGCGCCCGTCTCCTGGGCGGTGGTCTCGATCTCGCAGCGCCCGAGCAGGTAGTCGGTCAGGGAGGCGCCGGGCCCCAGGCGGAACAGCAGGTCCAGGGTCGGCGACTGGATGTCGGTGTCGACCAGCCCCACCCGGCGCCCCTCGGCCGCGAGGAGCAGCGCGAGGTTCGCCAGTACCGAGGACTTGCCCGTCCCACCGCGGTGCGAGTGCACGACGATGGTGCGGGTCATCTAGGCCACCACCCGGGTGCCGGCGCCGTCCGCGTGCGGCCCCCGCGCCGCGCGTGGCCGGTGCAGGGCCAGCATGGTGACGTCGTCGTGCTGTTCGGCGGTGCCGGTGTGCTCGCGCACCGCCCAGTCCATCCGGTCGACCACGTCCTTGCCGCTGGCCGCCGGACCGGCGAGGAGTTCGAGCATCCTGTCGTCGCCGAGGAAACTGCCGTTCGGGCAGCGGGCCTCGGGGACTCCGTCGGTGAACGCGAACAGGGTGTCGCCCGGGTCGAGCTGGGCGTAGCCGAGGGTGTAGACGCAGTCGGGCAGGATCCCGACGGCCGGTCCGGTGATGTGGAGGGCGACGGGCGGGCTGCCGTCGGCCGGCAGCAGCAGGGGCGGGTTGTGGCCGCCGTTGATGTAGACGAGGCTGCCGGTGAGCGGGTCGAGCACCCCGAAGAAGAGGGTGGCGAAGTAGCCCTGCCTCAGGTGGTTGCGGGTGAGGTAGCCGTTGGTGGCGGTGACCGCGTTGAGCAGCGGGGTGGCGCCGACGACCGGGATCCGCCGGCTGCCGCCGGCGCGTCCGGCGACCAGGTGCTGCAGGCCGCTGTTCTGCGCGGTGTGCCGCAGCAGGGAACGGATGAGCGCCATGAACAGCGCGGCTCCGACCCCTTTGTCGCAGACGTCGGCGACGACGAAGGCGAGCCGGCGGCCGCGGGAGATCTCGAAGACGTCGTAGAAGTCTCCGGCGACCTGCCGGGCGGGACGGAACCGCACGTCGATCTCCCAGCCGTCGGGGACGGGCATCGATTCGGGCAGGAAGCCCGCCTGGATCTCCCGGCCGATCTCCAGTTCCTTCTCGTAGCCCATGAGTTCGGCGCGGGCGTCGGCCTCCCGCAGGGTGCGGCCGAGTCCGGCGCGCTCCGAGCAGCTGTGCAGCCGGGCCCCGACGAGGGCGGGCAGGAAGGGCGGTACGAGGTAGTCGTGCCCGATCCGGACGTGCTCCTCCAGGGCGGCGAACTCCGTCACCGTCCAGACGACCACGATGGGGGCCCCGGCCCAGCGGCGGAGCCGGCGTACGGCCATCCGCACCGCCTCCCCGTCGGACTCGGCCGGGGCGAGCAGCACGTCCGCGACGGGCAGCAGTTCCATGGCGCCTTCGCGCAGCTCCGTCAGGGAGCGGGTGACGAGTGCCGCGTCCATCGTCCGCAGAGCGTCGAGCAGCTCGGGCGGCGGTAGCGGGTACGCGTCGAGGATGATCACGGTCGTGGAGGGCATGGGTCCGTCCCCTCAGCCTTCACAGTCAGGGTGCTGATGTTGCGGCCGTCCCTGTGCGCGTAGCCGAACTCGTCCACACTGGTGAGCGCCAGGTGGATGCCGAGGCCGCCGATCCGCCGTTCCTCGGGTGGGACCCCGGGGGCGGGCGGCAGGCGGCCTTCGACGGGGTCGAAGGGGGGTGCGCAGTCCTCGATGACGATCTGCACCCCGCCCGGGCCGGAGCGGCCGCGGACGGTGATCCGTCCGTCACCGCCCCGGTACCCGTGCATCACGATGTTCGTGGCCAGTTCGTCCACGGCCAGCCGGAGCCGGTAGGCGGCGCCCTTGTCCAGGCCCGCCGCCCCGGCCAGCCGCAGGACGAACGAGGCGATGTCGCCCAGTGCCCCCACCGTCGCGGGCACTTCCATGACGCAGGACGTCCTCGCCAGTTCGACCATGTCAGTCACGGTGGTCACTCATCGGAGAGGACGATGCTGCGGTCGAGCCCGGCGGTCCGGATGGTCCGGGACACGGGCTCGATGGCGCCGACCACCTTGATGGTGACGTCGTTCGCGACCTTCTGCTGGGCGAACACCAGGGAGCGCAGTCCGGCGCTGGCCATGTAGCCGACGCCCGCCATCCTGATCTCGACGGTCTGGGTGCCGTGGCCGGCGGCCTTCTCGATGGTCCTGTGGAAGTCCGGCGCGGTCTTGGCGTCCAGCTCGCCCGTCAGTTCGATCACGGTGGTGTCGCCCTCGATGCTCAGGGACACGGAAAGCGGCATGTCAGGTCTCCTTCGGTCAGGGCGTGTCGTGCTCGTCGGAAGCGTTCGTGCGGCCCACCAGGATCACCACCGAGCGCGGGCCGATCAGGTACTTCCCGGCGTTGTCCAGTTCCTGCTCGGCTCCGGGGGTGCGGATGTCGTACGGTGCCTCGGCCCCGGTGTCGGCGAACAGGTGCCAGCTCCGGCCTCCCGGCAGGGCGGGCAGTTCCAGGTCGTGCGACTCCCAGTGCGCGTTCATGGCCACGTACACCACGTCGTCGTCGCCGGTGCCGCAGCGGGCCACCGCCAGCAGCCGGCTCTCGGCCGACCAGTCGGGCTGCCAGGCCCGCTCCCCGTGCCAGCTGATGTCCGGCAGGCCCAGGTGCTCGCGGACCCGGCCGGTGGGGTGGGCGGTCGCGCGCAGCTCCCGGTGGTGCTTGCGGAACTCGATCATCTCCCGGGTGAACCGGAGCAGTTCGGCGTTGTCGTCGACCTGGTCCCAGTCGAACCAGGAGAGCTCGTTGTCCTGGCAGTAGGTGTTGTTGTTGCCCTGCTGGGTGCGCGCGACCTCGTCCCCGGCCAGCAGCATCGGGATGCCCTGACTGGTGAAGAGGATCGCGAGGGCGTTCTTCATCTGCCGGGTGCGCAGCGCGTTGATCTCCGGGTCGTCGGTGGGCCCCTCGGCGCCGCAGTTCCAGCTGTTGTTGTCGTTGGCGCCGTCGTTGTTGTTCTCGCCGTTGGCCTCGTTGTGCTTGTCGTTGTAGGAGACCAGGTCGGCGAGGGTGAAACCGTCGTGCGCGGTCAGGAAGTTGACCGAGGCCGCGGTGCCGCGGGTGGCGTACAGGTCGGGCGATCCGGCGATCCGGGTGGCGAGCTCGCCGGTGACCCCGGGGTCGCCCTTGAGGAAGCTGCGCACGGTGTCGCGGTACTTGCCGTTCCACTCGGCCCAGCGGCCGTACGCCGGGAAGTTGCCGACCTCGTAGAGGCCGCCGGCGTCCCAGGCTTCGGCGATGAGCTTGGTGTGCCGCAGGACCGGGTCGTAGGCGAGCAGTTCCAGCAGCGGCGGGTTGGGCAGCGGGGTGCCGTCCAGGGCCCGGCCGAGGATGGCCGCCAGGTCGAAGCGGAAGCCGTCGATGTGGTAGTCGGCGACCCAGTGGCGCAGGCAGTCGAGCACGTAGTTGCGCACGACGGGGTGGTTGCAGTTGACCGTGTTGCCGGTGCCGCTGAAGTTGAAGTAGTACCCCTCGGGCGTGAGCATGTAGTACGTGGCGTTGTCGAGCCCCTTGAAGGAGATCGTCGGGCCCTGCTCGTTGCCCTCGGCGGTGTGGTTGAAGACGACGTCGAGGATGACCTCGATGCCGGCCGCGTGCAGGTCCTTGATCAGGGTGCGGAACTCGTCGCCCTGCATGCCGTAGCGTCCGGTGGCCGCGTAGCCGGCCTTGGGCGCGAAGAAGGAGACGGTGTTGTAGCCCCAGTAGTCGAAGAGCTGCTCGCCCGTCTCCGGGTTGGTGCGCGGGTTGTCGCTCTCGTCGAACTCGAACACCGGCAGCAGTTCGATGCAGTTGACCCCGAGCTCCTTCAGGTACGGGATCTTCTCGCGCAGCCCCGCGAAGGTGCCGGGTGCGGTCACCTGCGAGGAGGGGTGCCGGGTGAATCCGCGCACATGGGTCTCGTACACGACGAGGTCCTCGGCGGGGATGCCCAGCGGAGTGTCGTCGCCCCAGTCGAAGTCCTGGAGGCAGACGCGGGAGCGGTACTGGTAGCCGCGGCTGCGGTCCGGCTCCACGCCCCACACGTCACGGCCGGCGATGAGGCGGGCGTACGGGTCGGAGAGCACCTGCCGGGCGTCGAAGCGGTGGCCGGTGACCGGGTCGTAGGGGCCGTCGGCCCGGTACCCGTACTCGATGTTCTCGTGGTCGAGGCCGAAGACGGTCATGGCGAAGACGCTGCCGGTGCGGAATTCCTCGGGGAACTCCAGTTCGGCCATCGGCTCGGGCTCTCCGCGCTTGAAGATGACCAGGGTCATGGAGGTCGCCTGGTCGGAGAAGACGGAGAAGCTGACCCCGCCGGGGACCACGTTGGCCCCGAAGGGGAACGGTTTGCCGGCGCGGACGCGGTACCCGCCCACCTCGTGGGTCGGGTACGCGTCGACGCGCAGCACCTGCTCGGACCGGGTCTCGGTCATCGCGCGGCCTTGGCCTTGGCCGTCGCCGCGACGGCCTCGCCGGTCTCGAAGAAGTCGAGGAAGCCGGTGGCCGACATGACGAACCGGACTTCCTCGCTCACCCCGTAGAGGGTGACGGCGACGCCGGCGTGCTGCGCCTCGCGGTAGACCACGAGCAGGGTGCGCAGGCCGGCGCTGGAGACGTAGGTGACCGCCGTGAGGTCGATCTTCAGCGGCTTGCCCTCGCGGACCAGCGGCAGCAGTGCCTGGAGCAGCGAGCCGGACGTCTCGCTGTTGATCTCGCCGGTGGCGACGAGCACGGTGCCCGTCTTGTTCCGGCGTTCCTTGACGTTGAGAGTCATTGCGTTCCCCTCTGGTTGGGGCGCCCCCCGTTGAGCGCTACTTGGTCACCGGGCGCAGCCGGACCTTGACCTTCACCCGACTCTGGACGTCGGGCAGCCGTACGGTGAGTGCGTCGGCGTCGAAGTCGGTGTACGGCTTCTCGTCGATCTCCACGGACGCGATCCGCACCGAACCGGCGGGAAGCAGGTCGGGCGAGACGCGCAGGACGCGGTCGGGCAGGTTCGTCGGGTCGGGCTGGAAGTGGAAGTCCATCTCCCGGCCGTTGACGAGCAGGTTGTTGTAGACGGCGGAGAGGTAGCAGAGCTCCGCCGAGTGGTACATGGACATCGAGTGGCTGCCCTTGAGCCGCTCGGTGCCGAGCAGGTACGGCGTACCGCTGGCGAGCACGTTGAAGTAGACGGCTCCCTCGTCGTGGTCGAGGAAGAAGGTGTTGTAGAAGGCCTGGGCCTGCCGGGCCTCGCGCAGGTTCGCGTCGCCGCCGACCGTGCCGTTCAGGATGAGGTAGGCGAGGATCGCCTGCTCCTGCTGCCACCAGGCCTTGCGGTCGTGCCAGGCGAACCGGTAGGCCTCCTGGTCGCCGTCCTTGATCCGCTCGACGACGTCGTACCAGCCGCCGCGCTGCACGTCGCTGCCGACGGCCGGCATGATCTCACCGATCTTCTTGGCGAGCTGCTCGTACTCCGGCTTGGCCTTCAGCGAGTTCATCCGCATCAGGTTCCAGGCGATCTTCAGGTTGTGGCCGACCACCGCGCGGTTCTGCTGCCAGCTGTGCGCGGTGTCGTGCGACCAGTCGCGGAAGAAGCGCTCCTGGACGAAGGGGCTGTTCTCGTAGTCCGGGAACTTGTCGGCGATGGTGTCGAAGGTGTATTCGAGGAAGTCGGCGTACTTCTGGTCGCCCGTCGCCAGGTACAGGTTGATCAGGTAGGCGGGCGCGTGGTCGCCGACCGAGTTCCAGTTCTTGCGCTCGGCGTTCTCGCCGAGGGACTCGTGGTCGGCGCTGAAGAGGATCGGGTCGATGTGGGAGTAGTAGCCGCCCTGCTCCGGGTCGAAGAAGAACTTGTCGAACAGCCGGATGGTGGCGTCCGCGTCGTTCTTGATCCGGACGTCGCCGGTGACCCGGTACGTCTGGATGGGGCCGGCCAGCGCGTAGATCTGCTCGTACATCGGGATCGCGTCGTAGTCGTCGGAGAACTCCGAGGTGAAGAGCTTGCGCTCGCTGTCCCCGTCGACGCTGATGCCGTGGTACCAGAAGACCACGTCCTCCTCGCTGTCCACGACCCGCATGTGCTTGCGCAGGTACTCGGTGCCGCGCTCGGCGACTTCCAGGTACTCGTCCTTGCCGGTCAGCAGGTAGGCCGAGGCCATGCCGTAGACCAGGCGGGAGATCGTGTCGGTCTCCTGGACGTGGCTGGCGGTCTTGTCACCGCCGAGCCGGATCTCGGTGCGGTATTCGGTGAAGTCCACCGGCCCGTCGCCGAACTGCGCCCGCTTGTAGAAGTCGGCCAGGGATTCGATCTGCTTGATCCACCAGCTGGGCTCCTCGAAGCGGTAGTCCTCGGCCCCGCGGCCCAGGAAGACCAGCCGCTTGGCGTCGAAGCGCCCGCCGCTCTCGGGGTAGTGGACCCCGTAGACGAAGAGGAACCGTCCGGGCGAGAGCATCTCGTCGATGTGCCCCGAGGCGTCGATGTAGGGCTCGTCCAGGTTGCGGACCAGCTCGGCGCTCGGGGCACCGGCGAGGGAGACCTCGAACTCGCGCCCGTCGGAGGTCTTCAGCCTCAGCAGCCGGGCCCCGGAGTCGAAGCGGGTGACGTATCCCGCGATCGTGTCGGAGAAGGAGAAGGTCACGGCGTCAGCCATGGGTCACGCACCGTCCTTGTCGTGAGAGCCGTCGTCCTCGTACCCCTGGCTGACCTCGACGACGACCCCGTCGGGATCGCGGACCCACACGGTCCGCCAGCCGCAGATGAAGTCGTCGAAGTCCAGTGGTCCCAGGGTCACTTCCGCCGCGTCGCCCAGCTCCGCCAGGAACGCGTCCACGCTGTCGGTCTGGAAGGCCAGGTGGCGCATCCGGCCGGGGGCCTGCGGACCGTCGCCGTTCGCCTGCCGGGCCGGTCCGGTGTCGCCCGCCGCGAAGAGCTCCAGGTACGCGTCCCCCTTGCGCAGGAACACGATCTGCGTCTCCCCGAGGTCGACCACCCGGGCCCGGGTGAAGCCGAAGTAGCGGGTGTAGAACTCCTCGGTGGTCTTCTGGTCCGTGCAGTTCAGGCCCACGTGGGACCACCGCAGCCCGGCGGCCATCAGCCGGCGCCCCGGCCCCGGCCGGCCGCGACCAGTTCGATGATCCGGCGGGCGAACAGGTGGTGGTGGGCGCCGGTGCGGCCGGTGACCAGGTCCCCGTCGACGACCACGTCCTCGTCGACGTACTCGCCGCCCATGTTCCGGACGTCACCGATGAGGTTGTTGTGGCAGACCACCTTGCGGCCGCGGATCCTGTCCGGGATCGAGGAGGCCAGCCACATGCCGTGGCAGATGATCCCCTTGAGGACCGTCGGCTCCTCGAAGGCCCGGCGCAGCAGCTCGGTCGCCGGAGCGAGGACGTCCACGTCCTCGGTGTGGCGCAGCCGGTCGGCCACCATGCCGGAGGGCACGATGAGCGCCGCGTAGCGCCGCAGGTCGTCGTCGCTCAGTCCCTCCAGGGACTGCGTGGCGGTGAAGGGCGCCCGGTACTCGTGCCCGGTGAAGGTGATGGAGTCGTTGCCCCACAGCCGGGTCAGGAAGTCGACCTCGGCACCCTCCTCGGCGAAGCGGCGCTGGTAGTAGAAGATCTCCGGCTCGTAGTAGTCGCTCTCGACCAGGACCGCGATCCGGGTCCCGGACAGCGCGCCCTCGCGCAGCACCGCGTCAGACACGGGAGGCTCCCTTCAGGAAGTCCGCCGCGCGCTCGGCGATCATCGCGATGGCGGTGTGGCAGTTGCCGGACGGGACGGCGGGCATCACGCTCGCGTCGACCACGCGCAGGTTCCGTACGCCGTGCACCCGCAGCTCGGGGTCGACGACGGAGAGGTCGTCGACGCCCATGCGGCAGGACCCGGCCTGGTGGTGGTAGCTCTCCGACTTCTGCTTCACGAAGGTCCGCAGGTCGTCGTCGCTCGCGTACCCGGGGCCGGGCTGCAGCTCCTGCTTGTACCAGGGCGAGAAGGCGGAGGTCGCGAAGAGCTCCCGGGCGATCTTCACGCCCTGCACCATCCGTTCCAGGTCCCACCGGTCACCCAGGTAGTTCGGGTTGATCAGCGGGTGGGCCAGCGGGTCGGCGCTCGCCAGCCTGATCCAGCCGCGCGAGACGGGCCGGACGACTCCGGGCAGGATGGACACCGTGTTGGGGTGGTCCTGGCCGACGATCACGTCGAACGGCACGTGGACGAAGGCGATCTGCAGGTCAGGGGCGGGCAGCCCGGGCCGGGAGGCCAGGAATAGAGCGCTCTCCGACAGGTTCTGCGCCGGCGGCGGGAGCTCCTGGGTGACCTCGGCCATCAGCCCGGTCAGGACGTGGTTGTGGAAGTTCTCACCGACCCCGGGCAGGGCCGCGGTGACCTCGATGCCGTGCTCGCGCAGCTGCTCGGGGTGGCCGATGCCGGAAAGCAGCAACAGCTTCGGGGACTCGATCGCCCCCGCCGCCACGATCACCTCCCGGCGGGCCCGTACGGTGTGCAGGCCGGGCGCGGCGGGGGTGCTGTGGCCGTCCCGGACGGTGCGGCCGGGGAACTCCGCGGGGGGCTGGAGCTGGACGTACTCGACGCCCGTACAGGTGTCCCCGTCGACCAGCAGCCGGGTGCTCTGCGCGTGGGTGCGCAGGGTCAGGTTGGCGCGCCGCAGGGCAGGCTCCAGGTAGGCGGCGAGGACGCCCTGGCGGCGGCCGTCGGCCACGTCGATGTGGTGCCAGCCGGTGCCGAACAGGCCGCGCCGGGGGCCGTCGGTGTTGAAGTCGTCGATCTCCTGGTGGCCCAGCTCGACGGCGGCGTCGATGAAGGCGCGGGAGACCGGGTTGGGGCCGTGCCGCCCGGCGTTGGTGATCCGCTGCGGGCCCCGGGTGCCGGTCGTGGCGGCGGTGGCGTCCTCCTGGCCCTCCAGCAGGGCGAAGTAGGGCAGTACGTCCTCGTGGGACCAGCCGGCGGCGCCCTGGTAGGCCCAGTTGTCGAAGTCCGAGGCGTGGCCCCGGATGTGCATCATGATGTAGAGGTTGCTGCTGCCGCCGGGGGCCTTGCCGCGCGGTTCGTACGTACGGCGGCCGTCGAGTCCGGGCTGCGGGGTGCTGGTGTAGCCCCAGTCCACCGGCCCGCCGAGGAGCTTGTACCAGGAGGACGGGTCGTCCACCTCGGGCGGGATACGGGAGCCGCCCGCCTCCAGGACCAGGACGGAGACGTCCGGGTCCTCGGAGAGCCGGTCGGCCAGCACGCTGCCGGCGGTGCCGGATCCCACGACGATGTAGTCGTACTCTTCGACGCTCACGGATCCCCCTCAGCCCTGGCCGAGCACCTGGAAGGGAACCGTGTCGTGGTAGTTCGCCATGTAGGCGATCTTTCCGTCCACGATCCGGAAGAAGTTCATGACCTCGGCCTCGATGGCCTCGCCGGAGGCGCTGACCGCGGTCAGGTGCGAGACGGCCGCGGCCTTCTCCCCGTCGACGAGGAAGTGCACGGGCTCGTTCCGGAAGACCCGGTACATGGTGCCCATGCCCTTCATCATCGAGCGCAGCACCTCCAGGCCCTCGATGTGGCCGGCGAGCTGCTCGTCCATCACCTGGTCGTCGGCGAAGAGGTCGCACCAGCGGTCCCAGTCCCCGGCGTTGGCGTACTCGTAGTACTTTCGAAGGATTTCGGTGTGGCTCTCGTGCGTGTCCATCGCGCTCGACCCCCTATCGGTCCCTGCGGGTTCCGTCCGGCCCGAACGGCGCCCAGAACTGGCTGAAGGCGGTCGCCGAGTCCCCGAAGAGCCCGTCGCGGCCCTCGACGATCCGGCCACCGCGCCACCGCATGAAGTGGAAGACCGGGTAGTCCATCCGCTCGTACGGGGACGTGCTCGTCTCGTCCGCGCCGTCCCGCAGAGCCACGTTGCGGCACACGTCGGCGCTGCAGTCCTCGCCGACGAGGACCGCCTGGATGTCCATCCGGAAGGTGCCGCCCGTGAGCTTGTGGGTCTGCCCCATCAGCTCCAGGAAGGCGTCCAGGCTCTCGTACCAGCCGGCCAGCGGGTGGCCGCCCGGCACCAGCCAGCGCAGGTCCTCGGAGTAGTAGTCGAGGATGCGCGCCCGGTCGCCGGAGCCGAGGGCGGCGTAGGCCGCCTCCACCCGCTCCCGTGTCACTTCGGTCATCGTCGCTTCTCCTTCGCCGGCGCTCAGAGCGAGCCGGAACCGGGCATCGGCGCCAGGTCGTTGACGGTGTACTGCCTGATCAGCGGTCCGTCCGGACCGGCCACGACCGTCCAGGTCTGGTCGGCGTCGAAGCCCAGCCACTGGCTGCGGGCGGCCGGCGGGTCCCAGATCTTGGCCTGCCAGTTGACGAGGACCCGGACGACCGCCCGGTCGCCCTCGATGACGGGCTCCACCTTGGTGACGGTGTGCACCTCGTCGAAGAAGCGGTGGGTGACGGCCGCGTACCAGCGGCCGAACCCCTCGTGCCCGAGGAAGGTGTCCTCGGGGACCTTGAACTCCAGGTCCTCGGTGATCAGGGCGAGCACGTCGTCCAGACCCACGTGCTGGTCCAGCGCCACGTACCAGTTCTCGGCGAAACTGCGGATCGCGTCCTCGGTCAGCTGCCGCTCGGCGGGCATGCGCTCTCCTCCTGTCCGTGCTGCGTGAGTGCTCTGGTCAGATCTGGACGTCCACGAGGAACGGTCCGGGGTGGGACAGCATCCGGCCCACGGCGGCGACCGCCTCGTCCGGCTTCTCCACGCGCATTCCGCCGGCGCCCAGCGACCGGGCCAGCCCCGCGAAGTCGATCTCGGGGTGGGAGAGGTCGAAGGAGTGCGGGAAGCCGTGCTCCGGGATGTCCCGCTCCCGCCAGTACTGGGCGATGTTGTCGTCCAGCAGCCGGTACTTGCGGTTGTTGCACACCACGAACTTGGCGTCGATGCCGTGCCGGGCCGCCGTCCACAGCGCCTGGTACGTGTACATGGACCCGCCGTCGCCCGCGAAACCGACCACCAGCCGCTCCGGCCGGGCCAGCTTGGCCCCGACCGCGCCCGGGAAGCCCACGCCGAGCGAACCGCCCCTGGTGAGGTGGTAGTCGCCGGGACGCTCCGCCGGCAGGTACCGGGTGACCAGCGGCGAGGTGGTCAGCGCCTCGTCGAAGACGATCAGGTCCCCGCCGGTGCGCTCGGCCAGGGTCCTCAGGAAGACGGCCATCGGCGTGCCGTCGTCCGTCTCCGGCCCCGTCTGACGCACCTCGCGGACCCGCTCCCGGATCCGTACGTCGATCCGGGCGGCCGCGGCGGCCCGGCGCTGGGGGGTCAGCTGCCGCTCCAGTACCCCGGCCAGCGCGCGCAGCGCCTGCCGGGGATCCGCGGCCAGGCCCAGGTCCACCGGGTGGTTCTTGGCGATCTCGTAGGCGTTGAGGTCGATGTGGACGACCTTGGCGCCCGCCCTGAAGGGGCTCTCCAGCTCGGGGAAGACCTCCGGGAAGACATAGGTGCCGACGATCAGCACCCCGTCGGCGTCCCCGACGAGCTCCTTGCTGTGCGGTCCGAACATGTGCCCGGTCTGGCCCCGCCGCAGCGGGTGCGACGCCGCGATGTTCACCTCGGACGAGTCGACCTCGTACACGTCGGCGCCCAGCAGCTCGGCGACGGCGACCAGCTCGGCCTGTGCCCCGGAAAGCGCGACCCCGTCCCCGACCAGGATGACCGGCCGCTCGGCGGAGGCGAGCAGGGCGGCCGCCCGCCCCACCGAGGCCGGCGAGGGCGCGACGTCCGTGAGGACCTCCGTGGACGGCAGGACGGGCTCGGAGTTGAGCTCGTCCAGCACGTCCATCGGCAGCGCCACGAACACGGGCCCGCGGGGCGGGGTGAGCGCGATCTTCACGGCCCGCCGGACGGTGCGGAGCACGGACCGCGGGTCGGTGACCCGCGTCGCGTACTTGGTCACCGGCCTGGCCATCGCCACCAGATCGCACGCCATCTGCGCGTCCATGGCGTCGTAACGCACCCCCGCGTCGCCGGCGACCACGACGAGCGGGGTGTGACCGCGCAGCGACTGGTAGAGCATGCCGATGCCGTTGCCCAGGCCGACGCCGGAGTGCAGCTGGAGCAGGGCCGCGCCGCCGGTCGCCCGGGCGTACCCGTCGGCGATGCCGGCGGCCACGGTCTCCTGGAGGGCGAGGACGTAGTGGAAGTCCTCCGCCGCGTCCACCGCGTCGAGGAATCCCTGTTCCACCGTCCCCGGATTTCCGAACATCACATTCAGGCCGTCGGCCTTGAACTGCTCGATCAGCCTTTCCCGTCCGGGAGTGGCTTCCATGAATTCCCCCTCGACTCTCGTATTTCCCAACGGCCTCCGGGATCACCAGCCGTATCGGGTGAGACCGTCCTCCAGGACTTCCACGATCTTCTGCCCCGTGAGATAGGAGTCGGGGGTGGAACGTCCGGTGACGAAGGGGAAGTCGACGATGACCGACACCGGCTTGCCGAAGTTCCCGTGGTAGGCGCCGCGCGGTCCCGTCGCGTCGCGCAGGATGTATTCCAGCGGGTACGGCGGCGGCCCCATGTTGAAGTCGGTACCGAGGAATCCGGTCCCGTCCTTGTAGTCGTACTCCTTGCAGTGACCGGTCACGTGCTTGCCCCAGATGATGCTCTTGCGGTCGCCCCAGTCGCGGGCGAAGGCCAGGCAGGCGACGCCGTAGCACTCGGCGGCGACGACCTTGCCGGCCTTCTCGAAGGCCAGGATCAGGGCGTGCACACGCTCGTTGTTGGCGAGGTCGGCGATCGGGCCGCTGCCGCCGACGATGAGGATCGCGTCGTAACCGGCGATGTCGGCGTCGAGCTTGTCGAGATCGCGGTGGTACTGCTCCAGCTTGGGCAGATAGCCCTCGTCGCTCGTGTACGGGCGCTCGGGGACCCACGCCTCGATGTCGAGCGGCGAGTCCAGCCGGCTCGACTGCTCGAACTCCCGCCCCAGCCGGGCGTTCTCCTCGGTGGTGACCGAACGTCCCAGCGGAGGATCGATGTAGTTCGCGTCGAGGCTCGGCGGAAGAGCGTGTGCACGCTTTCCGGTCGGCGTGGCGAATACGACCTCGTAGCCCCGCTCGTCGAACTTGGACACGGGGCCTATCAGTTCCTCGGCCCAGTAACCGTGTTCCGAGACAATGACCAGAATCTTTCTGCTCACGAATTCCTCCAGGCGCCGCCTGTTGTCGTTGGCGTCCCCCACACTGGCCGCGCCCGGGGGCTTCGTCAAAGCGCTGGTATGCGACTTCGTGAGGTAGCGGGCCAGGTCGTGGCGGCACCTCAGGAAGTCGCTCGCAGACGTCATGAAGTAGCTTCAGGACTACCTGACTTCGGCCGAATCGATGAACCATTCCGGCGGCTCCGCCCTATCGTCTGGACGCGCCGTGAATCACGGGCGTACGAGCCGGTTCGGTGGACGAGCGACACCGAGGGCGTCCGCACGGGCGACAGCACTCGCGACAGGACACGCGAGTGCACGGGCAAGAGCGCAAGAGCACGAGGAGAGGGACGGGGACGATGACGATGGACCTGTTGTGCACACACATCGATCAGATACGTCCGGTGAAACCCACGGCCGTGGGCTGCGAGGAGTGCCTCGCCTCCGGCGACACCTGGGTACACCTGCGGCTGTGCCTCAGCTGCGGGCACGTCGGCTGCTGCGACTCGTCGAGGAACCGTCACGCCACCCGGCACTACCGGACCACCGAGCACGCCATCGCGGCCTCCCACGAGCCCGGCGAGGACTGGGCCTGGTGCTACGCCGACCAGCTGATGCTGGACCCGGCATGAGCGCGGCCCCGGAGAGTTCCGCCGCCACCGCTTCCGCCTCCGGTCCGGCGGCCGCGGCTGCCGAACGCGCGGAGCACAGGAAGCCGGTCATCCTCGCCGTGGACGACGATCCGCAGGTGCTGCGCGCCGTCCGCCGCGATCTGCGCAGCGCATACGGCGACCGCTACCGGGTGCTCGGCGCCTCCTCGGCGGCCGACGCCCTGAAGATCCTGGACTCCCTCGACGAACGCGGCCACGACCCGGCGCTGTTCCTCGTGGACCAGCGCATGCCGGACGTGACCGGCGTCGAGTTCCTGCTGGAGGCGGTCAGCCGCTTCCCCGACGCCCGCCGCGTCCTGCTGACGGCGTACGCGGAGACCGACGCCGCGATCACCGCCATCAACCGGGTCCGGCTGGACTACTACCTGCTCAAGCCCTGGGACCCGCCGCACGAGCGGCTCTTCCCGGTCCTGGACGACCTGCTGTCGGACTGGCTGGCCACCTACCGGCCGGCGTACGACGGGATCATCGTCGCCGGCCACCTCGTCTCCCCCGGCACCCACGCCGTCCGGGACTTCTTCACCCGCAACGGCCAGCCGTTCCGCTTCCTCAACGTCGAACGCGACCCCGAGGCGCTGACCCTGCTCGCCGCCCAGCCCGACGGGGCGCTCCCCCTCGTCCGCTTCCCGGACGGGTCGGTCCTCTCCGCCCCGACCGACACCCAGCTCGCCCAGCGCCTGGGCCTGGCCACGACCGCCTCCCGCCCGCACTACGAGTGCGTCATCGTCGGCGCGGGCCCGGCAGGTCTGGCCGCGGGCGTCTACTCGGCCTCGGAGGGCCTGTCGACCCTCATGCTGGACTCCCGCGCGCCGGGCGGCCAGGCGGGCACCTCCAGCCTGATCGAGAACTACCTCGGCTTCCCCTCGGGCCTCTCGGGCGGCGACCTGACCCGCCGGGCCACCATCCAGGCCTCCCGCTTCGGCGCCGAGATCCTGCACCCGGTGGAGGTGGTCTCGCTGACCCGGGACGACCCCGCGAAGATCCTGACCCTGGCGGACGGCACGGAGATCTCCGCCGAGACGGTGCTGCTGGCCACCGGGGTCTCGTACAACCGCCTCGACGCCCCCGGCGCGGACCGGTTCGAGGGAGCCGGCCTCTACTACGGCGCGGCCACCACGGAGAGCTCGGCGTGCATCTCGCAGCACGTGTTCATCGTCGGCGGGGCGAACTCCGCGGGCCAGGCGGCGGTGCACTTCGCCAAGTACGCCGCCCGGGTGACGATCCTGGTCCGCGCGGCCTCCCTGGACGCGAGCATGTCCCGCTACCTGATCGACGAGATCGACCGCACCCCGAACATCGAGGTGATGGTGCGCACGACGGTGGTCCGGCTGGACGGCGACGAGCACCTCGAACGCCTCACCCTCCACGACGCGGACACGGGTGAGGACACCGAGATCCCGGCCCGCTTCATGTTCACCTTCATCGGGGCCCGCCCGCACACCGACTGGCTCGCGGGGGTGGTCGAGCGCGACGAGTACGGCTTCGTCCTCACCGGCTCGGACCTGATCTCGAACGGCGGTGAACTCCCGGCCGAATGGAGCCTGGAGCGTGCCCCCTACCCCCTGGAGACGAGCGTCCCGGGAGTCTTCGCAGCGGGCGACGTCCGCGCCCATTCGGTGAAGCGGGTCGCCTCCGGGGTGGGCGAGGGGGCGATGGCCGTCTCCCTGATCCACCGCTACCGCTCGATGGGCTGAGAGCGAACGCCGCGCCGCGAGCCTTGCGATCAAGGCCACAACGGATGCAACGTTGATTACATGATTACAGCCGAACAGAGCGAACAGCTCCGCGCGTGGTTCGCCGAGCGCCTGCCGGTCGACGTCTACGAGTCCCTGGACTCGGTCACCCTCGACCGCGAGGAGATCACGGTCGTCGGCGTCATACCCGCGGCCGAATCGGTCAAGGAGTTCCGCGAACGCACCCGCGAACAGCGCATCGAGGTGGCCCGCGAGGCCGAGGAGCTCTACCGGCGGAAGGTCGCCTGGGGCGTGCGGGTGGGTGAGGAGACGACCCTGTTCACCCACCTCGCCGTCCCGGTGATGACCCGCCTGCGCCAGTCCGAACGCCAGGTCCTCGACACCCTGGTCGCCGGCGGCGTGGCCCGCAGCCGGGCCGACGCCCTCGCCTGGTGCGTCCGGCTCGTCGGCCGCAACACGGACGAGTGGCTGACCGAGCTGCGCGACTCCCTGGACAAGGTCCAGCGGGTCCGCGCCCAGGGCCCGGACATCTCCGAACCCACCGACTCCATGAAGTCCGACTCCGATTGACGAATCCGCCCCACGGCGGCGCGTGATCGCGTAAGGCTGGCGACGACCTACACCCAGGGAGAGGCACGCACCCATGACCACCACCGTCGAATACATCCGCTACCGGATCGCATTGGACGACCAGTCGGCCTTCGAGGACGCGTACGCCCGGGCCGCCGAGTCCCTGGCCGCTTCGCCCGAGTGCATCGACTACGAGCTGGCACGCTGCGAGGAGGAGAAGGAGCGCTACATCCTCCGGATCCGCTGGACCTCGATCGAGGACCACCTGGGCGGATTCCGCAAGGGCGAGCACTTCCCGGCCTTCTTCAACGCGATCCGTCCGTACGTGACGGCCATCGAGGAGATGCAGCACTACCTCGTCACGGGCGTCGTCGGCACGGGAAAGGCCGCCGGATAACGATGAGCACCACACCCACCATCTACGAGTGGATGGGCGGAGCGGAGGCGATGAACCGCCTCACGGACGCCTTCTACGCCCACGCCCTGCAGGACGAGATCCTGGCCCCGGTCTTCGCCGGCATGGACTCGGAGCACCCGCAGCACGTCGCGGTCTGGCTGTCGGAGGTCTTCGGCGGCCCCGCGGACTACACCGCCCACCACGGCGGCCACCAGCACATGGCCACCAAGCACCTGGGCCGGGCGATCACCGAACAGCAGCGCCGCCGCTGGGTGGATCTGCTGATGGACACGGCCGACGAGGTCGGCCTCCCGACCGACCCGGAGTTCCGGGGGGTGTTCGCCTACTACATCGAGTGGGGCACCCGCATGGCCCTGATCTACTCGGGCCCCAACCCACCCCCGGTCGACGCGGCCAAGATCCCGGTCTGGTCCTGGGGCCAAACCCCACCCTGGATCCCGAACACCCCCGAAACCTGACGAGGTGGGGGCAGGCCCACGCCCGCCCCCACCTTTCCGGCACCATCCCGCCCCACCGGCACCATCCAGCCCGCCCGGCACCATCCGGCCCGCCCGGCACCATCCAGCCCCGCCGGCGTTTGAGGCGCTCTTTCAGCCCCGCCGGCGTTTGAGGCGCGGGGTCCGGGGCGGAGCCCCGATCATTCAGCCCCGCCGGCGTTTGAGGCGCGGGGCCCGGGGCGGAGCCCCGGCAACCGGCCCGGGCCCGGCCTCACCCTCGGCCAGAACCACCACCAGCTCCGGCCCGCCGCCCCCAGGCGCCCGCTCCCGCCAGAAGTCCACGCCCTCCTCCAGCACCTCAAGCAACGTCTCCCACTCCCCCGGACAGGCATCGGCGTACCCACGCCAAGAGGTCACCGCCACCAGCCACCCCCCACCACGCGGCATCCGCATCGGCATCGGCTGCGGCAACCACGACAGGTCCCGCAGCGCATCGGCCAGCGCGTCCCAGTTCCCGCCGACCCACTCCGGCAGGAGCAACGCATCCGCGCACCGCCGCATCAGCCCGGCCTTGCCACGTACCCCGCCCAGGTCCAGCCGTACGGTCGTCCGGCCCGCCGCTTCGGCGGCTTCGAGCGCCGGGGCGAGCGGCTGCGGGTCAAGGCTCATCGGAGAACCGCCTTGAAGGTGTCGTAGTGGTCGTCCGTGTAGAAGAACTCCCCACCCTCACCCGTCACGATCCGACGGGCTCCGCGATCACGCTCTCCCGGCGTCCGCACGGTGTACTCGTGGTAGTAGCCACGTTTCTGCTCGGGCAGGGCCTTCTCGAAGTTCCCGAAGACCGTGCCGTCCTGCCGGTGGGGATACGGCCCGCCCTTGTCGATGAGCGCGAGCACGTCGCGGGCCTGCCGCGGCAGCCCGTCGGCCCGCACGGCGGCCATCCCCTTCGCCCAGCCCGGGAGCCCGGAGGCACTCGCACTGGCGGCGGCAGGGACGGGTCCCTGGCCGCCACAACCCACCGCACCGACCAGCGCGGCACAAAGGAACAGGGCCCCCAGCAAACGCAGCAACGATCGGGGCACGTTCCGAAAGATCATGCACCGATCGTGCCAAATATCCGATTCGCTCGCGAATCGCCCGGTGGCCTCAGAGCGCGGCCATCTTGGTGTAGGGACTCAGGATTCGCTTCTGGACCGAACCGAAGTCGACGAGAACAGCGATCCCCTCCTCGATTCCGACGACACGGCCGAGACCGTGCTCGTCGTGGGTGACCCGGTCGCCGACGTTGAACTGCCGGATGGGCTGCTCCACGGGGGCCTTGAACGGGCTGGACGGCAAATGGCGGCGAGGTACTGCTGACTTTGTCATTGGAACCAGTATGCGCCCCGCAGGCCGCCGCGCGGCCCGCCGTTCGGATCTCAATTCCAGCACCATCCACATCGAAGGCGGCGGCAACGGCCGCCACGGCCCGTCATGCCCGGTCAGGGCCCGGACCGAGCCCGTCAGTCGTCCGGGTCGGCCCGGTCCAACGCCGGCCGCAGTCCTGGGGCCGACTCGGTGAGGAGGTAGTCGGCGACCGCCGTGTCGGTGACGAGGCTGGTCACCAGCCCCGACCTCAGCACGGCCCCGATCGCCGCGGCCTTGCGCAGTCCGCCCGCGATCGCCACGACCTCGGGGATCCGCCGCAGCCGGTCCGCCTCCACGGTGATGCACCGTTCGCCGAGGTCCCGGCCGACGCGACGCCCCTCGGCGTCGAACAGGTGCGCGGACATCTCCGCGGCCACGCCCAGCGAGGCGTAGTGCTCCCGCTCCTCGTCGGTCAGCATGTCGTGCACCGTCGAGATACCCGGCTCCCACGAGCCGATCGACACCGCCGCGACCGTCACCTTGTCGAAGTACTCGAAAGCGCGCGCGATCCCCGTCTGGCTGCGCAGCGCCGCCGCGGTCGCCGGATCGGGCAGCAGCATCGGCGCGTAGATCGGGTGCGCGTCACCGCCCGAGACCTGCGCGGCCCGGCGTACGGCCTCGACCGAACCGCGTTCGGCCGTCCCCGCGTCGTACACGCCGGTCAGCTGCACCACGGTGCACTGCGGCAGCCGGTGCAGGGAGGCGGCCATGTGAATGGTCGACCGCCCCCACGCCAGGCCCAGTACGTCGCCTTCGTTGACCAGCTCGCCCAGCAGATCGGCGGCGACCGCGCCCAGGTTCTCCGGGTCGGGCGCGTCCTCGGTGGCGTCGGCGGGCGACTCCACGACGACGGCGTGCCGGAGCCCGTACCGGGCCCTGAGCGCGTCCGACCGCTCGGCATCGAGCTCGGCCGGTACCCGGATCTCGATCCGTACGAGGTCACGTTCGAGGGCGGTCTCCAGGACCCGGGCCACCTTGAAGCGGCTCACGCCGAACTCCTCGGCAATCTGGATCTTGGACTTGCCCTCCAGGTAGAAGCGGCGTGCCATGGCCGCCGCCTGCACCAGCTCCGCGGGTCCCATCCGCAGGGCTGACCGTCCCGCCGACATTGCAGACACCGCGCTCTCCTCACTGCTGTTCACACTCTCGACTCGCCGTTCATCCTGTCAGATCCGACGGCCGTTGATCAGCCTGGACAGCTCCCGTTCACCGAGCTGTTCATCAACCCTTGGTTCAGTGGTCGCACGCCCACGGCGCGGCGGCGATCGCCGCACCCGCCTGCTCACGCAGCGTGCGCACGGCGGTGGCGGGATCGACCGCCCCGTAGACCGCGCTGCCCGCCACGAAGACGTCCGCTCCGGCCTCGGCACAGCGCTCGATGGTCGAGGCCGAGACCCCGCCGTCGACCTGGAGCCACAGCTCCAGACCGTGCTTCGCGATCAGCTCCCGGGTACGGCGGATCTTCGGGAGCATGATGTCGAGAAAGGGCTGGCCGCCGAAGCCGGGCTCGACCGTCATGATCAGCAGCATGTCGAGCTCGGGAAGGATGTCCTCGTACTGCTCGATCGGCGTCGCGGGCTTGAGGGCCATCGAGGCCCGCGCCCCCTTGGCCCGGATCTCCCGGGCGAGCCGTACGGGCGCGGCGGCGGCCTCGGCGTGGAAGGTGACCGAGCCCGCGCCGGCCTCCACGTACTGGGGGGCCCAGCGGTCCGGGTCCTCGATCATCAGGTGAAGGTCGAGCGGGATGTCCGTGGCCCTGCTCAGGGACTCCACGATCGGCATACCGAGGGTCAGGTTCGGGACGAAGTGGTTGTCCATGACGTCGACATGCAGCCAGTCGGCCCCCTCGACGGCCTTCGCCTCCTCGGCGAGACGGGCGAAGTCGGCGGACAGGATGCTGGGATAGATCTGAGCGGCCATGCCCCAAGCCTGCCATGCCCCCACCGGGTTCCGGCCACGACCCCGCAAGTCTCCCCACGCGGGACCGCACAGCAAGCCCACCCCCGGCACAGCCGTACCGGGGGGCGGGATCCGGCCGGGCGGGGGTGGGGGCGGGGGTTCCGGGTGCGGAAGCCGAGAAGCGGGCGGGGCTTCGGATGAGCGGGAGCCGCCGGGGCGGTGGTCGGTGATGCGGGTGGGGTTTCCCGTCAGTCCCATCGTCCCTCCGGGGCGGGCCGGTCCCTCAAGGGCGCTCCTCCTACGTCGTCGCGTCGCTACGCGATGGCCTCCGGCCACCCTTGACCGACCGACCCGCCCCGGAGACACGAAAGACTGCCGGGAAACCCCCAGAAGAACGGGCCGGTCGATACTTCCAGGGACGGGGCGGTCGACGATGCCCGGCAGGGTCGGGCGTGGGGACGACCGGGAGACGAGCCCGTCCAGACCCGAGCCCGGGGCGGTGCCGAGGAGGCGCACCAGATCGCTACGCGCTCCTCAACTCGCTGCGTCTGGCGACCGTCTGTGGCTGGACATAGGCCGCCCACGGCCTCGATCCGTCCTTTCGACCTGCGTCCGACGGCCGGCCTGGGCTGGGCATAGGCCGCCCACGGCCTCGATCCGTCCTGCGTCCGACGGCCGTCGCGCGTGGCAGGGGCTTCCGGAGGGCGGTGTTCGGTGCCCTCCGGGGTTCCCTACGCCGTGCGCCTCAGGAGTGCCAGGTACATCGCGTCCGTGCCGTGCAGGTGGGGCCACAGCTGGATGTCCGGGCCGTCGCCCAGGGCCGGGACGCCCGACATGAAGGGCCTCGCGTCGATGAGTTCCGCGGACACCGGGGAGTGGCCCGCGCCACGGCCCTTCAGGACGTCGTCCACGACGACCCGGGTCTCCGCGAGGTGCGGCGAGCACGTCGCGTAGCCGACGACGCCGCCCACCCGCACCGCCGCCAGCGCCTCACGCAGCAGCCCGCGCTGGAGCGGCGCGAAGCCCTCCAGATCCTCCGGGCGGCGGCGCCAGCGGGCCTCGGGGCGGCGGCGCAGCGCGCCGAGGCCCGAGCAGGGGACGTCCATCAGGACGCGGTCGAAGGAGCCCGGCAGCCAGGCCGGGCGGGTGCCGTCGGCCGCGATGACCTGGTACGGGCCGGGGTTGCCGGCGAGGGATCGCTCCACGAGCCGGGCCCGGTGCGGCTGCTTCTCCGAGGCCAGCAGGAACGCCCCGCGCTGCGCCGCGAGCGCCGCGAGCAGCGCCGCCTTGCCGCCCGGGCCCGCGCAGCCGTCGAGCCACCGCTCGTCGCGGCCTTCGACCGGTGCGGCCGCGAGGGCCATGGCCACCAGCTGGCTGCCCTCGTCCTGGACGCCCGCACGGCCGTCGCGGACCGCCTCCAGCGCGCCCGGTTCGCCGCCCTCGGCCATCCGGACGGCGTACGGCGACCAGCGGCCCGGCAGCGCCGAGTCCTCGCCGACGGCCTCCAGGAGTTCCTCCGGCGTGGACCGGCCCGGGCGGGCGACCAGGGTCACCTCGGGCCGTTCGTTGTCGGCCTCCAGCAGGTCCTCGATGCCCGCACGCCCGCCGCCCAGCGAGTCCCACAGGGCGCTGACGACCCACCGGGGGTGCGAGTGGTACACCGCGAGGTGTTCCTCGGCGTCCTCCTCGTAGGGCGGGGCGACGCGCTCCAGCCAGCCGTCCAGATCGTGCGCGGCGATCTTGCGCAGGACGGCGTTCACGAACTTGGCGCGCCCGTCTCCGAGCACCACCCGGGCCAGTTCCACGCTCGCCGAGACCGCGGCGTGCGTGGGGATGCGGGTGCCGAGCAGCTGGTGGGCGCCGAGCGAGAGCACGTCCAGCACCGGCGGGTCCACCTCCCGCAGCGGGCGGTCGATGCACGCCTTGATGACGGCGTCGTAGGTGCCCTGGCGGCGCAGTGTCCCGTAGACCAGCTCGGTGGCCAGTGCCGCGTCCCGTGCTTCGAACTTCTCGTCCTGGCGGGCCTTCTTGAGCAGCGGCGGCAGTACGAGGTTGGCGTAGGCGTCGCGCTCGTCCACCGCCCGGAGCACCTCGAAGGCCAGCATCCGGACGGGGTCCTTCTGCGGCCGGCGGTAGGGCTTGGCCTGCTTGCCACCGGCGCCTGCGGGGGCGGGCTTGCGACGGGGCTGACGGGGCTGTTCGCTCACGTGAAAGGTGCTCCGGGGTTACGAGTGCTACGGGTGATACCGGTGTGGGTACTGCGCCTGTTACGGGTGCGAGTGCCGCCGGTGCTGCGGGCGTTTCGGGCGTCCGGGTGGCTCCGGTCCCGAAGCCCGCCCGGCCCGGCCTCCCGGCCGGGCAGGTGGTGCGTGGGTACGGCCGCGTCCGGGCGGCGTCCCCACCGGTCAGCCTACGTCGGCTCCGCCGAGCCGCTCGCCGGGAGCGATCCGTACACCGCGCGCCCAGTCGGCGGCGCGCATCGGCTTCTTGCCCTGCGGCTGCACCCACAGCAGTTCCACGGCATGCGAGCCGGTGCCCGCGTACACGTTGTTCTTGGCGGGGGCCAGCTCGCCCGGCGCCAGGTCCGTGCGGTCGGGCACCAGGCCCAGCGAGATCAGCTTCAGGCGTTCCCCGCGGAAAACGGTCCAGGCGCCCGGGGCCGGGGTGCAGCCGCGCACCACGCGGTCGGCGCGCATCGCGGGGGCGGTCCAGTCGATCCGGGCGTCCTCCACGGTGATCTTGGGCGCGTGGGAGACCCCGTCGTGGGGCTGTTCGACGGCGCGCAGGGTGCCGTCCTCGATGCCGTCCATGGTGGCGGCGAGCAGCCCGGACCCGGCGAAGGCGAGCCGGGTGAGCAGGTCGCCGCTGGTGTCGGTGGGCCGGATCTCCTCGGTGAGGATGCCGTAGACCGGGCCGGTGTCCAGGCCTTCCTCGATGCGGAAGGTGGAGGCGCCGGTGACCTGGTCGCCGGCGATGATCGACTGCTGGACGGGCGCGGCTCCGCGCCATGCGGGCAGCAGCGAGAAGTGCAGGTTGACCCAGCCGTGCCGGGGGATGTCGAGGGCGCTCTTGGGGAGCAGGGCGCCGTAGGCCACGACCGGGCAGCAGTCCGGGTCGATCTCGCGCAGCCGGGCCTGGAAGTCGGGGTCGCGGGGGCGGACGGGCTTGAGCACCTCGATGCCCGCTTCCTCGGCGCGTTCGGCGACCGGGCTGGCGACGAGGCGGCGGCCGCGGCCGGCCGGTGCGTCGGGCCGGGTGACGACGGCGGCGACCTCGTGCCGCCCGGAGGCGATCAGGGCGTCCAGGGCGGGTACGGCAACCTCGGGGGTGCCTGCGAAGACGAGCTTCACTGGGGGACTACCTCGCTATCTCGGCTGTCAGCAGCACACCAGTCTATGGGGCGCCGGTCGGGCCGCCCACCTGTGGTGTTGAGGGGGCGTACGGACAAGCGCGCGCCCCTCGCATATGCCGACACGCCCCCACAGCGTGACCTGGGCGACGGGTGGCGCGTTGGTCAAGAGAGATTGACCAAAACGGGCCGCGTGTGAACGGTTTCTGCGGCCCGATCCGCCCTTCAGCACCGGTTCGAGAGGCTTCTTCATGGCCGACCACGCCACCCACGACGCTCAAGCCCGGGCCAGCCTGCACCTCCTGGTACGGGACATCGAGCGGGTTCGCCGGCAGGTGGATGCCCTGCGTACGCTCACCGCCCAGCTCGGCAACGTGTACCGCCCGCGTCGATCGGGTCCCTCCACCGGCTTCGTCGTCTACGGCCGGGCGCCCGCGCCGACGGTCCGCCTCGCCCAGGAGCTGCGGGACAGCGTCGAGACGCTGGTCACCGCGGCCGTGGACTTCGACCGCTCGCTCGGATTCTCGTGGGATGCGGTCGGTTCGGCGCTCGGTGTCACCAAGCAGGCCGTGCACCGGCGCTACGGGGCCCGGCGGGCGCAGTCCGCCGAGTCCGCGGAGCCGCTGGCCGAGGGGACGACCACCCGGACCCTGGGTCCGCTGCCGACGGTGCCGGCGGCCCGCTCGATGCCGCCGCAGCCGGTGCGCGAAGAGGCCCAGGCGGCCGCCGCCGCGGCGGTTGTCCCCGGGCGCGGGCTCGCGGAGGCGCCCCGCTCCCCCGCCTTCCCCGGCCCGCGCAACGGCTGAGCCGCGTCCTGCCGCCGGGACGCCGACCCCCGACGGCCGGCCCGCGCCGGTCCGGCGCGCCTGAGTCCGCCCCCGGTGGGACGACCGTACGGGTCGCCCCACCGGGGGTTTCGGCGTTCGGCGACGGCTTCGCACCCATCGCACGCACCGCTCCTCACCGCCCGGCACGGCACCACTGCGCACGGCCGCGCCCACACCGCCCCGCACCGCGCCGGCGCGGCCGCGTCAGCCGATGTCGGGCGGGTCGATGCGGACCCGGACGGCGTCCGCCGCCGGACCGCCCTTCGCCATCCGCGCGGCCTGCGCCGACTTCAGGGCGGCCGCCAGGGCGGCTCCGCTGCCGGGCGGCACCCGGACCAGTGCCCGCTCCCCGGGGGACCCTTCCCCGCGGCGCCCGGGGAGCGGTACGGGCCCCAGGATCTCCGCGTCGGGCGGCAGCCCGGCCCCGGCCAGGAAGGCCTCGACGGCCTCGCCCCGGCCGGCCACCGCCGCCATCCGGGACACCGGCGGGAAACCGAGCTGGGACCGCTCCGCGAGCTCCCGTACGGCATGGCCCACCGGGTCCCACCGGACGAGCGCCTGGACGGGCCGCAGGGTCGGCTCGGCGACCACCACGACCTGGCCGTCGCCCCGGACCAGGGAGGCGGCCGCGATCCACCGCCGCAGCGCGTCCTCACCGGCCCGCAGGTCGGGCCGGGTCAGCATGGCCCAGCCGTCGAGCAGCAGTGCGGCCGCGTACCCGGCGCCGGCCACGACCGGCTCGGCGCCGGGGGTGCACACCACCAGCGCGGGCCGGTCCGGAACCTCGTCGAGTACGTGGTCGCGGCCGGAGGTCCGGACGGCCACGGCCGGGAAGGCCCGCCCCAGCTCCTCGGCGGTGCGCCGCGCGCCGACCACCTGGGCCCGCAGCCGGAACGACCCGCATTCCTCGCAGTGCCAGGACGGCTCGCCGCGCCCGCACCAGCCGCACCGCAGGTCCCGCTCGTCGGGGGCCTCCAGCGGTCCCGCGCAGACCGTGCAGCGGGCGGGGGTCCGGCACCGCTCGCACGCCAGCCGCGGCACATAGCCGCGCCGCGGTACCTGGACCAGTACGGGCCCGGTCTTCAGTCCTTCCCGTACGGTCTCCCAGGCCAGGCTCGGCAGGCGTGCGGCCCGGGCGGCCTCGTCGCGGGCGAGCAGTTCGTCCCCGACGGTCCGGATCCGGGGCGCGCAGGCCCGTACGGTCTCGCGGTCGGCGATCAGGGGCCTGGCCCAGCCGGACTCGACCAGCTGGGCGGCCTCCACGGTGCAGCTCGTGCTGCCCGCGAGGAAGCCGCAGCCGTCGCTCACGGCGCGCAGTTCCAGGACCTCGCGGACGTGCGGGAAGGGTGCGTTGTCGTCGCTGTGGCTGGAGTCGCCGTCGTCCCAGACGGCGACCAGTCCGAGGTCCCGTACGGGTGCGAACATCGCGGCCCGGGTGCCGATGACGGCCCGCACGGAGCCGCGGTGCACGGCCAGCCACTGGCGGTAGCGCTTCTCGGGCCCCGACTCGGCGGTCAGCAGGGCGTGCCGGCCTTCGCCGAGGAGGGCGGTCAGCGCGTCGTCGACGCGGGCGGCGGTCCGCCCGTCGGGGAGCACGGCGAGGGCCCCGCGCCCGGAGGCCAGGGTGGCGGCCATGGCGCGGGCGAGTTCGTCGGCCCAGCCGGGGCCGGGCAGTGCGGTCCACACGGCGCGCGGGGCGGCGCCCGTGGCGAGGGCGCGCAGGAAGCCGGGGCCGGAGCCGTACCGCTCCCAGCCGCCGGGCTCGGGGGCGGCGGGCGGCGGCAGCGGCTCCGGGGAGGGCTTGGCCTCGGCCTTGGCGTTGCGCGGAGGCAGGGCGAGCTGGAGCACGTCGGCGAGGCTGCCGGCGTACCGGTCGGCGACGGCGCGGGCCAGGGCGAGCATGCGGGGGCTGAGGACCACCTCGGGCGAGACCACGTGGGCGAGGGCGGCCAGTGCGCCTTCGTAGTCGGACTCGGCGCGGCGCTCGACGATGAAGCCGTCGATGAGGCTGCCGCCCTCGCGGCGGCCGCCGCGTACGTGGTGGGAGCCGGCGCCGAAGCGGACGCGGACGCGGACGCCGGGCTGGGCGGCCTCGGAGAGCTCGGCGGGCACGGCGTAGTCGAAGGTCCGGTCGAGGTGGAGCACGCCCTTGTTCACGAGGACCCGGGCGACGGGCAGCTCCTCGGCCAGGGCCGCGCCCCGCCAGGTGCGCGGCTTCGCCTTGGGCGCCTTGGCCTTCGCCTCGGCGACCATCTCCCGGATCAGCGCGAGCTGCTCCGGCGGGCCCCCCGCGTCGGTCTCGCTCTCGCCGTTGTCGCTGCTCACAGCAGCATTCTTACAAACGGCACCGACAGCGGACGCTCTCCCGGCACCGAGGTGGGCGGCGCGGGCAGCGGCTGTCCGACGCGATACGGCCCCGGACCAGCGAGGGTCCGGGGCCGTACGTGTCCGCCGTGGGGCGGGGTGTGCCTACAGGCCGGCGGCCGCGCGCAGCGCGTCCACGCGGTCGGTGCGCTCCCAGGTGAAGTCCGGCAGCTCACGGCCGAAGTGGCCGTAGGCGGCGGTCTGGGCGTAGATCGGGCGCAGCAGGTCCAGGTCGCGGATGATCGCGGCCGGGCGCAGGTCGAAGACCTCGCCGATCGCGTCCTCGATCTTCTGGACCTCGACCTTGGCGGTGCCGAAGGTCTCGACGAAGAGACCGACGGGCTCGGCCTTGCCGATGGCGTACGCGACCTGGACCTCGCAGCGCGAGGCGAGGCCGGCGGCGACCACGTTCTTGGCGACCCAGCGCATGGCGTAGGCGGCGGAGCGGTCGACCTTCGACGGGTCCTTGCCGGAGAAGGCGCCGCCGCCGTGCCGGGCCATGCCGCCGTAGGTGTCGATGATGATCTTGCGGCCGGTGAGGCCGGCGTCGCCCATCGGGCCGCCGATCTCGAAGCGGCCGGTCGGGTTCACCAGGAGGCGGTAGCCCTCGGTGTCGAGCTTGATGCCGTCCTCGACGAGCTGGGCCAGGACGTGCTCGACGACGAACTCGCGGATGTCGGGCGCGAGCAGCGAGTCG
This sequence comes from Streptomyces venezuelae, assembly GCF_008642275.1. Taxonomy (NCBI): domain Bacteria; kingdom Bacillati; phylum Actinomycetota; class Actinomycetes; order Kitasatosporales; family Streptomycetaceae; genus Streptomyces; species Streptomyces venezuelae. The sequence goes on from NZ_CP029189.1 coordinate 1,365,646, forward strand.
AGGTCGATGTCCGAGGCGTGCTGGGAGGACACCACGACGGTGTCCAGGCGCACGGCCTTGTCGCCGTCGTACTCGATGGTGACCTGGGTCTTGCCGTCGGGGCGCAGGTACGGGATGGTCCCGTTCTTGCGGACCTCGGAGAGCCGACGCGACAGACGGTGCGCGATGTGGATCGGCAGCGGCATGAGCTCGGGGGTCTCGTCGCATGCGTAGCCGAACATCAGGCCCTGGTCGCCGGCGCCCTGCTTGTCCAGCTCGTCCTCGTCGCCCTCGACGCGCTTCTCGTAGGCGGTGTCGACGCCCTGCGCGATGTCCGGGGACTGGGCGCCGATGGACACCGACACGCCGCAGGAGGCGCCGTCGAAGCCCTTCTTCGAGGAGTCGTAGCCGATTTCGAGGATCTTGTCCCGGACGAGCTGCGCGATCGGCGCGTAGGCCTTCGTCGTCACCTCTCCCGCGATGTGCACGAGACCCGTGGTGATGAGGGTCTCCACGGCGACGCGCGAGGTGGGGTCCTCGGTGAGGAGCGCGTCGAGGATCGTGTCGCTGATCTGGTCAGCGATCTTGTCGGGGTGGCCCTCGGTGACGGACTCCGAGGTGAACAGACGACGGGACACAACGCTCCCTGGGGTTGCAGCGGCTGCTGGCTGATCATTTGGCGGAACCACATCGGGGGCTGCGCCCGATCACGTTCCGGATGCAGTTTATCGGTCGCCACCGTTTCCTGGACCACCCGTCTCGCCTTATGGGAGCCGTGTGACCTGCGGCACTCCCATTCTTGCGCACGGAGGTGACCTGGAGAAGAGGAACGGACTCAGGCGCGTCGCGGCTCCAGGCGGACCGCCACCTGGTCCCACATCACGTCAGCCAAGGCTTCCTTCGGACCATAGGGCACCTGAGTCTCAGTGCCGTCAGAGGCCAGGATGACCGCTTCATTCTCCTCGGAACCAAAGGTTCGGGTCTCCCCGACCTCGTTCACGACGAGCAGGTCGCAGCCTTTTCGGGCGAGCTTCGCGCGGCCGTTCGCGAGGACGTCGTCGGTCTCGGCGGCGAATCCCACGATCACCTGTCCGGCCCTCGCGCGATCGGCCGAGAGCTCCGCGAGAACGTCCGGATTGCGTACGAGCGCCACCGGCGCCGGCTCCTGTCCGTCCTTCTTCTTGATCTTTCCGCTCGCGTATTCGGCGGGCCGGAAATCGGCGACGGCCGCGGCCATCACCACGGCGTCGGCGTCCGCGGCGGCCTTGAGCACGGCCTCCCGCAGCTGCACGGCCGTCCCCACGCGTACGACGTCCACCCCGGCCGGGTCGGCCAGCGCGGCGTTGGCCGAGACCAGGGTGACCCGGGCCCCCCGGGCGACCGCGGTACGGGCGAGGGCGTAGCCCTGCTTGCCGGAGGAGCGGTTGCCGAGGAATCGGACGGGGTCCAGCGGCTCCCGCGTTCCGCCCGCGCTGATCACCACGTGCCGCCCGGCGAGGTCCGCCTCGGCCACTCCTCGGGCCAGGACGCGGCGGCAGACCTCGAAGATCTCCTCGGGGTCGGGCAGCCGCCCCTTGCCGGTGTCCTTGCCCGTGAGCCGGCCGACGGCGGGTTCGATGACGAGAGCACCGCGGCGGCGCAGTGTGGCCACGTTCTCCTGGGTGGCGGGGTGCTCCCACATCTCGGTGTGCATGGCCGGGGCGAAGACCACCGGACAGCGGGCGGTGAGCAGGGTGTTCGTGAGCAGGTCGTCGGCGAGTCCGTGGGCGGCCTTGGCCAGCAGGTCGGCCGTGGCGGGGGCGACGACGACGAGGTCGGCGGACTGCCCGATGCGCACGTGCGGCACCTCGTGGACGGATTCCCAGACCTCGGTGGAGGCCGGGTTCCCGGAGAGGGCGGACCAGGTGGCCTCCCCGACGAAGTTCAGGGAGGAGGCCGTGGGCACCACCCGCACGTCGTGGCCGGACTCGGTCAGCCGGCGCAGCAGCTCGCACGCCTTGTAGGCGGCGATGCCACCGCTGACTCCCAGTACGACCTTCGGCTTGTCCACCACGTACTTCCCTTCGACGGCTGCGACGCGTTCGGCTCTGATCGTCGTCGTACCCACCCATGACACACCACAGGCCCGGCAGATGTTCTGCCGGGCCTGTGGTGAAAGGGCTTCTGGCGCTCTACTGGGCCGGGGCCTCGATGGCCTCGGAGGTCAGCAGACCGGCGTTGATCTCGCGCAGCGCGATCGAAAGCGGCTTCTCGTGGACGTGGGTGTCCACCAGCGGGCCGACGTACTCGAGCAGGCCCTCACCGAGCTGCGAGTAGTACGCGTTGATCTGACGCGCGCGCTTGGCCGCGTAGATCACGAGGCTGTACTTCGAGTCGGTAGCCTCGAGCAGCTCGTCGATCGGCGGGTTGATGATGCCCTCGGGCGCGGTGATGGAAGAGGACACGCTCTACCTTCCGAAGATGGGTGAAAGATTGGGCCGTCCTGGAATCGACCGAATCAAGAAGATCGATCAACGATCAGACAACTGCCATCAAGGCTAGCAGCTCACGGGCTACGTCCTCGACGGAGGTGTTGACCAGGGTGGTGTCGAACTCGGATTCGGCAGCGAGTTCGATCTTGGCGGCGGCCAGCCGGCGCTCGATGACCTCCGCCGATTCGGTGCCCCGGCCGGTCAGCCGGCGGACGAGCTCGTCCCAGCTCGGCGGAGCCAGGAAGACCAGCTGGGCGTCGGGCTTGGACTCGCGGACGAGCCGTGCGCCCTGGAGGTCGATCTCCAGCAGCACCGGTTCGCCGTTGTCCAGGCGTTCCAGCACCGCGCCGCGGGGGGTGCCGTAGCGGTTGCCCGCGAACTCGGCCCACTCCAGCAGCTCGCCGTTGGCGATCAGCTTGTCGAACTCGTCGTCATTGACGAAGAAGTAGTGGACTCCGTGTCGCTCACCGGGCCGCGGCTTGCGGGTGGTGGCCGACACCGAGAGCCATACCTCGGGGTGAACCTTGCGCATATGCGCGACGACCGTGCTCTTGCCGACCCCTGAAGGGCCGGAGAGCACGGTCAGCCGCGGACGAACCTCTGCTGCCATAGAGCGATTATCCAGGTTCTCGGGACTGCCTGAGAACGCCGGGAGAACTTCAGGCGACGCCTCAGGCGCCGGTGCTGCCGAACTCGCGCTCCAGAGAGGCGATCTGGTTGGAACCGAGACCTCGGACACGCCGGGACTCGGAGATGCCGAGACGCTCCATGATCTGCTTGGCGCGCACCTTGCCCACGCCCGGCAGGGACTCCAGCAGGGCGGAGACCTTCATCTTGCCGATGACGTCGTTCTCCTGGCCCGTCTTGATGACCTCTTGGAGCGAGGCACCGGAGTGCTTGAGTCGATTCTTGACCTCGGCCCGCTCCCGGCGAGCCGCGGCGGCCTTTTCGAGCGCGGCTGCGCGCTGTTCAGGGGTAAGGGGCGGAAGAGCCACGCCTACGTCACCTCGGATGTCGAACTGTCGGATACGGACCGGTGGGCAGCCCGAAGGCACCACACCTGGCGAGCTCCCGAACAGCGATCGAAACGCGTTCGCTGCACGTTCACTCTGGTCGGAGACTAGCGGCCAACAACGCTCCAGTCAGCGAGAACGGACGAAAAGTCCTGGTCAGCCTCCACTGAACCGTACATCACGGACAAAATACCCCGGTTTTGTCCGATGAAGAGCGTTCGAGTTTCGCCAAGAAGTGCGAGAGGCCGAGCCGCGGAGGTGCGGACGGCCTCTCCGGAGGACCGGATCACGCGGTGACGGCCGCGTGGATCTCGTCCGCGAAGCGCCGCGCCGAGTCGCGCAGGGCACTCACGTCCGGACCGTGCTTCAGGACTCCCCGCGAGACGTTCGGGACCACGTTGCGCACGGCCTTGCCGAAGACACCCGGCAGGTCCGCCGCCGTCGCGCCCTGCGCGCCGATGCCGGGGGCCAGCAGCGGCCCGTTGATGTCGAGGTCGAAGGAGGACAGATCACCCAGTGTGGCGCCGACCACCGCGCCGAAGGAGCCCATGGGCGCGGCGTCCGCGTTCTCCGCCGCCAGGTGCGCCAGCATCGTCGCGCCGATCGTCCGGCCGTCCTCGCGGACCGCCCGCTGGACCTCGGCGCCCTCCGGGTTCGAGGTCAGCGCCAGGACGAACAGGCCCGCGCCCGACTCCCGGGCCAGGTCGACCGCCGGCTTCAGCGATCCGTAGCCCAGGTACGGGGAGACGGTGAGCGCGTCGGAGAACAGCGGCGACGCCGGGTCCAGGAAGGCCGAGGCGTACGCCGCCATGGTCGAGCCGATGTCACCGCGCTTCGCGTCCATGACGACCAGGGTCCCGGCCGCCCGGGCGTCCGCGACGGCCCGCTCCAGGACGGCGACGCCCCGGGAGCCGAACCGCTCGAAGAAGGCCGCCTGGGGCTTGAAGACCGCCACCGACTCGGCGAGCGCCTCGACGACCGTGCGGGAGAACCGCTCCAGGCCCGCGATGTCGTCCTGCAGGCCCCACTGGGCCAGCAGGGCGGCGTGCGGGTCGATGCCGACGCACAGCGGACCCCGGGAGTCCATCGCCGCGCGCAGGCGGGTGCCGAACGGGGTCACAGTCACTTGGTGGCCTTTCGGGTCTCGGCGCCCACCGCTTCGGCGAGCGTCGCGTACGGGCTGTTGGCCAGGCGCGCGGCGAGGCCCTTGTGGATGGCGCGGGCGTAGAACGGGCCCTCGTAGATGAAGGCGCTGTAGCCCTGGATCAGCGTGGCGCCGGCCAGGATCCGCTGCCAGGCGTCCTCGGCGTTCTCGATGCCGCCGACCCCGACCAGGACCAGGCGGTCCCCCACGCGGGCGTACAGGCGGCGCAGGACCTCCAGCGAGCGCTCCTTGACCGGGGCGCCGGAGAGCCCGCCGGTCTCCTTCACCAGGGACGGGGCGGACTTCAGGCCCAGCCCCTCGCGGGCGATGGTGGTGTTCGTCGCGATGATGCCGTCGAGGCCCAGCTCCAGGGCCAGGTCGGCAACCGCGTCGACGTCCTCGTCCGCCAGGTCGGGCGCGATCTTCACCAGGAGCGGCACCCGGCGGCCGGTCACCGTACGGTCGGCTGCCTCGCGCACGGCCGTCAGCAGCGGGCGCAGCGACTCGGTGGCCTGGAGGTTGCGCAGGCCCGGGGTGTTCGGGGAGGAGACGTTCACCACGAGGTAGTCGGCGTGCCGGGCGAGGCGCTCGGTGGAGGTGACGTAGTCCCCGACGGCCTCCTCCTCGGGCACGACCTTCGTCTTGCCGATGTTGACGCCGACGACCGTCTTGAAGACGGCCTCGCGGGCGGCCAGGCGGGCCGCCACGGCCGCCGAGCCCTCGTTGTTGAAGCCCATGCGGTTGATCAGCGCGCGGTCCGCCACGAGGCGGAAGAGGCGCTTCTTGGGGTTGCCGGGCTGGGGCTCGGCCGTGACCGTGCCGATCTCGACGTGGTCGAAGCCGAGCATCGACATGCCGTCGATGGCGACGGCGTTCTTGTCGAAGCCCGCGGCGAGGCCGAAGGGGCCGTGCATGCGCAGGCCGAGGGCCTCGGTGCGGAGCTCCTCGTAGCGCGGGGCCAGGGCGGCCGCGGCGAAGGTGCGCAGCACGGGGGTGCGGGCGGCCAGGCGGATCCAGCGGAAGGCCAGGTAGTGGGCCTGTTCCGGGTCCATCCGCTTGAAGACCAGGTTGAAGAAGGTTTTGTACATCGTCGGAAAATCCCTCTGCGCTCGTGAAGAGGGGGACACCCGTCGTGAAACCGGTGTCCCCCTCCCCGTGTCCGGGCTGGCTGTACTGCCTGGGTCAGTCGCGGGCCGCGGTCAGGTGCTCCGCGTGCTCCTGGAGGGAGCGGACGCCCACGTCGCCTCGGTTGAGAGCGTCGATGCCCTGGACGGCGGCGGCGAGCGCCTGGACCGTGGTCAGGCAGGGGACGCTGCGGGCCACGGCCGCCGTGCGGATCTCGTAGCCGTCGAGGCGGCCGCCGGTGCCGTACGGCGTGTTGACGATCAGGTCGACCTGGCCGTCGTGGATCAGCTGGACGATGGTCTTCTCGCCGTTCGGGCCCTCGCCCTCGCTGAGCTTGCGCACGATGGTGGCGTTGATGCCGTTGCGGCGCAGGACCTCGGCGGTGCCGGAGGTGGCCATCAGCTCGAAGCCGTGGTTGACGAGCTCGCGCGCCGGGAAGATCATCGAGCGCTTGTCGCGGTTGGCTACGGAGATGAAGGCGCGGCCCTTGGTGGGCAGCGGGCCGTAGGCGCCGGCCTGCGACTTGGCGTAGGCGGTGCCGAAGACGGCGTCGATGCCCATGACCTCGCCGGTCGAGCGCATCTCCGGGCCGAGGACGGTGTCCACGCCGCGGCCGTGGATGTCGCGGAAGCGCGACCACGGCATGACGGCCTCCTTGACGGAGATCGGCGCGTCGATCGGCAGGGTGCCGCCGTCGCCGGTCTTCGGCAGCAGGCCCTCTTCGCGCAGCTCGGCGATGGTGGTGCCGAGCGAGATGCGGGCGGCGGCCTTCGCGAGCGGGACGGCGGTGGCCTTCGAGGTGAAGGGGACGGTCCGGGAGGCGCGCGGGTTGGCTTCCAGGACGTAGAGGATGTCGCCGGCCATCGCGAACTGGATGTTGATCAGGCCGCGGACGCCGACGCCCTTGGCGATGGCCTCGGTGGAGGCGCGCAGGCGCTTGATGTCGAAGCCGCCGAGGGTGATCGGGGGCAGCGCGCAGGCCGAGTCGCCGGAGTGGATGCCGGCTTCCTCGATGTGCTCCATGACGCCGCCGAGGTAGAGCTCGTGGCCGTCGTAGAGGGCGTCCACGTCGATCTCGATCGCGTCGTCGAGGAAGCGGTCGACCAGCACGGGGCGGGTCGGGGAGATCTCGGTGGACTCGGCGATGTACGACTCCAGGCGGGTCTCGTCGTAGACGATCTCCATGCCTCGGCCGCCGAGCACGTAGGACGGGCGTACGAGGACCGGGTAGCCGATCTCGTCGGCGATCGCCTTCGCGCCCGCGAAGGTGGTGGCGGTGCCGTGCTTGGGGGCCGGCAGGCCCGCGTCGGCGAGGACCTGGCCGAAGGCGCCGCGGTCCTCGGCGGCGTGGATGGCCTCCGGGGAGGTGCCGACGACGGGGACGCCGTTGTCCTTGAGGGCCTGGGCGAGACCGAGGGGGGTCTGGCCGCCGAGCTGGACGACGACACCGGCGATGGGCCCGGCCAGCGACTCGGCGTGGACGATCTCCAGCACGTCTTCCAGCGTCAGCGGCTCGAAGTACAGGCGGTCGGAGGTGTCGTAGTCGGTGGAGACGGTCTCCGGGTTGCAGTTGACCATCACGGTCTCGTAGCCGGCGTCGCTGAGGGCGAAGGAGGCGTGGACGCAGGAGTAGTCGAACTCGATGCCCTGGCCGATGCGGTTCGGGCCGGAGCCCAGGATGATCACCGCGGGCTTGGTGCGGGGCGCGACCTCGGACTCCTCGTCGTACGAGGAGTAGAAGTACGGGGTCTTCGCGGCGAACTCGGCGGCGCAGGTGTCGACCGTCTTGTAGACCGGGCGGACGCCGAGCGCGTGCCGGACCTCGCGGACGACGTCCTCGCGCAGGCCGCGGATCTCGGCGATCTGGGCGTCGGAGAAGCCGTGGCGCTTGGCCTCGGCGAGCAGCTCGGGGCCGAGCTTCTCGGCGGCGGTCAGCTCGTCCGCGATCTCCTTGATGAGGAAGAGCTGGTCGACGAACCAGGGGTCGATCTTCGTGTACTCGAAGACCTCCTCCTGGGTGGCGCCGGCGCGGATGGCCTGCATGACGGTGTTGATGCGGCCGTCGGTCGGGCGGACGGCGGTGGCGAGCAGCTCGTCCTTGTCGCCGGTGGGGCCGACGAAGGTGAACTGCGAGCCCTTCTTCTCCAGGGAGCGCAGGGCCTTCTGGAGGGCTTCGGTGAAGTTGCGGCCGATGGCCATGGCCTCGCCGACCGACTTCATGGTGGTGGTGAGGGTGGCGTCGGCGAGCGGGAACTTCTCGAAGGCGAAGCGCGGGGCCTTGACGACGACGTAGTCGAGGGTCGGCTCGAAGGAGGCCGGGGTCTGCTCGGTGATGTCGTTGGGGACCTCGTCGAGGGTGTAGCCGATGGCCAGCTTGGCGGCGATCTTGGCGATCGGGAAGCCGGTGGCCTTCGACGCGAGCGCCGAGGAGCGGGAGACGCGCGGGTTCATCTCGATGACGATGACGCGGCCGTCGGTCGGGTCGATCGCGAACTGGATGTTGCAGCCGCCGGTGTCGACGCCGACCTCACGGATGATCGCGATGCCGATGTCGCGCAGCCGCTGGTACTCGCGGTCGGTGAGGGTCATCGCGGGGGCGACGGTGATCGAGTCACCGGTGTGGACGCCCATCGGGTCGAAGTTCTCGATGGAGCAGACGACGACCACGTTGTCCTTGGTGTCGCGCATCAGCTCCAGCTCGTACTCCTTCCAGCCGAGGATGGACTCCTCCAGGAGCACCTCGGTGGTCGGGGAGAGCGTGAGGCCCTGGCCGGCGATGCGGCGCAGCTCGTCCTCGTCGTGGGCGAAGCCGGAGCCGGCGCCGCCCATGGTGAAGGAGGGGCGGACGACGACGGGGTAGCCGCCGAGGGTGTCGACGCCCTGGATGACGTCGTCCATGGAGTGGCAGATGACCGAGCGGGCGGACTCGCCGTAGCCGATCTTGGCCTTGACGGCCTCGACGACGCCCTTGAAGAGGTCGCGGTCCTCGCCCTTGTTGATGGCCTCGACGTTGGCGCCGATGAGCTCGACGCCGTACTTCTCCAGCACGCCCTGCTCGTGCATGGAGATCGCGGTGTTGAGCGCGGTCTGGCCGCCGAGGGTCGGCAGGAGCGCGTCGGGGCGCTCCTTGGCGATGATCTTCTCGACGAACTCGGGGGTGATCGGCTCGACGTACGTGGCGTCGGCGATCTCCGGGTCGGTCATGATCGTCGCGGGGTTGGAGTTCACCAGGATGACCCGCAGGCCCTCGGCCTTGAGGATGCGGCAGGCCTGGGTGCCGGAGTAGTCGAACTCGGCGGCCTGTCCGATGACGATCGGGCCGGAGCCGATGACCAGGACGGACTGGATATCGGTGCGCTTAGGCACGCTCGGCCTCCATCAGGGCGGTTTCCATCAAAGACGTGAAGCGGTCGAAGAGGTACGCGGCGTCGTGCGGGCCGGCGGCCGCCTCGGGGTGGTACTGGACGCTGAAGGCCGGCTGGTCGAGCAGCTGGAGGCCTTCGACGACGTTGTCGTTCAGGCAGACGTGGGAGACCTCGGCGCGGCCGTAGGGGGTCTCGGTGACCTTGTCGAGGGGCGCGTCGACGGCGAAGCCGTGGTTGTGCGCGGTGATCTCGACCTTGCCGGTGGTGCGGTCCTGCACCGGCTGGTTGATGCCTCGGTGGCCGTACTTCAGCTTGTAGGTGCCGAAGCCGAGCGCGCGGCCGAGGATCTGGTTGCCGAAGCAGATGCCGAAGAGCGGGGTCTTGCGGGCGAGGACGTCCTGCATGACCGAGACCGCGTGGTCGGCGGTGGCCGGGTCGCCCGGGCCGTTGGAGAAGAACACGCCGTCGGGCCGGACCGCGTAGACGTCCTCGACGGTGGCGGTGGCGGGCAGCACGTGCACCTCGATGCCGCGCTCGGCCATCCGGTGCGGGGTCATGCCCTTGATGCCGAGGTCGACCGCGGCCACGGTGAAGCGCTTCTCGCCGATGGCGGGGACGACGTACGTCTCCTTGGTGGCGACCTCGGCGGAGAGGTTCGCGCCCTTCATCTGGGGCTGTTCCTGGACCTTGGCCAGCAGGGCCGCGTCGTCGGCGACGATCGCGCCGGAGGCACCGGTGAGGGCCGTGCCGGAGAAGATGCCGACGCGCATGGCGCCGCGCTCGCGCAGGTGGCGGGTCAGGGCGCGGGTGTCGATGCCGGAGATGCCGACGACGCCCTGCTTGGCCAGCTCCTCGTCCAGCGAGCGCCGGGAGCGCCAGTTGGACGGGACGCGGGCGGGGTCGCGTACGACGTAGCCGGCCACCCAGATGCGGGAGGACTCGGGGTCCTCGTCGTTGACGCCGGTGTTGCCCACGTGCGGCGCGGTCATCACGACGACCTGCCGGTGGTACGACGGGTCGGTGAGGGTCTCCTGGTAGCCGGTCATGCCGGTGGAGAACACGGCCTCGCCGAAGGTCTCCCCCACAGCGCCGTAGGCGCGGCCGCGGAAGATCCGACCGTCCTCCAGGACGAGTACGGCGGGAGCTTTGGCTGCTCCCCTGGTGGAGGTCGTCATCGTTCGGCGCCTTCCGTCGTGATGGATGAGTTCTGTGTTACGAGCGTGTCGATGCTTCGAACCCAGGCGGCGTGTTCGGCCGCGCGGTCGGAGCGGAATCCGGAGTCGATCAGCTTGTCGCCGTGCGCCCAGGTGACGACCAGCAGACCGCCCTCGGTGAGTACCTTGCCCGCGATTCCCTTGTCGAGGCGGGCGCCGCGCAGCTGCGCGACCGGTACGAAGAAATCGCCTGCCCCCGGTCGGACCACGTCGAGGCCCGCGTCGGTGAGCGTGAGCTCGACCCGGCTGCGCAGGCCCAGACCGTGGGCGACGATCCGGTCGAGCCACTGCCCGGCGGTGGTGGACCCGTGGTACCGGCCGGTCAGGGCCAGCCGGTGCTCGGGCAGGCCGTCGGGTGCGGCGGGCAGCTCCGGCAGATCGTTCTGCAGAGCGCCGCGCCATTTCCAGCCCTGCCGCATCAGCCAGTAGACGAACGCGACGAAGACGGCCAGGCCGATCACCCACGCCATGCGGGCACCGAAGCTGGTCACCTCCGCCGACTGTCGTTCGGCGGCCTCGGCGGCCAGTTGGATTACTGCAGGTGTCACGCCAGTTTCCCGTCCACGACCGTTGCCCGGCCCCGCAGGAAGGTATGAGTGACGCGCCCCGGCAGCTCACGGCCCTCGTAAGGCGTGTTGCGGCTGCGGGAGGCGAAGTGTGCGGGGTCCACGACACCACGGTACGAGGTGTCGACCAAGGTCAGGTTCGCGGGTTCACCTGCCGAGACGGGACGGCCGTGGTTCCCCAGGCTGCCGATGCGCGCCGGAGCGAAGGACATCCGCTCGGCGACTCCCGCCCAGTCGAGCAGTCCGGTCTCGACCATCGTCTGCTGGACGACGGAGAGCGCGGTCTCCAGGCCGACCATGCCCATGGCGGCGGCGGCCCATTCGCAGTCCTTGTCCTCGTGCGGGTGCGGGGCGTGGTCGGTGGCGACGATGTCGATCGTGCCGTCGGCGAGCGCCTCGCGCAGGGCCAGCACGTCGCGCTCGGTGCGCAGCGGCGGGTTGACCTTGTAGACCGCGTTGTACGAGCGCACGAGCTCGTCGGTGAGGAGGAGGTGGTGCGGGGTGACCTCGGCGGTGACGTCGATGCCGCGGGACTTGGCCCAGCGGACGATCTCGACGGATCCCGCGGTGGAGAGGTGGCAGATGTGGACGCGGGAGCCGACGTGCTCGGCGAGCAGGACGTCACGGGCGATGATCGACTCCTCGGCGACGGCGGGCCAGCCGCCGAGACCGAGTTCCGCGGAGACGACGCCCTCGTTCATCTGGGCGCCCTCGGTGAGCCGGGGCTCCTGGGCGTGCTGGGCGACGACGCCGCCGAAGGCCTTCACGTACTCCAGGGCGCGGCGCATGATCACCGCGTCGTCGACGCACTTGCCGTCGTCGGAGAAGACGGTGACGTTGGCGGCGGACTCGTGCATGGCGCCCAGCTCGGAGAGCTGCTTGCCCTCCAGGCCGACGGTGACGGCGCCGATGGGCTGCACGTCGCAGTAGCCGGACTCCTTGCCCAGGCGCCACACCTGCTCGACGACGCCGGCGGTGTCGGCGACGGGGAAGGTGTTCGCCATGGCGAACACGGCGGTGTAGCCGCCGGAGGCGGCCGCGCGGGTGCCGGTGAGGACCGTCTCGGAGTCCTCGCGGCCGGGCTCGCGCAGGTGGGTGTGCAGGTCGACGAGGCCGGGGAGGAGGACCTGGCCCTCCGCCTCGATGACGGTCGCGCCTTCGGCGGAGAGGTTCTGCCCGACCTCGGCGATGGTCTCGCCGTCGATCAGGACGTCCTGCGCCTGGCCGCCGAGTACCTTCGCGCCACGGATAAGGATCTTGCTCATGGTTACTTGCTCTCCTCGGTACGGGCGGCGGCGGGGGTGGTGGTGACGGCGGGCTCGGAGCCTCCGAGCAGCAGGTACAGGACGGCCATCCGGGTGGAGACGCCGTTGGCGACCTGCTCGACGGCCGTGCAGCGGTCGGAGTCGGCGACCTGGGCGGTGATCTCCATGCCGCGGTTCATGGGGCCGGGGTGCATCACGATGGCGTGCTCGGGCATCTTCGCCATGCGGTCGCCGTCGAGGCCGTACCGGCGGGAGTACTCGCGCTCGGTCGGGAAGAAGGCGGCGTTCATGCGTTCGCGCTGCACACGCAGCATCATCACCGCATCCGACTTCGGCAGCACGTCGTCGAGGTTGAACGAGACCTCGCACGGCCAGGTCTCGACGCCGATCGGGACCAGGGTGGGCGGGGCCACCAGGGTGACCTCGGCGCCGAGGGTGTGGAGCAGGTGGACGTTGGAGCGGGCCACGCGGCTGTGCAGGACGTCGCCGACGATGGTGATGCGGCGGCCGTTCAGGTCCTTGCCGAGGCCCGCGTCACGGCCGACCAGGCGGCGGCGCATGGTGAAGGCGTCCAGCAGGGCCTGGGTGGGGTGCTCGTGGGTGCCGTCGCCGGCGTTGACGACGGCGGAGTCGATCCAGCCGGAGGTCGCGAGCCGGTAGGGGGCGCCGGAGGAGTGGTGGCGGATCACGACCGCGTCGGCTCCCATGGCCTCCAGGGTCAGCGCCGTGTCCTTCAGGGATTCGCCCTTGGAAACGGAGGAACCCTTCGCGGAGAAGTTGATGACGTCGGCCGAGAGCCGCTTGGCGGCCGCCTCGAAGGAGATCCGGGTGCGGGTCGAGTCCTCGAAGAAGAGGTTGACGACGGTGAGGCCGCGCAGGGTGGGCAGCTTCTTGATCGGCCGGTCCGCGACACGTGCCATCTCCTCGGCGGTGTCGAGGATCAGGACGGCGTCGTCGCGCGTGAGGTCGGCGGCCGAGATGAGGTGGCGCTTCATCTGGATGGCTCCGTGGGTGGGAGGGCAGGCGGACGGGCAGGGGTGTGGGCGGAGCAGGGCAGGCCTCGGCGCGGGCCCGGTCGGGGCCCGTCACTCGGACGGTCTACTGACCTGCTGCCGGGGTGGTCCGCTGACCGAGCAGCACGGCGTCACGGCCGTCCTCCTCCTGGAGCTGGACCTTGACGGTCTCCCGCAGCGACGTGGGGAGGTTCTTGCCGACGTAGTCGGCGCGGATCGGCAGTTCGCGGTGGCCTCTGTCGACGAGGACGGCGAGCTGCACGGCGCGGGGGCGGCCGAGGTCGCCGAGGGCGTCGAGGGCGGCGCGGATGGTGCGGCCGGAGAAGAGCACGTCGTCGACGAGCACGACGAGGCGGCCGTCGAGGTCGTCGCCGGGGATCTCGGTGCGGCCGATCGCGCGGGCTGGCTTCATCCGCAGGTCGTCGCGGTACATGGTGATGTCGAGGGAGCCGACCGGGATCTTCGTACCGGTGATCTCTTCGAGCTTGGCGGCCAGCCGGCGGGCGAGGTAGACACCGCGGGTGGGGATGCCGAGGAGCACCACGTCGTCGGCGCCCTTGGCGCGTTCGACGATCTCGTGGGCGATACGGGTCAGGACCCGCGCGATGTCCTGCGCTTCCAGTACGGGGCGCGTGGACGCGGTGTTCTGCTGGGTGTCCATGAAAAGGACCTCCTTCTCCGCCTCACGGGACGGACCTTAAAGGACGTCTGATGTACGTCTCACACGGTACCAGGGAGCGGCCGGTGACTCGGACCGGGCCGGTGGGGAACGGCTCTCACAGGACTGCTGGGACGAGCACCCCGGGGGGCGACGAAGACCATTCGGCTTGACGCATCCAAGTAACGCTGCGTAACCTCACAGTGAGTTACCAGCCGCGCGGCGGAGCCGCACGTAGTTACGTAGTTACGTAGTCGCAGTGTCCACCAGTCACAGCGTCACAGCGTCCGGGAGCGTTATGTCCAGCGAATACGCCAAACAGCTCGGGGCCAAGCTCCGCGCCATCCGCACCCAGCAGGGCCTTTCCCTCCACGGTGTCGAGGAGAAGTCCCAGGGCCGGTGGAAGGCCGTCGTGGTCGGTTCCTACGAGCGCGGGGACCGCGCCGTGACCGTCCAGCGTCTTGCCGAGCTGGCGGACTTCTACGGGGTTCCGGTTCAGGAGCTGCTGCCGGGTACGACGCCCGGCGGGGCTGCCGAGCCGCCGCCGAAGCTGCGCCTCGACCTGGAGCGCCTGGCGGGCGTCCCGGCCGAGAAGGCCGGCCCGCTGCAGCGTTACGCGGCGACGATCCAGAGCCAGCGCGGCGACTACAACGGCAAGGTGCTGTCGATCCGCCAGGACGACCTGCGCACCCTGGCCGTCATCTACGACCAGTCCCCCTCGGTCCTGACCGAGCAGCTGATCAGCTGGGGCGTGCTGGACGCGGACGCCCGTCGCGCGGTGGCGCACGAGGAGCTCTGAGTCTCGGGCTCAGGACCAGCAGAAACGTTTACCGGTGGGCGCCGGACCCTTGCGGGGGTTCCGGCGCCCACCGGTTTTTCGTGCCCGTGCCCGTGCCTCACTCACCGCGGCCCGCTCCCCATGCCTCCTCGCGCCGTTCTCCGCTCCGCATACGGAAGGGCCCGCAACGCGATGCGTTGCGGGCCCTTCCGTATGGCGGTGCCGGCGCTGGGCCGTGCGCTCAGCTCTCGCTGCGCCGCAGGCTCGGCTTCAGGTCCTTGAACCGGGCCAGCAGCCCGTTCACGAACGAGGGGGACTCGTCCGTCGAGAACTCCTTGGCCAGCTGGACGGCCTCGTCGATGGCCACGGCGTCCGGGGTGTCGTCCACCCAGATCAGCTCGTAGGCACCGAGCCGCAGGATGTTCCGGTCCGCGACCGGCATGCGGTCGAGGTCCCAGTCCACGGCGTAGGTGACGATCAGATCGTCGATGCGGTTCACCTTGTCGGCGTAACCCTCGACGAGATCCATCGTGAAGGCGCTGACCGGCGGCTGCCGGTCGTCCGACCGCGCGTGGCGGATCCAGTCCGCGAGGACCTCGCGTACGGGCACCCCGCGCTGGTCGGCCTCGAAAAGGATCTGGAAGGCGCGCTTGCGCGCATTGCTCCGAGCAGCCACGGGTTAGTTGCTCTTCCGGCCGAGGTAGTCGCTGGTGCGGGTGTCGACCTTGACCGTCTCGCCCGTGGTGATGAAGAGCGGGACCTGGATCTCGTAGCCGGTCTCCAGGGTGGCCGGCTTGGTGCCACCGGTGGAGCGGTCGCCCTGGACGCCCGGGTCGGTGTGCTGGATCTTGAGCTCGACCGCGGCCGGGAGCTCGACGTAGAGCACCTCGCCCTCGTGCTGGGCGACGGAGGCGGTGAAGCCCTCGATCAGGAAGTTGGCGGCGTCGCCGACGGCCTTGCGGTCGACCATCAGCTGGTCGTAGGTGTCCATGTCCATGAAGACGAAGTAGTCGCCGTCCATGTACGAGAACTGCATGTCGCGGCGGTCGATGGTGGCCGTGTCGACCTTGACGCCGGCGTTGAAGGTCTTGTCGACGACCTTGCCCGAAAGCACGTTCTTGAGCTTGGTGCGCACGAAGGCCGGGCCCTTGCCGGGCTTGACGTGCTGGAACTCGACGACGGACCAGAGCTGGCCCCCGTCGAGCTTCAGCACCATGCCGTTCTTGAGGTCGTTCGTGGAAGCCACGGTTGCGGAATCTCCTGCACTGGAAGACCACGGGTGCGCGCACAGCCCGGCAGAACCGGCTAGAGCGCGAGCAGCTCCTTGGTCGTAATGGTGAGTAGCTCGGGACCGCCGTCCGCCTCGGGGCGCACGACGAGCGTGTCATCGATCCGGACACCTCCCCGGCCCGGGAGGTGAACCCCCGGTTCGACGGTGACCGGCACGCAAGCGTCCAGTTTACCCATTGCCGTAGGTGCAAGCTGCGGGTCCTCGTCGATTTCGAGGCCCACGCCGTGTCCGGTCCACGGAGCGAGGGCTTCCGTGTGGCCCGCGGAGTCCAGGACGGAGCGTGCGGCACGGTCGACTTCCCGGTACGCGGCCCCGGGCAGCAGGGCCTCGCGCCCGGCCCGCTGGGCGGTGAAGACGAGGTCGTACAGCTCGATCTGCCAGTCGGCCGGGCTGGTGCCGATCACGAAGGTCCGGCCGATCTCGCAGCGGTAGCCGCGGTAGTTGGCGCCCAGGCAGACCGTGAGGAAGTCGCCCTCCTCCACCCTTCGGTCGGATGGCCGGTGCCGGGAGCGGCCGGAGTGCGGGCCCGTGCCGACGGAGGTCGGGAAGGCCGGGCCGTCCGCCCCGTGGTCGACGAGCCGCCGCTCCAGCTCCAGCGCGAGGTGCCGCTCGGTGCGCCCGACCAGGATGGACTCCAGCAGCTCCCCCAGGGCCTGGTCGGCGATCTCGGCGGCGATCCGCAGGCAGGCGATCTCCTGCTCGTCCTTGACGAGGCGCTGCTGCTCCACGGCGGTGCCGAGGTCGGCGAGGCGCAGTCTGGGCGCGACGGAGCGCAGGGCCCGGTGCCGGCCGACGGTGAGGTGGTGTTCCTCCACCGCGAGGGATTCGGCCCGGACTGCGGCGGCCAGATCGGCGGCCGCGACGGCCGGGTCCCCGCCGGGGCTGCCCAGGACGGAGACGTTCAGGTGCTCGTCGAGGCGGCCCTCGTCGGCTTCGCCGGTGGGCGCGCCGGAGCAGAAGAGCATGTCCTCGGTGGGGCCGACGAGCAGCACCGCGCCGAGCGGGGACGCCCCGGAGAGGTAGCGGACGTTCGCCGGACGCGTGATCAGTGCGGCGGCGTTCCCCGCGGCGGCGCATCGGTCGCGAAGCAGGTCCCGGCGGGCGGCGTACACGTCTGACATGTCTTCGAGCGTACGAGCGCACCGCCGATCCGGCCCGGCGAGCGCGTCCGGACGGGCCCGGGCCGCCCGTTCCCGATCCAGGCCGTCTCGTCCGGATCCTGCCGGGCCCGCGGCGCCGGCTCGATCCGGCAGGGACTGCGCCTGGGCTGCCTACGGGGTCCAGCCGCCGGGGGCGGACAGGGCGCGGGCCAGGGCCTCGTCGAGGGCGCGGGCGGTGCCCTCGACGTCGAGGTGGGTGTTGTCGATGATCGGCAGTCCGGAGCCGTACCAGCCGGCCATCCGGCCGTGGATCCGTGCGACTTCCTCGTCGGAGAGCCGGCGGTTGCCGGAGCGCTCGGCGTTGCGCTCCAGCACGATCTCCAGGCCGGGCAGGAGTACGACCGGCAGCAGGTTCGGCCCCACGTGCCGCTTCCAGCCGCCCAGACCGACCACGGGCCGGTCGGGGAAGACGGCGTCGTCCAGGATGCAGGAGATGCCGTTCGCCAGGTAGTTGCGGGCGGCGAAGCCGCAGGTGCGGCGGGCGAGCCGGTACTGGGCCTCGGAGTGCTCGTTCCAGCCCGCCTGGGGGTCCGCGAAGCCCGAGCAGACCCACTCGCGGACGTCGTCCAGGCTGACGTGGGCGGTCGGCACGGGCCGGGTGCTGGCCCAGTGCCGGGCGACCGTGGTCTTGCCGGCGCCGGCCGGGCCGATCAGCAGCACGGCGAGGACGGCCCCGCCGGTGCCCGGCACCGCGGGAGGCAGCGGGATGTGCCCGGTTGCCTCCGGCACGGCGGGCACCGGCTGGGACTGGTGGTGCTGGTGGTGCTGGTGGTGCTGGTGAAGCGGCTGGTGGGGCGGGTGCGGTGGCTGCTGCGGCGGAGACTGCGGCGGGGGCGAACCCGGCCAGCCCTGCGCCGGGGCCATCGGCGGCTGCGGGGGCACCGACGGCTGCGGTCCGGGTTGCCCCCAGCCCGCAGCTCCGCCCCCGCCCCCCACTCCGTGCTGCATCCGCTGCCACTCCGTCTCGTTCCGGCGACTGATGCGAGAACGTTATATGACTGCCGGGGCCCGGCCGTCCACCAGCACCGTCAGGCAGGGTGTCAGCCGGAGATCTCGTCCGCCAGTGCGCGCAGCGCCAGCCGGTACGAACCGATGCCGAAGCCCGCCACCGTTCCGGTCGCCACGGCCGCGATGACCGAGGTGTGACGGAACTCCTCGCGGGCGTACGGGTTCGAGATGTGCACCTCGATCAGCGGCGCCGTGCGCTGCGCGGCCGCGTCCCGCATGCCGTACGAGTAGTGGGTGAAGGCCCCCGGGTTGATGACCACGGGGATCTTCCCGTCGGCTGCCTCGTGCAGCCAGCGGATCAGCTCGCCCTCGTCGTTGGTCTCACGGACCTCCACGTCGAAGCCGAGCTCCTCGCCCAGCGAGCGGCAGCTCTCCACCAGTCCCGTGTACGAGGTGGCCCCGTACACGTCGGGCTCGCGCGAGCCGAGCCGGCCCAGGTTCGGGCCGTTCAGCACGAGGACTCGGCGGCTCACGCCGACACCTCGCCGTAGGCGGCGACGAGGTGCGCCGGGTCGGGACCCTCCAGGACGGTCGGCTTGGCCAGCCCGTCGAGGACGATGAAGCGCAGCAGGTTGCCGCGGGACTTCTTGTCGACCTGCATGGTCTGGAGCAGCTTGGACCACTGGTCGCCGCGGTAGGTAAGCGGCAGCCCGACCGAGGCCAGGACCGCCTTGTGCCGGTCGGCCGTCGCGTCGTCGAGCCGGCCCGCGAGCCGGCCGAGCTCGGCGGCGAAGACCATGCCGACGGACACGGCCGCGCCGTGCCGCCACTTGTAGCGCTCGTTCTTCTCGATGGCGTGCGCGAGGGTGTGGCCGTAGTTGAGGATCTCGCGCAGTCCCGACTCCTTGAGGTCGCTGGAGACCACGTCGGCCTTGACCTGGATGGAGCGCACGATGAGCTCGGCGGTGTGCGGGCCCTCGGGCGTACGCGCCGCCGCCGGGTCCTCCTCGATCAGGTCGAGGATCACCGGGTCGGAGATGAACCCGGCCTTGATGATCTCGGCGAGGCCGCTGACGTAGTCGTTGACCGGCAGCGAGTCGAGGGCCGCCAGGTCGCAGAGCACGCCGGCCGGCGGGTGGAAGGCACCCACGAGGTTCTTGCCCTCGGCGGTGTTGATGCCGGTCTTGCCGCCGACCGCCGCGTCCACCATCGCGAGGACGGTGGTCGGTACGGCGACCCAGCGCACGCCGCGCAGCCAGCTGGCCGCAACGAAGCCCGCGAGGTCGGTGGTGGCTCCGCCGCCGACGCCGACGATCACGTCGGTGCGGGTGAAGCCGGACTGGCCCAGCGCCTTCCAGCAGTAGGCGGCGACCTCGACCGTCTTGGCCTCCTCGGCGTTCGGCACCTGGATGGCGACCGCCTCGTAGCCCTGCTCGGCCAGGTCGTCGCGCAGTGCCTCACCGGTCGAGGCCAGCGCCTCGGGGTGGATGACGGCGACCCGCTGGGCCTTCGTACCGATCAGGGAGCCGAGCTCGCCGAGCAGCTGCCGCCCGACCAGCACGTCGTACGGGTCATGGCCGGCGCTTCCGCCGACGTGGATCCGCGTCACCTGGTCTGTCATACGTCCTTCAACTCCAGAGCGTCGAGGACCGCCTGGGCGACCTCTTCGGGGGTGCGGTCGTCGGTGGCCACCACGACGCGCGCGACTTCGGTGTACAGGGGGCGCCGGGCGTCCATCAGCTCGCGCCACTGGCGGCGCGGGTTGACGGCGAGCAGCGGGCGGGCGGCGCCGAGGCCCACGCGCCGCACCGCTTCCTCGACGTCCATCGAGAGGTAGACGACGGGCAGGCCGGCGAGCAGGGCGCGGGTGCCCTCGTCGAGGACGGCGCCGCCGCCGAGGGCGAGGACTCCGGTGTGCCCGGAGACGGCGGCCGCGACGGCCTGCCGTTCCAGCTCACGGAAGTACGGCTCGCCCTCGTCGACGAAGATGTCGGAGATCGGCCGCCCCTGGGCGGTGACGATGTCGGCGTCGGTGTCCCGGTAGGGGACGCCGAGCCGCTCGGCGAGCAGCGCCCCCACCGTGGACTTGCCGGATCCCATGGGTCCGACGAGGACGACGAGCGGTCCGGCCGTCACCGGATCTGCAGGTTGTCGAGGTACGCCCGGACGTTGCGGCGGGTCTCCGGGACGGAGTCGCCGCCGAACTTCTCGACGACCGCGTCGGCCAGGACGAGGGCGACCATGGCCTCGGCGACGATGCCGGCGGCGGGCACGGCACACACGTCGGAGCGCTGGTGGTGGGCCACCGCCGCCTCGCCGGTGGCCACGTCGACGGTCGCCAGCGCGCGCGGGACGGTCGCGATGGGCTTCATCGCGGCGCGGACGCGCAGCAGCTCGCCGGTGGTCAGGCCGCCCTCGGTGCCGCCGGAGCGGCCGGAGGTGCGCTTGATGCCCTCGGGGGTGGAGACGATCTCGTCGTGGGCCTTGGAGCCGGGCACGCGGGCGAGCTCGAAGCCGTCGCCGACCTCGACGCCCTTGATGGCCTGGATGCCCATGAGGGCGGCGGCGAGGCGGGCGTCGAGCCGGCGGTCCCAGTGGACGTGCGAGCCGAGGCCGACCGGGACGCCGTAGGCGAGGACCTCGACGACGCCGCCGAGGGTGTCGCCGTCCTTGTGGGCCTGGTCGATCTCGGCGACCATCGCCTTGCTGGCGTCGGCGTCGAGGCAGCGCACCGGGTCGGCGTCGAGCTTCTCCACGTCGGCCGGGGTCGGGTAGACGCCGTACGGGGCCTTGGCCGCGGCCAGCTCGACCACGTGGGAGACGATCTCGATGCCCGCGACCTCCTTGATGAAGGAGCGGGCGACGGCGCCGAGGGCGACGCGGGCGGCGGTCTCACGGGCGCTGGCGCGCTCCAGGATCGGCCGGGCCTCGTCGAAGCCGTACTTCTGCATGCCCGCGAGGTCGGCGTGGCCGGGGCGCGGACGGGTCAGCGGCGCGTTGCGACCGGTCTCCTTCAGGAGCGAGGGGTCGACCGGGTCGGCCGACATCACGGTCTCCCACTTGGGCCACTCGGTGTTGCCGATCATGACCGCGACCGGACCGCCCTGGGACAGGCCGTGCCGGACGCCGCCGAGGAAGGTGATCTCGTCCTGCTCGAACTTCATGCGGGCACCGCGGCCATAACCGAGTCGGCGACGGGCCAGGTGATCGGCCACCAGCTCGGTGGTGACCGGGACGCCGGCGGGAAGACCCTCCAGCGTCGCGACCAGTGCCGGGCCGTGCGACTCTCCTGCGGTCAGCCAACGCAACCTGCTCAACGATGCTCCTCATGCTCGCGCCTGGTACAGCGACGGCGCGATCGGGTGCGCGGCCCTGACCCGCCTCACCCGATCCTCCCACGTCCGGAAGGGTTTCTCGGGCCCCGGTCCAGCTATCGGACGCCCGAGGCGTCAGCGGGACCTCCGGCCGCGCTCACGCTGCCAGGTGATCCCGTACCAGAGGATGACGGAAGCAAGGAGTCCGATGATGAGCGCCTTGGCCCACAAGGGGAGCCCGCCGAAGGCCACCCGGGCCGCGGTGCCGATGACGACGGGGAGGTCCCACTTCGACGCGAGTACCTCGTCCGTGCTGTTGCCGTCCATGCCGCCCCCCTGTGCGTACGCAGGCGGAAAGCCTAACGGGCGGCGAGCGCCCGCTCTCCGGCGGCCCTCATCGCGGCGAGCGGCCCCGGGGTCCGGCCCGTCATCCGCTCGACCTGGAGCACGGCCTGGTGGACGAGCAGGTCGAGTCCGCCGACGACCTGGCCGCCCTGCCGGGACCAGGCCTCGGCCAGCGCGGTCGGCCAGGGGTCGTAGAGGACGTCGAAGAGGGTGCCCGCCCCAGCGGGTACGGACGCCGCCAGGGCGTCGGTCGTACCGGCCGGTGTGGTGGCGATCACCAGGGGCGCGGACAGCGCGGCGGCCGCCTCGGACCAGTCGGCCGTGCGGACGGGCACGCCGAGCCGCTCGCCCCACTGCCGCATCTCGTCGGCGCGGGCCGCCGAGCGGACGTACGCGGTGACCTCGCCGGAGCAGATCCGCGAGAGCGCGGCCAGCGCCGAGGAGGCCGTGGCCCCGGCGCCGAGGATGGCGGCCGAGGACACCTTCTCGACGCCGCGCTCGTGGAGCGCGGCGACGATGCCGGGGATGTCGGTGTTGTCGCCGAGGCGGCGGCCGTCCTCGGTGAGGACGACGGTGTTGACCGCCTCGACGGCGGCGGCCGTGTCGCTGATGCCGTCCAGCAGCGGCATGATCGCCCGCTTGAGCGGCATGGTCAGGGACAGCCCGGCCCACTCGGGGCCGAGTCCTGCCACGAACTCCGGGAGCGCGGCCTCGTCGATCTCGAAGCGGTCGTAGGACCAGTCGTCGAGGCCGAGCTCCTGATAAGCGGCGCGGTGCAGCACCGGTGAGAGAGAGTGCTCGATGGGCGAACCCAACACCGCGGCCCTTATGCGTGACATGTCCTGCTATCCGCCGTTCTTCTGCTTCTGCCGTTCCTGGAACTCGTTGGCCAGCTTGGTGTGCTCTTCGTAGGTCTTGGTGAAGGTCGTGGTCTTGCCGTCGACCGACACGAAGAACATCCAGCCGCCGTGGTCCGGGTTGAGCGTAGCGGTCAGCGCGTCCAGGCCCGGGTTGTTGATCGGACCGGTGGGCAGTCCCCTGACGAAATGCGTGTTGTAGGGGTTGTCGAAGGCCTGGGCTTCCTTCAGGTTGAAGTTGATCTCGCTCTGGTTCTTCACGTAGTTGTACGTCGAGTCGAACTGGAGCTTCTGGTTCGTGACGTCGTTGGTCTTCTTGAGGCGGTTGTAGACCACCTCGGCCATCTTCCGGAAGTCGTCGTGGTTCTTGCCCTCGGCGTTGACGAGGCTCGCGACCGTGACCACCTGGAGCGGATTCTCCAGGCCCAGTTCCTTGGCCTTGCCTTCGAGGCCGAGCTCCGCGTACTTGTCGGTCGCGTTCTTGACCATCTGCTTGAGCAGGGAGTCGGGGGTGCTGTCCTTGCTGAGGTCGTAGCGCGCCGGGTACAGGAAGCCTTCGAGCGGGTCGATCAGCTTCGGGTTGTTGTTCGCCCAGGCCGGCAGGCCGAGGTTCTTGATCTCGCGCTTGGCGATCTCGGCGGTGGTGCCCTCCTGCTGGCCCAGCTTCTTGTCGATCGCCGCGTACACCGCGGTGTTGCGCATGCCCTCGGTGACCGTGATGACGTTCAGCTTCGAGGGGTCGCTCATCACCTCGACCGCGGAGGCGGCCGACATCTTCTTCCTGAGCGGGTAGACACCGGCCTGGATGGCCTTGCCCGGGGGGAGCTTGGCCGCGGCGTCGACGAACGCCTGCCCACTGGCGACGACGCCCGCCTTCTTGAGGATCAGGCCCATCTGCAGGAGGCCCGAGCCCTTGGGGATCTCGACCTCGACGATGTCGCCGCTGCCCTCGCCCGCGAAGTCCTCGGCCGAGCTGAACCTGGCCTTGATGTAGTTGTAGCCGTAGTAGCCGCCACCGCCGACCACGCCGAGGACGACGACCGCGGCGACCAGGCAGGCCGTGCCGCTGCGCTTCTTGGGCTTGCCGCCCTTGGAGCGGCCACCCCGGCGGTCGTCGCCGTCGTCTCCGTCGCCGTCACCGCCGCCACCGGCGGTGAGCAGGTCGTTCTCCGGCTCCTCGGCCGGCTCCGGCTCCTCGGCGGGTTCCGGCTCCAGGTGCCGCCGTCCCGGGGGCTGCGGCGGCTCGTAGGCGTCCTCCGTGGTGTAGAGGTCCGGAGCCTCACCGGGGTAGCCCGCCACGGGCTGCTGGGTGTAGGGGTCCACGCCCGCGTACGGGTCGGTCCGCACCGCCGCCGCGTACTGGCCCTGGCCGGTGTCCCAGCCCTGGCTGTCGTACACCGGCTGCTGCGGCTGGGGCTGCTGTGCCTGCTGCTGCGGGGCGTAGGCCTGCTGCTGCCCGGCGTACTGCTGCGGGTACTGGCCCTGGCCCTGGCCCTGGCCCTGGCCCTGGCCCTGCATGTACTGCTGCGGCGGCTGCTGCTGCTGCGCCTGCTGCGGGTACTGCCCCTGCGGGTACTGCGGCTGCTGGTGCTGCTGGTACTCCGGGTACTGCTCGTACTGCGGATGCTGGGGGTACTGCTGCTGGTACTGCGGCTCCTGTGGGTACTCCTGCTGCTGCGGGGCACCGCCGTGAGGCACCTGGCCCTGCTGGGTCTGGTGCCCGGTCCACCCCTGGTCCCCGTAAAGGGGGTCCTCGGGGTGCCAGGGTTCGGGGCCACGGCCCCGGCCATACTCAGTCATCGGTCCCCTAGAGCCGCGAGACGGAGGCCACGGACTCCTTCGTCCATGGCACCCGGGTCCGCCTCTTTGACGGTGGGCGACGGCTGTTCGAATGCCGTCTCATCGCGCGGAACGTTACCGTATCGCGATCAGACAACCACTTCGACGCACTCACCGGGCGGATTACCTGATACCCGTTCGGTCTCAAGAGCGTTCTGAAGGATCACCACAGCGGCTGCCTGGTCGATGACCGACCGGCCCTTCTTGGCGTTCTTCCCCGAGGCCCGCAGACCCTGGGCGGCGGTGACCGTGGTCATCCGCTCGTCCACCAGACGGACCGTCACCGGCTTGATCCCCTTCGCGAGTTCGTTCGCGAAGGCGCGCACCTTGGCCGCGGCCGGCCCCTCCCGCCCGCTGAGCGAGCGGGGGAGGCCGACCACGACTTCGAGGGGCTCGTACTCCTCGACGAGCTGCCGCAGCCGCCGGTGGGCGAAGGGGATGTCCCGGCCCGGAACGGTTTCCACCGGTGTGGCCAGGACCCCGTCGGGGTCGCAGGACGCGACCCCGATCCGGGCGTCCCCGACGTCGATGGCGAGCCGTCGGCCGCGGCGCAGAGTCATCGTCAGACCGTCTCGACGACGAGGCGCTCGACGGCGCTGATGGCCTCCGGCACGGCGGCCGCGTTCTGGCCGCCGCCCTGGGCGACGTCCGGCTTGCCGCCACCGCCGCCGCCGAGGGTCTTGGCGGCCGTACGGACCAGGTCGCCGGCCTTGAGGCCGCGCTCGCGGGCGGCCTCGTTGGTGGCGATCACGGTCAGCGGGCGGTCGTTCGCCACGGTGAACAGGGCCACGACGGCCGGACGGTCGCCCTGGATGCGGCCGCGGACGTCGAGGACCAGCTTGCGCAGGTCGTCGGCGCCGACGCCGTCCGCCACCTGGCCGACGACGAGGGCGACGCCCTTGACGTCCTGGGCGTTCTGGGCGAGACCGGCGGCGGCCTGGAGGACCTTCTCCGCGCGGAACTTCTCGATCTCCTTCTCGGCGTCCTTCAGCTTGCCGAGCATGGAGGCGATCTTCTCCGGCAGCTCCTCCGGACGGCCCTTGACCAGCTCCTGGAGCTGGGCGACGACCGTGTGCTCCTTGGCGAGGAAGTTGTACGCGTCCACGCCCACGAGGGCCTCGACGCGGCGCACGCCGGAGCCGATGGAGGACTCGCCGAGCAGCTTGACCAGGCCCAGCTGGGCGGTGTTGCCGACGTGCGTGCCGCCGCACAGCTCCTTGGAGAAGTCGCCGATGGTCACGACGCGCACGCGCTCGCCGTACTTCTCGCCGAACTCGGCGATGGCGCCCTGCTTCTTCGCCTCGTCGATGCTCATGATCTCGGCGGTGACGTCGAGCTCGCGCGACAGCACGTCGTTGATCTTCTGCTCCACGTCGGTGAGGACCGAGCCGGGGACGGCGTTCGGGGAGCCGAAGTCGAAGCGGAAGCGGCCCGGGCTGTTCTCCGAACCGGCCTGGGCGGCGGTCGGGCCGAGGGCGTCGCGCAGCGCCTGGTGGGTCAGGTGCGTGGCCGAGTGGGCGCGGGCGATGGCCCGGCGGCGGTGCACGTCGATGGCGGCGTACGCGGAGGCGCCGACCGTCACCTCGCCGACCTGGACGGAACCCTTGTGCACGGAGACGCCCGGGACCGGCTGCTGCACGTCGCGGACGACGATGACGGCGCCCGAGTCGAGCTTGATGCGGCCCTGGTCGGCGAGCTGGCCGCCGCCCTCGGCGTAGAAGGGGGTGCGGTCGAGGACGACCTCGACCTCGTCGCCCTCGGAGGCGGCGGGCGCGGAGACGCCGTTGACCAGGAGGCCGACGATGGTGGACTCGCCCTGGTTGGTGGCGTAGCCGGTGAACTCGGTGGCGCCGGAGCCGTCGGCGATCTCCCGGTAGGCGGACATGTCCGCGTGGCCGGTCTTCTTGGCCTTGGCGTCGGCCTTGGCGCGGTCGCGCTGCTCCTGCATCAGGCGGCGGAAGCCGGGCTCGTCCACGGTCAGGCCCTGCTCGGCGGCCATCTCCAGGGTGAGGTCGATCGGGAAGCCCCAGGTGTCGTGGAGCAGGAACGCCTTGTCGCCGGAGAGGACCGTGCCGCCGGTGGCCTTGGTCTCGGTGACGGCGGTGTCGAGGATGTTGGTGCCGCCCTTGATGGCCTTCAGGAAGGCGGCTTCCTCGGCGAGCGCGACGGTCTCGATGCGCTTGCGGTCGGTGACGAGCTCCGGGTACTGCTGGCCCATCGTGTTGATCACGACGTCGACGAGGTCCTGGACGACGGGACCGGTGGCACCCATGAGGCGCATGTTGCGGATGGCGCGGCGCATGATGCGGCGCAGCACGTAGCCGCGGCCCTCGTTGCCGGGGGTGACGCCGTCGCCGATGAGCATGGTCGAGGTGCGGATGTGGTCGGCGACCACGCGCAGCGAGACGTCCGTGCCCTGGGCGGCGCCGTAGCGGACACCGGTCAGCTCGGTGGCCTTGTCCATGACCACGCGCAGGGTGTCGGTCTCGTACATGTTCTGCACGCCCTGCAGGATCATCGCGAGGCGTTCGAGGCCCAGGCCCGTGTCGATGTTCTTCGACGGCAGGTCGCCGAGGATCGGGAAGTCCTCCTTCCCGTCGCCGGCGCCGCGCTCGTACTGCATGAAGACCAGGTTCCAGATCTCCACGTAGCGCTCGTCGTTGACGGCCGGGCCGCCCTCGACGCCGAACTCGGGGCCGCGGTCGTAGTTGATCTCGGAGCACGGGCCGCAGGGGCCCGGGACGCCCATGGACCAGAAGTTGTCCTTCTTGCCCAGGCGCTGGATGCGCTCGGCGGGGACGCCGATCTTCTCGCGCCAGATCTGCTCGGCCTCGTCGTCGTCGAGGTAGACGGTGATCCAGAGCTTCTCGGGCTCCAGGCCGTAGCCGCCGTCCGCCACGGAGCTGGTCAGCAGCTCCCAGGCGTACTTGATGGCGCCTTCCTTGAAGTAGTCCCCGAAGGAGAAGTTGCCGCACATCTGGAAGAACGTGCCGTGGCGGGTGGTCTTGCCGACCTCTTCGATGTCCGGCGTGCGGACGCACTTCTGGACGCTGGTGAGCGTCGGGGCCGGAGGCTTGGTCTCACCCAGGAAGTAGGGCTTGAACGGCACCATGCCCGCGGGCACCAGCAGCAGAGTCGGGTCGTCCGCGATGAGCGACGCCGAAGGGACAACGGCGTGACCGCGCTCCTCGAAGAAGCTCAGCCAGCGGCGGCGAATCTCAGCCGACTCCATCAGTGGTCCTCATTCCGGTCGTACGACATTTTGGGTCGGTAGGTGGTCTTGGTGTTCTCGATGGCCCGCAGCCGCCGGGGCCCGGGGAGGGCCGTGACGTTGTCGGGCCGGTCGGGATCCTGGTGGAGTCCCAGTGCGTCGTTCAGCTCGTCCTCGCGCTGCGTCATTCCCGCTCTGACGTCGAGGGCGAAGTCCTTGAGGCGGTGTCCCGCCTCCACGGCCTTGTCGGCCGCCTGGGCGGCGAGACTCTCCGGCGTCAGCTTCTTCAGCTGGCGGTTGACCTTGGTGGTGGCCCACACGCCGGCGGCTGCGCCGGCGGTGAACCAGAAGGCTCGGCGGAACATCGGCGGTCTCAGCCCTTCTGCTTGCGGCGCCGGGCGGCCGGCACCGTACGTCCGACGATCACGGTTCGTCGGGATGTCTTCGACGGCGTACCGCCCGACGTCGCGGCATCCCCCTTGCCCAGCGCCTTGCGGACGCCGTAGCCGAAGGCCGCGACCTTCACCAGCGGCCCGCCGAAGGCGGTGGCCACGGTGGAGGACAGCGCGGAGGCGTTGGAGGTGACCTCCTGCACGTCGCTCGCGATGGCGTCGACCCGGTCGAGCTGGGTGCGCGCGGAGCGGACGGTGGTGGAGGCGTCGGCGAGCAGGGGGACGGCCTGGTCGGTCACGTCGGCCACCAGCTTGGTGGCCGCCCTGAGCACCTGGGCCAGCCTCACCAGGGCCACGGCGAGGAAGGAGATCAGGATGGCCCAGAAGACGGCCACGATGATCCCGGCCACCTCTACACCGGACACGTCACACCGCTCTCTGTCTGTACCTGAACCGCAGGACTATTCGCCCTCCGACCCTATCGCGCCGGAGATCCCCGGCCGTACCGGAAATCCGGGAGGACCGGACCCGCCTTGAACGCAGCGCGTCCGGAGCAGTACTCTCCGTGTCCCATGGGACAGAGACCCCTTCGTAGTACCGCCGGGGGCAATCTTCCCTCGGAGCTCGGCCGGTTCGTCGGGCGGGGTGGCGAACTCGCCGAGCTGGGGCGGCTTCTGGAGTCCTCGCGGCTCGTGACGGTGACCGGCGTGGGCGGAGTGGGCAAGTCCCGGCTCGCGCTCGCGGCCGCCCGGGCCGCCGCCGAGGGATCGCAGGAACGCTACTGCGACGGGGTGTGGCTGGCGGAGCTGGCCACCGTACGGGATCCCGCGCTGCTGGAGCTGGCCCTCGCCGAGGCGCTGGAGCTGACCGACCACACCACCCGGCCGCTGCGGACGGTTCTGGCCGAGCACCTGGCGGGACGCCGGCTGCTGCTGGTCCTGGACGGCTTCGAGCACCTGGTCGACGAGTGCGCCGTCCTGGTACGGGACCTCCTGCGGCGCTGCCCCGGCCTGCGCGTCCTGGCGGCCGGCCGGCGCCCGCTGGCCCTGGACGGGGAGCTGGCCTTCCCGCTGGCCCCGCCCGCCGCCGAGGAGGCGCTGGCCCTGCTGGTGGCGCGGGCGTCCGCGGCCGACCCGGCCTTCGCGGTGACCCCGGAGAACCGGCCCGCGCTGGTCGATCTGTGCGCCCGCCTCGACGGGATCCCGCTGGCGCTGGAGCTGGCCGCGGGCCGGCTCCGGACGCTGTCCCCCGCGCAGGTCCTGGCCCGGCTGGAGGACCGGTTCGCGCTGCTGACGGGCGGTGCGCGCGGCGGGCTCGCCCGGCACCGGGCGCTGCGGACGGCGATCGGCTGGAGTCACGAGCTGTGCACGCCCGCGGAGCGGCTGCTGTGGGCACGGCTGTCGGTGTTCGCCGGGCAGTTCGACCTCGACGCCGTCGAATACGTGTGCGCGGGTCCGGATCTGCCGGTGGAGGAGCTGCTGGACCTGGTCGGGGAGCTCCAGGCCCAGTCCCTGCTGGTCCGGGAGGAGACGCCCGCCGGGGTGCGCTTCCGGATGCTGGAGACCGTACGGGTGTACGGGGCGGGGTGGCTGGAGTCGCTGGGCGACGCGGGACGGCTGCGGCGGCGCCACCGGGACTGGTACGTGGGGCTGGCGACGTGGTGCGAGCTGGACTGGTTCAGCCCGCGCCAGCAGGAGGTGGCCGCACTGGTGGAGGCGGAGCTGGCCAACATCCGGCTCGCCCTGGAGTGCTGCCTGGACGAGCCGGACGAGGCGCATCTGGGCCAGTACCTGGCGGGGACCCTGTGGTTCTACTGGGCCGGCTGCGGGCGCCTGACCGAGGGGCGGCACTGGCTCGACCGGGCCCTGGAACCGGTGGACCAGGCGGTGGAGTACGAGGGCTCGCGGCTGAAGGCGCTGTGGGTGCTGGGCTACGTCGCCGCCTTGCAGGGGGACGCGACGGCCGCGATGAGCGCCCTGTACGAGTGCCGGGACGGGGCGGCGCGGAGCGGAAACCCGGTCGCGGCGGCCTACGCGGTGCACCGGATGGGCTGCCTGGCGCTGGTCTCGGACGACATGGCGCGGGCCCGGGAGCTGCTGGGCGCGGCGCTGGAGCAGTACCGGTCGGCCGGCGAGCTGAACAGCAACGTACTGATGTGCCAGGTGGAGCTGGGGATGGCGCTGGCCTTCCTCGGTGACCTGCCGGGGGCGCTCGCGCTGTGCGGGGAGGTCCGGGAGATCTGCGAGGAGCGCGGGGAGCGCTGGACGAAGGCGTACGCCCTGTACGTCCTCGCGTACGCGGCCCTCGAAGCGGGGCGCACACGGGAGGCGCGGCAGCTGCTGACCGAGTGCGTGGCGATCAACCACGTCTTCCACGATCTGGTGGGACTGGTGCTCGCGCTGGAGCTGCTCGCGCTGGTCACGGTGGCGGAGGGGGACGCGGCCGAGGCGGCGGTGCTGCAGGGCGCGGCGGAGCCGATGTGGGGCGGGGTGGGGCTGCAGCTGTTCGGCTCGGGGTACTTCAACGCCCCGCGGCTCATGTGTCGGGAGCAGGCGGGCGAGCTGCTGGGCGCCGAGCGCTACGCCGCGTACGAGGCCGAGGGGCGGGAACTGAGCCGTGAGGCGCTGGTCGGGCGGGCGCTGAGCGGTCCGCAGGAGCGCGCCGGCGGGGTGCCCCGGCAGGCGGGACGGGCGGGCGGCGGGGCGCGCGGCTCCCGGGTGACGACGGGCGCGGCGGAGCGTCCGCAGCCCTGAGGCGGCCCGGGGGTGGTCCTGAGACGGTCCGGGGGCAGTCCTGAGGCGGTCCGGGAAACGGAAAACCCGCCGCCCCCCGGAGGGGACGGCGGGCTGACCAGTCGGTGAGACTAGGCCTGCATCAGCGGGCGTAGTACTCGACGACGAGCTGCTCGTCGCAGATGACCGGGATTTCCTTGCGGTTCGGGTCGCGGTCCAGGCGGAAGGCCAGGGCCTTCAGGTTGACCTGCAGGTAGCGCGGGGTCTCGCCCTCGCCTGCGTAGCCACCCTCACGGGCGACCTGGAACGGAACCTTCTCGCGGCTGCGCTCGCGCACGGTGATGACGTCGTCCGGACGGACACGGAACGACGGCTTGTCGACCTTGTCGCCGTTGACCTCGATGTGGCCGTGAACGACCATCTGGCGGGCCTGGTAGATGGTGCGGGCGATGCCCGAACGCAGGACCAGGGCGTCGAGGCGACGCTCGAGCTCGACGACAAGCGCCTCGCCCGTCTTGCCTTCGGCCTTCTTGGCGCGGTCGTACGCGCGGGCCATCTGACGCTCGGAGATGTCGTACTGAGCGCGCAGACGCTGCTTCTCCAGCAGACGGACCTTGTAGTCCGAGTTCTGCTTGCGGCCACGGCCGTGCTCGCCCGGCGGGTAGGGGCGGGCCTCGAAGTACTTGACGGCCTTCGGCGTCAGCGCAATGCCGAGGGCGCGAGACTTCTTGACCTTGGGTCGCTTCTGGTTCACGGGGAACCTACCTCCATGTAAGTTAGGTGAGGCTTACCTTAGCGAGGAGGACGTAATGTCTCGACCACATGGGATCCCCCTGCCCAGTGCGCAACGCAGTTCGGATTCCAACGAAACGGAATCCGCTTGCGCCGACGATAAGCAAGGTCAGCCGCGTCCCAGGGAAGGCGTTCGGCAGCTCACCGGAGCCGAACGCGTACGAACCCTCGTAGAGTCCAACGCCTCAGTATCCCTCACGCTGATCGGTGCTCGTGACAGTCACGAGTCCGAGGAGTTCGGGACAGGGCTGCCGGTCGCGCGGACCGTCACCCCGGACGGGGACGTGATTCTCCTTGTTTCCGGGGAATCCGCGGCTGCCAGGGCTGCCGCTCACGCCCAGGACGACGACCTCACCGCCGTGATCGAGATCACGGATGTGGCGCCGGTGTCCGTCCCACATCGTATCCGAGGCCGCGCCTGGCTGGCCGGGTGGCTGACGCCCGTGCGCGGGGGCGACCGCGCGGCCTGCGCCGCACTGCTCGCGGAGCGGCAGCCGGTGGGCGAGCTGCTGGGCCTGCGGGAGTCCCTCGACGCCCCCCACACCGGGCGCCCGGCCTGGATGATGCTGCGCCTGGAGGTCGGAGAGATCTCGGTGGACGACCTGTGGGGCGCCGAGCACGTGGACCCGGAGGACCTGGCCGCGGCGGAACCGGACCCGATGGTCGCGCACGAGTCGGAGCTGCTGCAGCACCTGCACTCCGCCCACGGCGACCGGCTCGGCGAACTGCGCGGCCTGCTCGGCGCCCGCGAAGCCCACGGGATGAGCGCCGTGCCGCTCTCCCTGGACCGCCTGGGCCTGCGCATCCGCTTCTCCGGCGGCCCGGCCGGCTCCTTCGACGCCCGCTTCGACTTCCCGGAGCCAGTCGCGGACATCTGCGGCCTGCGCCGGGCCATGCACTCCCTGTTCTCGGCGGCCTCGGCTTAGGCCGTCTCTTCCGGATCCTGCCGGGCCCGCGACGCCCGGCACCGCACCCGGCCGCGTTGTCGGGGCCGCCCGAGTACGTCCAGTACACGGGCGGCCCTCCGCCTTGCCGGGCACGGCACCGGACGCCGCGGGCTCGGCCGACAAGATCCGAAAGAGGCGGCCTAAGCCGTGCAGCTGGCCAGCATGTCCTGGAGGGCGAGCTTCTCCGGGGCCGTCACGGACAGGCCGTACTCGGTCTTGATGCCGGTGTAGCGGCGCGCGTACTCGCACCAGTACGCACGCCGGGGCGGCCGCCACTTGTCGGCCGTCCTGCTGCCCTTGTCCTGGTTGGTCTGCTTGTCCACGGCGAGCAGTACGTCGAGGTCGTTGGCGTACTCCAGCCGGCGCTGCGGGGTCCACGCGTACGCGCCGCCCCGCCAGGCGGCGCCGAGCGCCACCACGTGGTCGGTCTGGATCTGCGAGGCGCGCCGGTAGGTGTAGGGCAGTTCCTTGCCCGTGTACGGGTCGTGCAGCACCCCGGAGAGCACGACACAGGGGTTCCGGTCCCCCACGCGGAGCTCCTTGAGGTCCCGGCGCAGCACGTCGTCGCGGGTGTCGCAGCCGTTGCGGCCGCCGACGGCGTCGGTCTCGTCGGACCAGTACCGGCCGAAGTCCTCACGCTTGTACGTCTGCCAGTTGCGGCCCCACTCGACCTTCAGCCGGGCCAGCTGCGCCTTCGCGGCGGCCGCGTCCGGCGGGAACCCGGCGCGGGTGAGCGGCACCTGCGCGACCAGGGCGACGGCGCTGGCCTGCGCGGCCGCGGTGTCGTCGTGGTGGCACCCGGCCGCCGCCGGCCCGGCGAGGGCGAGCGCGAGGACGGCGGCGAGCGGCCGGGAGGGACCCATACCGCGAGCCTAGGAGCTCTCCCGGCGATCGGGCCGGATCAGCGCGCGGCGCCGTTCACCGCGCGGTCGAGGGAGCGCCAGGTCCGCTGGGCCCAGTCCAGGTCGGCGGGGTCCTCGTAGGTGCAGTAGATCCCGGCGGCGGTTCCCGCGGTGACGGCCATGCCGTAGAACTCGTGGCGCGGCCGGCCGTTGTCCTGCCGGGTCAGCCAGAACGCGTACCGCACGCCCTCCCCCAGTGCCTCGCGGAGCCGCTGGGCCGGCCGCGTGTCGGGGGCCCCGGACAGCAGGGCGTCGAGGAAGTCCTCGGGGGCGCGGCCGGGGACGTCGTCCCGCATCAGGCTGACGGAGGCGCTGCGGTCCGGGGCGGTGAAGTGGTCGGCCCCGTCGGCGAAGGAGGCGGTGAGACCGGCGCTGCGCAGCACCGACCAGCGGCCGCCGAGGTCGGTGCGCACGTCCACCGGCAGCGGGTACGGGAAGCGGCTGAGGACGTGGTCGCGGTCCCAGGTCCGGGTCAGGACGCGGGAGGCCACCGGGTGGCGCACCTCGACGACGCAGGGCAGTTCCTCCGGGTCGGCGACCTTCGCGGTGACCGCTGCGCCGAGCAGGTCGTCGCCCCAGGGCTGGATCCGGTTGGCGAAGGTGCCCTCGATCGACAGGTCCGCGTAGCCGGGCTGCTCCCACAGCTCGTCGGCGCGCCGCAGGGTGTCCTCGTCCACCTCCACCCAGGCGCCGAGGACCAGCTCGGTGCCGTGCGTGAGCCGGACGGCCAGCAGGCAGCGTATGAAGCAGCCGACCCCGTCCACCCGGAGCAGGCCGCGCACGCCGAGCCGGTGGACGGCCTCCTCGGGCAGGCCGAAGGCGGCGTCGGGCAGGTCGTAGCCGAAGTCGATGCGGCGCTCGTCGGCGAGCGTCTCGCCGCAGCAGGCGCAGGAGGGGAGGTGCGTGGTCATCCGGGCAGCTTAGACATGCCGCTCGTCCGGTCGATACGGCGGCCGCTGCGCGGAGCGGTCCCCGGCCCGGCATTCGAGGCACGGGGGTCCCGGGGCAGCGCCTCCGCATCGGCGGCGCGCGTCAGGCCCCGGTGCCCCGCAGGCGTTCGCGGACCTTCTCCACCACGTCCGCGTAGCGGGCCTCGGCGCCGTACCGGGTGGGCTCGTAGTACCGCTTGCCCTGGATCTCGTCCGGCGCGTACTGCTGCGCGGCGATCGCGCCCGGCACGTCGTGCGGGTAGACGTACCCCTGTGCGTGCCCCAGCTTGGCCGCGCCCTTGTAGTGGCCGTCCCGCAGGTGCGTCGGGACGGAGCCGGCGAGGCCCGCCCGTACGTCGGCCAGCGCCGCGCCGATCGCGGTCGTGGCGGTGTTCGACTTCGGGGCCAGGGCCAGCGCGATCGTGGCGTGCGAGAGGGTCAGCGCCGCCTCCGGGAAGCCGATCATCGCCACCGCCTGGGCCGCGGCCACCGCGATCGGCAGGGCCGTCGGGTCCGCCAGGCCGATGTCCTCGCTCGCGGAGATCATCAGGCGGCGGGCGATGAACCGGGGGTCCTCGCCTGCCTCGATCATCCGGGCCAGGTAGTGCAGCGCGGCGTCGACGTCCGAGCCGCGGATCGACTTGATCAGCGCGCTGGCCACGTCGTAGTGCTGGTCGCCGTCCCTGTCGTACCGGACCGCGACCCGGTCGACGGCCTCCTCCAGCGTCTGGAGGGTGATCTCGTCCTCGCCCTTGGCGATGGCCGACCCGGCGCCCGCCTCCAGCGCCGTCAGTGCCCTCCGGGCGTCGCCGCCGGCGATCCGCAGCAGGTGCGCCTCGGCATCCTTCGGCAGGGAGACGGCCCCGCCCAGGCCCCGCTCCTCGGTGAGCGCGCGCCGCATCAGGGCGCTCAGGTCCTCGTCGGTCAGCGGTTCCAGCGTCAGCAGCAGCGAGCGCGACAGCAGCGGGGAGATGATCGAGAAGTACGGATTCTCGGTGGTGGCCGCGATCAGCGTCACCCAGCGGTTCTCGACGGCCGGGAGCAGCGAGTCCTGCTGTGCCTTGCTGAAGCGGTGGATCTCGTCGAGGAAGAGGACGGTCTCCTTGCCGTAGCCCCCGGCCGCGCGCTTGGCGCCCTCGATGACGGCCCGTACCTCTTTGACGCCCGCGGTGATGGCGGACAGCTCCACGAACCGCTTCTGCGTGGCCTGGCTGACGACGTACGCCAGGGTGGTCTTGCCGATGCCGGGCGGGCCCCAGAGGATCACCGAGGAGGCACCGGCCGGGCCGCCGGCCCCTTCCCCGACCAGCCGCCGCAGCGGTGATCCGGGCTTCAGCAGGTGCTGCTGGCCGACGACCTCGTCCAGGGTGCGCGGGCGCATCCGGACGGCGAGCGGAGAGCTCGCGGGGTCCTTCTCCTGGCGTTCTTCGGCAGCGGCGGTGAACAGGTCTGGTTCCACACAGGAAGCCTATGCGAGCCCACCGACAGGGCCGCCTCCGCTCAGGAGGTCCAGAAGTCCCACCAGCGGGTCAGGATCAGCATCCCGATGATCCCGACGTGCAGGACGGGCAGGACCCAGGTGAACTCGTCGAGGAAGGACCTGAGCCAGCCCGGGGCGGGCAGCAGCCCTTCGCGGACGTTGTGCGCGGTGACGTACCAGAACATGAAGATCGTGGCGACCCAGGCCAGGCAGCACCACAGGCAGAGCGAGTTGATGTTGTACAGCGACTGGTACATCAGCCAGGCGCAGAAGACGACGCCGAAGAGGGTGCCGGCGTTGAAGGTGAGCCAGTACCAGCGGCGGAACGAGGCCCCGGCCAGCATGCTCATGCCGACGCAGATCACGATCCCGTAGGCGACGAGTCCGAGCATCGGGTTCGGGAAGCCGAAGGCCGACGCCTGGTCGCTCGTCATGATGTTGCCGCAGGAGACGATCGGGTTGAGGCTGCAGGCGGGCTTGAAGGTCGGGTCCTCCAGCAGCTTGAACTTGTCGATCGTGATCACCCAGGCGGCGAGCAGGCCCGCGGCCCCGGTGATGACCAGGAGCAGGGCCAGCGCCCGGCTTCCCGCGACGGTCCTGCCCCGGGCGGTGTCCGCGTCCGCGCTTCGTGTCGTCATACCGCCCGCTCCACATCTGCCAGGTGATCAAGCACGGGCCATTGTGCCGTACGAGCCTGTGAACGGACGGGGCCGGGGAAAGATCCCCGGCCCCGTCCGACGTGCTTCCCGCTCAGGCGAGGCGGGCCTTGACCGTGTCGATCAGCTCGGTCACGGGCACGGCCGACTGCTCGCCGGACTCCATGTCCTTCAGCTGGACGACGCCCTCGGCGAGGTCCCGGTCGCCGGCCACGACCGCGAAGCGGGCACCGCTGCGGTTCGCGTCCTTCATGGCGCCCTTGAGGCCCTTGCCGCCGTACGACATGTCGGCCGCGACGCCCGCCTTGCGCAGCTGCGTCACCAGGCCGAACACGGTCGCCTTCGCCTCGCCCAGCGCCACCGCGAACACCGAGGTCGACGCGGGGATGTCGAGCTCGACGCCCTCCTTCTCCAGCGCGAGGACCGTGCGGTCCACGCCGAGCGCCCAGCCGACCGACGGCAGCGCGGGGCCGCCGATCATCTCGGACAGGCCGTCGTAGCGGCCGCCGCCGCCGACCGCGATGCCCAGGCCCTCGTGGACGAACTCGAAGGTGGTGCGGGTGTAGTAGTCCAGGCCGCGCACCAGCTTGTCGTCGTCCTCGAAGGCGACGCCGGCCGCGGTCACCAGGACCCGGACCTGCTCGTGGTACGCCTTGCACGCGTCGCACAGGTAGTCGCGCAGCACCGGGGCGCCGACGAGCTGCTTCTGGACGTCGGCCCGCTTGTCGTCGAGCACGCGCAGCGGGTTGATCTCGGCGCGGCGCATCGTCTCCGCGTCGAGGTCGAGGCCCCTCAGGAAGGACTGCAGCGCCTCCCGGTACACCGGGCGGCACTCCTTGTCGCCCAGCGAGTTCAGCAGGATCCGGAAGTCGCTCAGGCCGAGCGAGCGGTAGGCCTGGTCGGCCAGGATGATCAGCTCGGCGTCCAGCGCCGGGTCCTCGGCGCCGATCGCCTCGGCGCCGACCTGCGAGAAGTGGCGGTAGCGGCCCGCCTGCGGCTTCTCGTAACGGTAGTACGAGCCGGAGTACCAGAGCTTGACGGGCAGGTTGCCC
This sequence comes from Streptomyces venezuelae, assembly GCF_008642275.1. Lineage (NCBI taxonomy): Bacteria > Bacillati > Actinomycetota > Actinomycetes > Kitasatosporales > Streptomycetaceae > Streptomyces > Streptomyces venezuelae. Next base: position 1,403,084 of record NZ_CP029189.1, read on the forward strand.
TTCTTGTGCAGGCTCGCCTCCAGGGCGGCGCGCAGCACGGAGGCGGTGCCCTCGGGACGCAGGGCGAGCTGGTCGCCGCCCTTGGTCTCGAAGGCGTACATCTCCTTGGAGACGATGTCGGTGGACTCGCCGACGCCGCGGGCGAAGAGGCCCACGTCCTCGAAGCCGGGGGTCTCGATGTAGCCGTAGCCGGAGTTCCGCAGCGGGGCCGCGATGGCCTCGCGAACCGCCAGGTACTTCACGGAGACCGGCGGGATCAGGTCGTACGTGCCCTTGGGGGCCTGAAAAGTAGCCACGAAGCTTTCGTCACATTCCTCGTCGTGGAGCGGCGGTGCCGTCTCCGAGCCCGGCGGCGACTTCCCGGAGGTACGGGTTGGTCGCGCGCTCGCGGCCGATGGTGGTCTGGGGACCGTGGCCGGACAGCACCACGGTCGAGTCGTCGAGCGGCAGGCACACGCGGGCCAGCGACTCCAGGATCTCGGTGTGGGAGCCGCCGGGCAGGTCGGTGCGTCCGATGGAGCCGGCGAAGAGCAGGTCACCCGAGAAGAAGACCGGCGGGACGTCGGCCAGCTCGGGCATCCGGAACGTCACCGACCCCTTGGTATGCCCGGGTGCGTGCGCCACGGAGAAGTCCATTCCGGCCAATTTCAGGGCGGCCCCGTCGGCCAGCTCACGGACGTCGTCCGGCTCGCCCACGGTCAGCTCGCCCATGAGGGGCATCCCGATGGAGCGGCCGAGGGCCTTCTCCGGGTCGCTCATCATGTAGCGGTCCTCGGGGTGGATCCAGGCCGGTACGTCGTGTGCTCCGCACACCGGGACCACCGAGGCCACATGATCGATGTGTCCATGGGTCAGCACGACCGCGACGGGCTTGAGCCGATGCTTCTTCAGCGTCTCCTCGACACCCTGGGCGGCCTGGTGGCCCGGGTCGATGATGACGCACTCCTCACCGGCGGCGGGGGCGACCACGTAGCAGTTGGTGCCCCAAGCGCCTGCGGGGAACCCGGCAATCAGCACGTTCGTCCTCAATCGTCGTCCGGTGGGAGGCTGCAGACAGGAATGTCGCTGCTCAGAGCCTACCGGCGCCGCTCATTACACAGCGAACCCATATACGGTACGGCCTATCCCAGCCCGGACAGCAGTAGCAGACACGTACAAGGAGACGACCCGGTGGTCACGAGCGATCAGCGACGGCGACAGCTCGCCAAGGAGAAGTACGAGCGCCAGCAGAAGCGCCGGGCCGAGGCCCGCCGGAAGTCGCGTCAGCGCGCGGCCGTGATCGGCGCGGCCGTGGCCGTGGTGATCGCGACGCTGGTGGGTCTGATCGTGGGCGGTGTCTTCGACAAGGACAAGAAGGACCAGGCCGCCGACCCGTCCGCGAACCCGTCGGCCTCGGCGAGCGAGCCCGCGCCCAAGCAGTCCCCCTCGCCGGAGATGGCGATCGACCAGAAGGCGAAGTACACCTTCGCGCTGAAGACCAGCGCGGGTGACATCAACTTCACGATGGACGCGGCGAAGACCCCGCAGACCGTGAACTCCTTCAAGTCGCTCGCCGACAAGGGCTACTTCGACAACACCAAGTGCCACCGGCTGACGGCCGGCGGGATCTTCGTGCTCCAGTGCGGCGACCCCGAGGGCACCGGCCGCGGCGGTCCGGGCTACAACATCCCGGACGAGAACCTGGACTCGCTGGGCAAGGCCAACGAGCAGGGCCAGGTCGTCTACCCCGCCGGCACCGTGGCGATGGCCAACACCGGTCAGCCCGGCTCGGGCGGCAGCCAGTTCTTCCTGGTCTACAAGGACAGCCCGCTGGCACCGTCGTACACGCCGTTCGGCAAGATCGACGCGGGCGGCATGAAGGTCCTGGAGGAGATCGCGAAGGCCGGTACGGTCGACGGCGGCCAGGACGGCGCGCCCAAGACCGAAGTGAAGATCGAGAAGGGCACCGTCACCCAGAACTGACGGGATCCGCCGACCCCGGGCCCGGCCGGCCCGCAGCCCGTACGCCGATATTCCGTCGTGCGGGATGCGGACAGCCGGCCCGGCGGTCGCCTATGTTGGCGTTGTGCAGGGCGGGCGCGGCCCGCCCCAGGAAACTGTGGACGATGCCCAGGGGGTGAACCCCTCGCAAGGCATCAGGTGGAGGAGGCGCTGTGAGCAGCGACCCGTGGGGCCGAGTCGACGAGACGGGCACCGTGTACGTGCGTACTTCCGAGGGCGAGCAGGTCGTCGGATCGTGGCAGGCCGGCACCCCTGAGGAGGCCCTGGCCTATTTCGAGCGCAAGTACGAGGGCCTGGTGGTCGAGATCGGCCTCCTCGAAAAGCGGGTGCGGACCACTGATCTGTCCGCCAAGGACGCCCAGACGGCGATCGACCACCTGCGGACGCAGGTCGACGAGCACCATGCCGTGGGTGACCTGGACGCCCTGCGCGTGCGGCTGGACAAGCTGGTCACGACCGTGGAGTCCCGGCGCGAGGAGCGCAAGGCGGCGAAGGCCAAGCAGACGGACGAGGCCCGTGCGGCCAAGGACGCCCTGGTCGTCGAGGCCGAGCAGCTGGCCCAGAGCGACCAGTGGCGCAGTGCCGGTGAGCGGCTGCGTGCCCTGGTGGACATCTGGAAGGGGCTGCCGCGCCTCGACCGCAAGTCGGACGACGAGCTGTGGCACCGGTTCTCCCACGCGCGTTCCGCCTTCTCCAAGCGCCGCAAGGCGCACTTCGCCTCGCTGGACGCGCAGCGCGAGGATGCCCGCAAGGTCAAGGAGAAGCTGGTCGCGGAGGCCGAGTCGCTGTCGAAGTCGACCGACTGGGGTCCGACGGCCGCCCGCTACCGCGAGCTGATGGCCGACTGGAAGGCGGCGGGCCGGGCGCAGCGCGAGTCCGAGGACGACCTGTGGAACCGCTTCCGCGGTGCGCAGGACGTGTTCTTCGCGGCCCGCAGCGAGGTCTTCGCGGAGCGTGACGCCGAGCAGATCGAGAACCTGAAGCTCAAGGAGGAGCTGGCCGACGAGGCCGAGAAGCTCGTCCCGATCACGGACCTGAAGGCGGCCCGTGCCGCGTTCCGCTCCCTCAACGAGCGCTGGGAGGCCATCGGCCACGTGCCGCGGGACGCCCGGCCGAAGGTCGAGGGCCGGATGCACTCGGTCGAGCGGGCGATCCAGGAGGCCGAGGAGGGCGAGTGGCGTCGTACGAACCCGGAGGCGCGGGCCCGTGCGGCCGGTCTGACGGGTCAGCTGCAGGCGGCGGTCGACAAGCTGCGTGAGCAGATCGACGCGGCGCGTGCGGCGGGCAACAACGCCAAGGCCGACAAGCTCTCGCGCGAGCTGGAGGGCCGCCAGGCCCTGCTGGACCAGGCGCTGAAGGGCCTGGAGGAGTTCGGCGGCTGACCGGTCTCCCGGCCGGCCCGCGGACGGGCGGGCACCACCGCGACGGCGGTGGTGCCCGCCCGTTTCCGTTTCCCTGTCAGGTCCGGGCCCGGCTGCCGTCCTGGAACAGGTCCAGCGCGTGTTCCAGGACCGCGCAGGCCTGGACGTGGTTGCCGGACTCCTGGAGCAGCGCGGCCAGCCGCCGGCACACCTGGACGGACTCGGGCCCGTAGAAGCGGTGCACCTGCTGAAACGCCTGCTCCAGCACTTCCACGGCCTCGCGCGTCTGTCCGGTCTCCTCCAGCATGTCGGACAGTTCGAGCTGCGCCGCGAGGAGGTCGCCCTCTCCGTCCGGCGCCCGTTCCTGGAGTGCGAGGCGCAGGACGGGCAGCGCGTCCCGGGTGCGGCCCACGGCCCGCAGGGTGCGGGCGAGCCCGAGCCCGGCCACCACCATGGCGGAGCGGACGTCGGCGGCGAGGACCGGCCCGGCGGGGGTGCCGCGTACGGCGCGCGCCCGGTTGCGTACGAGCCGCAGCCGGCCCATCCCCATCTCCTGGGCGTGCTGGGGCAGGGGGCGGTTCTTGGCCCGGAGCCGGCCCTCCATGGTGCGGCAGAGGGTTTCCAGGTCGATCAGTTCGGGCCCTTCGGGGATCCCGTCGCGCAGGATGGTCAGCAGTTCGCCCGTGAAGGCGGTGTGGCGCTCTCCGTCGGGGGCCAGGGCGACCCGGTCGCGCGGGGAGGCCGTGAGGACGTACGCGCCCTCCACGGCGGCCTGGGCGGCGAGTGCGTCCTGGTCCCCCGCGAGGGTGGAGGCGGCCCGGCCGCTGAAGCAGCAGTCGAGGACGACCACCTTGCGCCGGGCCCCCGAGTCGCGCAGGGCGGAGCGCAGGTGCTGGTAGGCGACGGCGGTGTACCCGACGTGCTCGCGGGAGTCCTGGAGGGCGAGGTAGAGGTCAGCGGTCGCCGCGTCCCGCATGCCGTGCCCGGCGTAGTAGACCAGGAGCGTGTCGGTGGCCTCCTCCCCCGCCCGGCCCACGGGGTCGAGGAGCTCGGCGGGGTGCTGCGGGTCGAGGACGACCGTGCAGTGCTGCGCGGGCAGCCCCCAGACGGTCACGTCGCACAGTTCGGCGGCGAGGTCCTTGACGTTGGCCTCGACGGCCGGGAGGGCGGCCAGGTGCCGGTACGCGGCGCTGCCGATGACGACGGCGCGGGAGGCCGAGGGGTCAGGCAGTCCCGTCATGGGCCCCGTCCGGGTCCGCGTCACCGCTTCCGTTCTCCAGCGCCGCGACGATGCGGTCCAGGGCTGCGGGGTCGCCCGCCTCGTCGCCGGTGAGCGTGACCTCGTACGCGCCGTGGCGCACCGTGAGGGCGGGTCCCCGGCCGCGCCGGGACGCCTGCCACTGGAGCACCGAGACGACCAGCGACCCGGTGGACAGGGCCGATCCGACGGTCAGCTGGAGGAGGTCGAAGCCGGACGTCCCCATGGCCGTGCCGCCGGCCGCGGTGACCGGGGCGCCGCTGCGGATCCGTCCGCGCGCCTCGCGGTGCACCGTCTCGTCCTCGCGCAGCCAGAGATGAAGCGACCGCAGTTCGGCCTCCGGGCCGAGTCCCGGTCTGTTCGGATCCACCTGTAATCCGTACTCACGCATCCGTGGTGTCCCTCCCCTGTCCGTGGTGTGCGCCGACCCGTGCGAACAGTTCCAGCGCCTTCTTCGCCCGGCCCATCCGGGCCAGACACACAGCCTGCCAGTACTGGCAGGCGAGCGTGGTCGGATGGTCCGGCCCCAGCGTCTCCTCGCAGAACGGGGTGATGCCGGAGAGCAGGTGGGCGGCTTCCTTGAGCTCGCCCCGGAGCACCAGTCCGACCGCCTCCCGCTGGCGGGACAGGGCGGTGGCGGCGGTCATCCGGCTGTGCACGAGCTTGCGGGTGACCTCGCTCAGTGTGACCGGGCCCGTGGGGTGGGCCGGCGGCCACTCGTCGTGGTCCTGCTCGGGGTGCGTCGCGTGGTTGTCCAGGGGGCGTACCTGCTGGGGTGCGGGCACGGGCACGGCCGGGTCCGTGACGTCGACCTCGGACCAGTCGTACTCGGGGGCTTCCGCGGGGTGCGCGGGGGCGGCCTCGCCGTGCCGCAGGTGGCGGGTGATGAGTCGTTCGACCTCTTCCCTGCCGCCGTCCGCCCAGCGGCGCAGCAGCGCCGCCGCGGTGCCCGCGTCGGTGGGCCGTTCGCGGAAGTCCCTGGCGCACAGCGCGTCCACGGCCTCGATCAGGCCGTCCGGCAGACCGGCCACGCCCCGGGTGCGCAGGGAGGGAATGCCCCGGGCGGCCCGCAGGACGAGATCGCCGAACTCCTCGGGGTCGCTCTCGAACGGCGGTCTGCCGGTGAGCATGAAGTGCAGGCAGGCGCCGACGCCGTAGAGGTCGGTGGCCTCCACCGGGGTGAGCCCTTCGATCCGCTCCGGCGCCATGTACTGCGGGGTGCCGATCAGCCGGTCGTCGCCGCGGGTGCTGCGCGGCTGCTCGGTCACCACCGCGAGGCCGAAGTCGTAGAGGATCACGTGGCCGGTCCGGCTGACCCGGATGTTGCCGGGCTTCACGTCGCGGTGGAGGACCCCGCTCCTGTGGGCGGAGTCGAGGGCGTCGAGGGTCTCGGCGGCGATCCAGCAGGCGGCCGGGACCGAGAGCGCGTCGGCCGCGAGGGCCGACAGGTCGGCCCCGTCGAGCATCTCCATCACCAGGTACGGGGTGCCGCTGAGCGTGTCGAACCCGGAGTCGTGGATGCCGACCACGCCCCGGTGCCGGATCCGGGCGAGTGCGATGGCCTCTCCCACGAACCTCCGCTGCATCTCCTGCGGCAGGCTCGCCCCGACTGCGGAGAGCACCTTGACCGCGACGCGCCGCCGCAGCCGGGTGTCCTCGGCCTCGAACACCACGCCCATGCCGCCCCGCCCGAGCACGTCGACCGGGCGGTAGCGGCGGGCGAGCCCCGCGGGGAAGACGTCGTTGCCGGCCACGTGGTCCCCCCGGGGTGGCGTCAGAGAACGGCGGTCGGGCCCGGGTCAGGGCCTTCGTGCTGACGTCACACGGTAGACGTCGTAGACGCCCTCCACACCCCGAACGGCCTTCAGGACGTGTCCCAGGTGCTTGGGGTCACCCATCTCGAAGGTGAACCGGGAGGTGGCGACCCGGTCGCGGGAGGTCTGGACGGCCGCCGAGAGGATGTTGACGTGCTGGTCCGACAGGACCCGGGTGACGTCGGACAGCAGCCGGGAGCGGTCCAGCGCCTCGACCTGGATGGCGACCAGGAAGACCGAGGACTGGGTGGGCGCCCACTCGACCTCCAGCATCCGTTCGGGCTGCTGGGAGAGCGAGTCGACGTTGACGCAGTCCGCGCGGTGAACCGATACGCCGCTGCCGCGCGTGACGAACCCGATGATCGGGTCGCCGGGCACCGGGGTGCAGCAGCGGGCCAGCTTGACCCACACGTCGTCGACGCCCTTGACGACGACACCCGGGTCGGCGTTGCTGCGCCGCTTGCGGCCGCGCGCGGGCGGGATCGATTCCTCGATGTCCTCGTTGGCCGCTTCCTCGCCGCCGAGGGCCGCCACCAGCTTCTGTACGACGCCCTGCGCGGCCACGTGGCCTTCGCCGATCGCCGCGTACAGGGAGGAGATGTCGGGGTAGCGCATCTCGTGGGCGAGGGTGACGAGCGAGTCGCCGGTGAGGATGCGCTGGATCGGCAGGTTCTGCTTGCGCATGGCCCGGGCGATGGCGTCCTTGCCGTGCTCGATGGCCTCGTCGCGGCGCTCCTTGGAGAACCAGGCGCGGATCTTGTTGCGGGCCCGCGGGGACTTGACGAAGCCGAGCCAGTCACGGGACGGGCCCGCGCCCTCGGCCTTGGAGGTGAAGACCTCGACCAGGTCGCCGTTGTCGAGCGTGGACTCCAGCGGGACCAGGCGTCCGTTGACCCGGGCCCCTATCGTCCGGTGGCCGACCTCGGTGTGGACGGCGTACGCGAAGTCCACGGGGGTGGCCCCGGCGGGCAGCGCGATGACGTCGCCCTTGGGGGTGAAGACGAAGACCTCGTTGCGGGAGAGGTCGAAGCGCAGCGAGTCGAGGAACTCGCCCGGGTCCTCGGTCTCCTTCTGCCAGTCCAGCAGCTGGCGCAGCCAGGCCATGTCGTTGACGGTGTCCTGGCCGGCGCTGCCCTTGGCGGCCTGCGGGACGTCGGTGCGGACCTTGGAGGTGCCGGCGACGGTCTGCTGCTTGTACTTCCAGTGCGCGGCGATGCCGTACTCGGCGCGGCGGTGCATGTCGAAGGTGCGGATCTGCAGCTCGACGGGCTTGCCGCTGGGTCCGATGACCGTCGTGTGGAGCGACTGGTACATGTTGAACTTGGGCATCGCGATGTAGTCCTTGAACCGGCCGGGGACCGGGTTCCATCGCGCGTGCACGGTGCCCAGGGCCGCGTAGCAGTCCCGGACGGTGTCGACGAGGACGCGAATGCCCACCAGGTCGTAGATCTCCGCGAAGTCACGGCCGCGGACGATCATCTTCTGGTAGACGCTGTAGTAGTGCTTCGGGCGGCCCGTCACGGTGGCCTTGATCCGGGCGGCTCTGAGGTCGACCTGTACCTCGTCGGTGACGACGGCGAGGTACTCGTCGCGCTTGGGTGCGCGCTCGGCGACCAGGCGCACGATCTCGTCGTACATCTTCGGGTAGAGGATCGCGAAGGAGAGGTCTTCGAGCTCCCACTTGATCGTGTTCATGCCCAGCCGGTGGGCCAGCGGAGCGTAGATCTCCAGGGTCTCGCGGGCCTTCTTCTCCTGCTTCTCCCGCTTGAGGTAGCGCATGGTGCGCATGTTGTGCAGCCGGTCGGCGAGCTTGATGACCAGGACGCGCGGGTCCTTGGCCATCGCCACGACCATCTTGCGGACGGTCTCCGCCTGGGCGGCCTCGCCAAACTTCACCCGGTCCAGCTTGGTGACGCCGTCGACGAGCAGGGCCACGGCGTCGCCGAAGTCGCGGCGCAGGTCTTCGAGGCCGTACTCGGTGTCCTCGACGGTGTCGTGCAGCAGACCGGCCATGAGGGTGGCCGGGTCCATGCCGAGCTCGGCGAGGATGGTGGTCACCGCGAGCGGGTGCGTGATGTACGGGTCGCCGCTCTTGCGCTTCTGGCCGCGGTGCCAGCGCTCGGCCACCTGGTAGGCCTGCTCCAGCTGGCGCAGCGTCGACGTCTCGATCTTCGGGTCGTTGCTGCGGACTATGCGCAGCAACGGCTCCAGAACCGGGTTGTACGGGTTCGAGCGCTGCACGCCGAGCCGGGCGAGACGGGCGCGCACCCGGTTGGAGGACCCGGCGGACTTCACGGGCGCGGGCTTGACCGGGGCCACCGGCGGGGCCGGCGGGGGCGTGGCCGGGGCCGCCGTGGTCGGCTCGGCCTGCGGGTCGGGCTGCGCGGCGGAGATTGGCTGGACCTCGTCTGGCAAGAGCGCTCCTCACGGGGGTCCCCCCGAACGGAGTCCGGGGGAGGATCCGGTGCCCGTGTCCGGTCCGGACAACCCATGGTAGCGAGGGTTCGCCCACCCCGTTCCCCCAGCCTCCGCGCCGGCCGAAGCCCCGCTCCGCAGCCCTGGCGTCCCCACCCAACCCCGCCGGCGTTCGAGGCGCGGGGGTCCGGGGGCGGCACCCCACGCTTTCAGCCTCGCCGGCGTTCGAGGCGCGGGGGTCCGGGGGCGGCGCCCCCGGCAGCGGTGCCGCACACGAAAGCGGCGGGTATCCGGGACGTCCCGGATACCCGCCGCTTCGGCACAGCAGGGTCAGACCACGATCAGCGCGTCCAGCGGAGCCTCACCCAGGGCCTCGCCCAGCCGCAGGCGCCCCGGCAGGAACGACAGTTCCATCAGGACCGCCACGCCCGCGACCTCCGCACCGGCCCGCCGGATCAGCGACAGCGAGGCCTCGGCGGTACCACCGGTGGCCAGCACGTCGTCGATGACCATGACCCGGTCACCCACCGACAGGTCCTCCGCGTGGACCTCGATCTCCGCGGTGCCGTACTCCAGCTCGTACGACTGCGCGAGCGTCGCGCCCGGCAGCTTTCCGGCCTTGCGCACCGGCACGAAACCGATCCCGGCCTGCACGGCGACCGGAGCCGCGAGGATGAACCCCCGCGCCTCCAGGCCGACGATCTTCGTCGCGCCGTACCGTCCCGCCAGGTCCACCAGCGCGTCCGTCAGCGCGGCGAACGCCTTGGGGTCGGCCAGCAGCGGGGTGATGTCCTTGAACATCACGCCCGGCTTCGGGTAGTCCGCCACGTCCTTGATCCGGCTCAGGAGCAGGTCACGGGCGTCCTCGGACAGCAGCGCGGTCAACGCCGCCGCCCCGGCCGGCCCTGCGCCACGACCTGCGGCTCGTCCTCGGCCTCGTAGGCCTCGTCCGGGGACTCGCCCTTGGCCACCGCGGCCGCCCGCTTGGCGAGCACCCGCTTCTTCAGCGCCTTCATCGCCGGCTCGCGCTCCTTGAGGTCCACGACCAGCGGGGTCGCGATGAAGATCGAGGAGTACGCGCCGGCCGCGAGGCCGACGAACAGCGACAGCGAGATGTCGTTCAGCATGCCGGCGCCCAGGAAGCCACCGCCGATGAACAGCAGCGCGGCGACCGGCAGGAGCGCCACGACCGTGGTGTTGATCGAGCGGACCAGGGTGCCGTTGATGCTGCGGTTGGCGACCTCGCTGTACGTCCAGCGGGTCTGCTTCGTGATGTCCTTCGAGCTCTCCTTCAGACCGTCGAAGACGACGACGGTGTCGTAGAGGGAGTAACCGAGGATCGTCAGCAGACCGATGACCGTACCCGGGGTGACCTCGAAGCCGACGAGCGCGTACACGCCGACGGTGATGGTGAGGTCGTGGATCAGCGCGATCAGCGCCGCGACCGCCATGCGCCATTCGAAGGCGATGGCCAGGTAGATCACCACGAGGACCATGAAGATCCCGAGGCCGGTCCAGGCCTTGTTCGCGATCTGCTCGCCCCAGCTGGGTCCGACCAGGTCGGCGTTGATGGAGGCCTGGTCGACCTTGAGGTCGGCGGCGAGCTTCTGCTTGATCTCGGTGGCGGCGCCGGTGTCCACACCCGAGATCTGGATGCGCAGTCCGCCGGTGCCCAGCTCCTGCACGATCGCGTCGTGGCCCGAGACCTTCTCGGCGGCCTCCGTCGCCGCGGCGACGGAGACGGTCGTCTTCGGGGTGGTGAAGACGGCACCGCCCTTGAACTCGATGCCCATGTTGAGGCCCTGGACGGCCAGGGCGACGATCGCCGTAATGGTGATCAGGATGGAAACGCCGTACCAGAGAAAGCGCTTGCCGACGAAGTCGTAGCCGACCTCACCGCGGTACAGCTTGGCGCCGAGATCTCCCAGCTTCGACATCTCTCACGCCTCCTTTGCGTCGACGGGGGCGGGGGCGGAACCGGTGCGGCGGGACCGTCGCAGCGGAGGCTTGGCGCCCAGCCGCTTCGGGTCCAGCCCGGACCACGGGTGACCGCTGGCGAAGAAGTTCGTCCGCGCCACCAGGGTCATGACGGGCTTGGTGAAGAGGAACACCACGACCACGTCGAGCAGGGTGGTAAGTCCCAGTGTGAAGGCGAAGCCCTGGACCTTGCCCACCGTGACGATGAACAGCACCGCCGCGGCCAGGAACGACACGAAGTCGGAGACCAGGATCGTGCGACGGGCGCGCGGCCAGGCGCGCTCGACGGCCGGACGCAGGGTGCGGCCCTCACGGATCTCGTCCCGGATGCGTTCGAAGTACACGATGAACGAGTCCGCCGTGATGCCGATCGCCACGATCGCGCCGCAGACGGCGGGCAGGTTCAGCGCGAAGCCGATGCCCTTTCCGAGCAGCGACATGATCGTGTAGGTCAGGATCGCGGAGACCAGGAGGCTGACGATGGCGATGAAGGCCAGACCCCGGTAGTACACGAGCAGGTAGATCACCACGAGGGCGAGGCCGATGGCGCCGGCGATCAGACCGGCCTTCAGCTGCTCGCCGCCGAGCGCGGCGGTGACGGTGGTGACGCTGTCCTCGGTGAAGGAGAGCGGCAGGGCGCCGTAGGAGAGCATGTTGCCCAGGTCCTGCGCGGACTGCTGGTTGAAGCCGCCCGAGATCTCGGCGTTGCCACCGGTCAGCGCCTGGCTCACGGACGGGTCGGAGATGACCTTGCCGTCGAGCACGATCGCGAACTGGTTCTGCGGCATCTGCTTGGTGGCCAGCTCACCGGTGATCTTGGCGAACTTGTCGGCGCCCTTGTCGGTGAACTGCATGGTGACGATCCACTGGCCGCGCTGGGGGTCGATCTGCCCCTTGGCTTCCTTCACGTCCTGGCCGTTGACCTGGGCCGGGCCGAGGACCCACTTGCCCCAGGCGTCGCCGCGCTGACCACAGGCGATCATCGGCTCCTCGGGCTTGGCGCCCTGGCCGGCGGCGGCGCGCTGCGCCGGGTCGTTGCAGTCCAGTGCCGCGAACTTGGCCTGGAGGGCCGCGGCGGCGGCCTCGTCACCGGTCGCCGGTGCGGAGGCGGAGGCGGAGGGCGACGGGGCCTTGGTGTCGTCTGCCTTCTTCGACTCGCTCGCGGAGGGCGAGGGAGTGGGGGCGGCCGGGGCCTTGAGGGCCTCACTGAGCGCGCGGCCCTGGGAAGTGGCGCTGGACGACGGGGTGGCGGAGGGGCTGGTCTTGCCGTCCCCGGCCTTGGGAGCCGTGGAGCCGCTCGCGGAGGGGCTCGGGCTCGGGGTGCCCTCGGGAGCGGCCGGGGAGCCGTCCGCGAAGGCGATGACCGGGCGGAAGTACAGCTGGGCGGTCGTACCGACCTGCTCGCGCGCCTGCTGCTCGTTCGTCCCCTTGGGGATGTTCACGATGATGTGGTCGCGGCCCTGGGTCTGGACCTCCGCCTCGGACACGCCGAGACCGTTGACGCGGCGGTCGATGATGCCGACCGCCGTGTTCATGTTGGTCTCGTTGATGGCGCTCTCTTTGCCGGGCTCGCTCTTGGCCTTGAGCGTGATGCTCGTGCCGCCGGCGAGGTCGATGCCCAGCCTGGGAGTCGTCTGCTTCGAGAGGAACATCCCCGCGGTGAGCGCCACCATCGCGATCAGGATGATCGCCAGGGCGCGCCCCGGCCTCCCCTGAGCCCCCGTGGGCCGCCGGCCCTTCTTCGGTGCTGCCACCTTGTCGTTTCTCCCTGTCCAACCGTCCCGCGCCGGGTCAGCGCGGGGACGGCCACGAAATGTGTGGTGGGGACCCCTGCCCCCCGCAGAAGTGTCACAGACGGGGACCGTGCGGGTCGCCGGTCGGGCGCCTCCACGGTCCCCCGCCGAGCGTTACTTCGCGCCGGCCTCGCCGTCGGACTTGCCGTCCTTGGGCTCGTCGTCGCCCTTGGGCGCGTCCTCGTCCTTCTTGCCCAGGTCGAGCCCCGGAGCCTCGGCCTCGCCCTTGGTGAGGTCCGCCTTCGGGGCCTCGGTCAGGGAAGAGGCGTCGTCCGGGACGACCGGCGTGTCGGTCGCCTCGTCGCCGTCGATGCCGTGGACGATGCGGTTGTACTCCGCGTCCTCCAGGACGGCACCGATGGCGTTCTTCGCGAAGATCGCGTGGACGCCGGGGGCCAGCTCGAGAGTGACCGTGTCGTCACCGATCTCCTTCACCGTGGCGTACATGCCGCCGATGGTGCGGACCCCGGTGCCGGGCGTCATGTGGTCGCGCATCTGCGCGGCTGCCTGCTGCTTCTTCTTCGCGGAGCGGGTCATCAGGAACATCGCCCCGATGAGCACGATGAACGGGAGGAGTGTCACGAGATTCACGGGACGGAGATCCTTCGCACGACCGCACGCGGACGGCGGCCTTTTCTACGGGGGTGGGCACACCGACCCGAAGGGTCGGCATCGGCGGAGTCTAGGCGAGTCCGCACCGATGGAACAACGCCCAGCATGGCACCGCAGTTCCTGAGGGGTCGAACCTCCGCGCCGTCAGGCCCCGAACAAGCCCTGTTGTCCGCTTGATCCAGTCCCGCCGTGCCGAGGCGGTACGAGTCCCAGGTGAGCCCAGGCGGCAGGCGTCGCCACCCGTCCGCGGGGGGTGCGCGCGAGGAGCCCCTCGCGGACCAGGAACGGTTCCGCGACCTCCTCCACGGTCTCCCGCTCCTCGCCGACGGCCACGGCGAGGGTGGACAGGCCCACGGGTCCGCCGCCGAACAGCTTGAGCAGCGCTTCGAGAACGGCGCGATCCAGCCGGTCGAGACCGCGCCCGTCCACCTCGTACACCTGGAGGGCGGTACCGGCCACCTCACGGTTGATCACGCCGTCCGCCCGGACCTGGGCGTAGTCGCGGACACGGCGCAGCAGGCGGTTGGCGATACGGGGAGTGCCGCGGGAGCGCCCGGCGATCTCGGCGGCGCCCGCGGTGTCGATCTCCACGTCGAGGAGGCGGGCGGAGCGGTGGATGACGCGTTCCAGCTCCTCGGGGGCGTAGAACTCCATGTGCCCGGTGAAGCCGAAGCGGTCCCGCAGCGGCGGGGGCAGCAGTCCGGCCCGGGTGGTGGCGCCGACCAGGGTGAAGGGCGGCAGCTCCAGCGGGATCGCGGTGGCCCCGGGCCCCTTGCCGACGATCACGTCGACGCGGAAGTCCTCCATGGCCATGTAGAGCATCTCCTCGGCGGGCCGGGACATGCGGTGGATCTCGTCCAGGAAGAGGACCTCGCCCTCCTGGAGGGAGGAGAGGATCGCGGCGAGATCGCCGGCGTGCTGGATGGCGGGGCCGGAGGTGATGCGGATGGGCGCGCCCATCTCGGCCGCGATGATCATGGACAGGGTGGTCTTGCCGAGGCCGGGCGCGCCGGAGAGCAGGACGTGGTCGGCGGTGGCCCCGCGCTGCTTGGCGGCCTTCAGGACGAGGTCCAGCTGCTGGCGGACCTTCTCCTGGCCGACGAACTCGCCGAGGTCCTTGGGGCGCAGCGCCGCCTCGACGGCGGTGTCCTCGCCGTCGGCGGCGGCCGCCACGATCCGGTCGTCGCTCTCGTCTTCCCAGTTCACGCTGTCAGTCTGCCTTCTCGGTTCGTACGGTGGTCTGTCGCCCGGGGCCCAGGAGCCCGGGGCCGGCGCCCCTCCCGCCCCGCACTTCCAGCCCCGCCGGCCCCACATCCAGCCCCGCCGGCGTTTGAGGCGCGGGGTCCGGGGCGGCGCCCCGGGAGGCCGGGCGGCACGGCTAGCGGGCGCGGTTCAGGGACTGGAGGGCGGCCCGCAGGAGCTGCGGAACCGGGGCCGAACCGCCGGCGGCAATGGCGGCCTCGGCCTGCGGCGTCACCGCTGCCACCGCGTCCTCGGCCTCGCGCGAGGCGTAGCCGAGGCCGATCAGGGCGGCGGAGAGCTGCTCGGTCCAGGGAGCGGGCCCGGAGGCCGCGGCGCGCTGCGCACCCACGAGGCCGCTGCTGCCCAGCGGGGCCCCCAGCTTGCCCTTCAGTTCGAGGAGTAGTTTCTGGGCGCCCTTCTTGCCGATGCCCGGCACCGCCACCAGCGCCTTCTCGTCACCGGTGGAGACGGCCAGGCGCAGCGCGTCGGGGCTGTGCACGCCGAGCATCGCCTGGGCGAGCCTCGGCCCGACCCCGCTGGCGGTCTGCAGGATCTCGAAGACCTGGCGCTCGTCGTCGTCGGCGAAGCCGTACAGGGTCAGCGAGTCCTCGCGGACGACCAGGGAGGTGGCGAGCCGGGCCGTCTCCCCCATCCGCAGGCCGGAGATGGTGGTGGGCGTGCACTGCACGGCCATGCCCACTCCCCCGACCTCGATCACGGCAACGGTGGGGGCGAGTGCGGCGACCGGGCCGCTGACGAAGGCGATCATCGGGTACGGCCTTTCGAGGCGTGCAGGGCGACCGCCTGCTGGAGGCGGTTCTGGGCGGGGGCCCGCCAGATGTGACAGATGGCCAGGGCGAGGGCGTCGGCGGCGTCCGCCGGCTTGGGCGGCGCGTCCAGCCGGAGCAACCGGGTGACCATGGCGCCGACCTGGGCCTTGTCGGCGCGGCCGCTGCCGGTGACGGCGGCCTTGACCTCGCTGGGGGTGTGCAGGGCGACCGGTATCCCGCGGCGGGCGGCGCACAGCATGGCGACGGCGCTCGCCTGGGCGGTGCCCATCACCGTGCTGACGTTGTGCTGGCTGAACACCCGTTCCACGGCGACGACTTCGGGCCGGTGTGTGTCGAGCCACTCCTCGATGCCCTGCTCGACGGCGACGAGCCGGTGGCCCAACTCGGCGTCCGCGGGCGTCCGTACGACCCCCACGCCGATCATGGTCAGCGGCCGTCCGGCCACCCCCTCGACCACGCCGACACCACAACGCGTCAGCCCGGGGTCGACGCCCAGTACCCGCACCCGCGCCCCCTTCTTCGCTCTCCTGTACGTGCAGCTTCGCAGGTTATCGGGTGGCACTGACAAAGCAGCGGGCCGCCGGGGTGTGTCCCCGTCGGCCCGCTGCCCGGTGCTGTGAGCGGTGGACGCCGGTCAGGCGTCGACCTTCTCCATGACCTCGTCCGAGACGTCGAAGTTGGCGAAGACGTTCTGCACGTCGTCGCTGTCCTCCAGCGCGTCGATCAGCTTGAAGATCTTGCGCGCGCCCTCTTCGTCCAGCTCGACCTGCATGGTGGGCAGGAAGTTGGAGTCGGCCGAGTCGTAGTCGATGCCGGCGGTCTGGAGCGCGGTACGGACCGCGACCATGTCGGTGGCCTCGCTGATGATCTCGAAGCTCTCGCCGAGGTCGTTGACCTCTTCGGCGCCCGCGTCGAGCACCGTCTCCAGGACGTCGTCCTCGGAGAGCTCGCCCTTGGGCAGCAGGACGACACCCTTGCGGTTGAACAGGTACGAGACCGAGCCCGGGTCGGCCATCGAGCCGCCGTTGCGGGTCATGGCGACACGCACGTCGGACGCGGCGCGGTTGCGGTTGTCGGTGAGGCACTCGATGAGCACCGCGACGCCGTTCGGACCGTAGCCTTCGTACATGATCGTCTCGTAGTCGGCGCCGCCGGCCTCCAGGCCGCCGCCGCGCTTGACCGCGGAGTCGATGTTCTTGTTCGGGACCGAGCTCTTCTTGGCCTTCTGGATGGCGTCGAAGAGCGTCGGGTTGCCGTCGACGTCGGCGCCGCCCATACGGGCCGCGACCTCGATGTTCTTGATCAGCTTCGCGAAGAGCTTGCCGCGCTTGGCGTCAACCACGGCCTTCTTGTGCTTCGTCGTAGCCCATTTAGAGTGGCCGGACATCTGCCTGTCTCCTTCGCGTCACCAACAATGTTCGCCTCAGATCCTACCGGGACGCCGTTACAGCCCCGCGCGCACCATGTCGACGAAGTACGCGTGAACGCGGTCGTCCCCGGTCAGCTCCGGGTGGAACGAGGTGGCGAGGACATTGCCCTGGCGCACGGCGACGGTGTGGCCGTCGTACGTGGCGAGCACCTCGGCGGCGGCGCCGACGGACTCGACCCAGGGGGCGCGGATGAAGACGCCCTCGACGGGGCCGCCCGCTATGCCCGCGAAGTCGATCTTCGCCTCGAAGGACTCGTTCTGGCGGCCGAAGGCGTTGCGGCGGACGATCATGTCGATGCCGCCCAGGGTCTCCTGGTCCTCACGGCCGTCCAGGAGCTTGTCCGCCAGCATGATCATGCCGGCGCAGGTGCCGTACACGGGCATGCCGGCGGCCACGCGCTCGCGCAGCGGCTCCAGCATGCCGAAGAGCACGGCGAGCTTCGACATGGTGGTGGACTCGCCGCCGGGGATCACCAGGGCGTCGACCTCGGCGAGCTCCTCGGGACGCCGGATCGGCCTGGCCACGGCGTCCGCCGCGGCCAGGGCGATCAGGTGTTCCCGTACGTCGCCCTGGAGAGCCAGGACACCGATCACGGGGGTGTTCGTCATGACCGATTACCAGCCGCGGTTGGCGTAGCGCTCGGACTCGGGGAGGGTGTCGCAGTTGATGCCGACCATGGCCTCGCCCAGGTTGCGGGAGGCGTCCGCGATGATCTTCGGGTCGTCGTAGAAGGTGGTGGCCTTCACGATGGCGGCGGCGCGCTTGGCCGGGTCGCCCGACTTGAAGATGCCGGAGCCGACGAAGACGCCCTCGGCGCCGAGCTGGCGCATGAGCGCGGCGTCGGCCGGGGTGGCGACGCCACCGGCGGAGAACAGCACGACCGGGAGCTTGCCGAGCTCGGCGACCTCCTTGACGAGCTCGTACGGGGCGCGCAGCTCCTTGGCGGCGGCGAACAGCTCGTTGTTGTCGTAGCCGCGCAGGCGGGCGATCTCGTTCTTGATCTGGCGCAGGTGGCGGACGGCCTCGACCACGTTGCCGGTGCCGGCCTCGCCCTTCGAGCGGATCATGGCCGCGCCCTCGGCGATGCGGCGCAGAGCCTCGCCCAGGTTGGTGGCGCCACAGACGAAGGGGGTGGTGAACGCCCACTTGTCGGAGTGGTTGACCTCGTCGGCCGGGGTCAGGACCTCGGACTCGTCGATGTAGTCGACGCCGAGGGACTGCAGGACCTGGGCCTCGACGAAGTGGCCGATGCGGGACTTGGCCATGACCGGGATCGAGACGGCCTCGATGATCTCTTCGATCATGTTGGGGTCCGACATGCGCGCGACGCCGCCGTCCTTGCGGATGTCGGCCGGGACCCGCTCCAGGGCCATGACGGCCACGGCGCCGGCGTCCTCGGCGATCTTCGCCTGCTCGGCGTTGACCACGTCCATGATCACGCCGCCCTTCAGCTGCTCGGCCATGCCGCGCTTGACGCGCGAGGTGCCGATCGCCGACTCGGCGGACTGGGGGGAGGTGGGAAGCGTGCTCACGGATTGACCTCACTCGAAAGGAAGACGGGGTACTGCTCGTGCTACTCGGCTGAGGAAACCCCAGAGGACCAGTCCACTACAAGGGCCAATGTGGAGCCTGTGGCTCTTTGATTTGTCCCTCGCGGCCCTTGGAAGCCCTAAACCGGCCGATCTGCAAGATCCACCGGCGGTTCGTCGTCCATTTCGAAGGCGAGCGGGAACGGCGCGTGCCCGGCCAGTCTGAACCAGCGGACCTTGCGATGCCTGCGCAGCGCGCGGGCGGCCCGCACCGAGTCGTTGAGGAAGCGCCGGGCCATCGGCACCCGGCGGACGGCCGCCGCAAGCTCCTCCGTGGCCTCCGCCCCGCCGGGGGCCGCCTTGAGCACGTCGACCTGGTCGGCATCGGCGAACACCGCCCGCAGCGCCTGGCTCAGCTCGCTCTCGGCGACCTCTCGGTGGTCCTCCTCGGCCTGCCGGGCGGCGTGCGCGGCCTCGTAGAGCACCAGGGAGGAGGCGGGGTCGAGCACTCCGGAGGTGGCCACCTCCAGCACGACGGAGGCCCGGCGCACGAGCTGCGCGTCGAGCGCGGCCCGCGCGGCGTCCATCCGCGAGTGCAGCCGGTCGAGCCGGCCGGCGGTCCAGCTGAGGTAGACCCCGATGACTCCGAGAGCCAGGGCGATCCAGACAAGGGTTTCGATCACGCTGCGCGACCCTACCGCTCCGGGCCCCCCGGGCCGCCATCGGGCCCGGCCGCGGCCGCCACGGACCGCGTAGGGTCCATGATCCACACCTATGGGGGGACACCGGGACATGGCGCCGTACCGCAGACCACTGGCCATCGCCCTGACCGCAGGGGCGGCCGTCCTCGTGGCGGGCGCCCTGATCGCCTACCGCTGGGGCGGTTCGGACGGCGGTCTCGTCATCCTGAACGAGGTGCACGCCCACTTCGTCGCCATGGGCTGGCTGGCGCTGGTCTCCCTGATCGCGGCGGCCCTGCTGGGAGCGCGGCGGCCGTACACGCGCGTCGCCCTCACCCTCCCGGTGGCCGTCCTCGGCATCCCGATCATGACCATCTTCACCATGCTGAGCCTCCTGGCCGGCGGGCAGGAGCGGAGCGAGAGCCTCGAAGCCCCCGGCCGCGAGGACCGGCGGCTGGTCGTCGAGGAGGGTTCGGCCATGATCGACCCGCTGTGGTTCGTGTACGTGCACCAGGGCGAGGGCCTGTGGGAGCGCCGCTGGGCCGTGGGCTACTTCAACGGCGACGCCGAGGACAACGAACTCCGCGAGGCCGTGTGGACGGCGCCCGACCGGATTCGCCTGACCACCTCCGGCGGTGTGGTCGAGGAAGTGACCATCACCGCCGACGGCCGGCCGGACCGGACCGTCTCCGCCGGGTGACGGCCGGCGCGGGGATCCCCGGCCCGGCCGGCCCGACGGAGCGGCGGTCGACTCAGGAGGACGAGACGTCCTTCGAGAAGCCCAGGCGGGTGCGGAGGCCGGTGCTGCGGTCGTCCTCGGCCACCGCAGCCGCGCCGTCCGTCACCGTCTCGTAGACGGCCAGGATGTCCGCCCCGACCGTGGACCAGTCGAAGCGGCGGACGTGCGCCGAGCCGCGGGCGCTGAGCTCGGCCCGGCGCTCCGGGTCCCGCAGCAGGGTGATCGCCGCCGCCGCCAGCGCGTCGGCGTTCTCGTTGGCGAAGAGGTCGCCCGCCCCGCCCTGGTCGAGGACCTGCGCGAACGCGTCCAGGTCCGACGCGAGCACGGCCGCGCCCGCCGACAGGGCTTCCACCAGGATGATGCCGAAGCTCTCGCCGCCGGTGTTCGGGGCGACGTACACGTCGACGCTGCGCAGCAGCCGCGCCTTGTCCCCGTCCGAGACCATGCCGAGGAATTCGACCCGCTTGCGCAGGTCCGCGGGCAGGGAGGCCACCGCCTCCTCCTCGTCGCCCCGGCCCGCCACGAGCAGCCGTACGTCCGGGCAGGCCTCCGCGATCTTCGGGAACGCCGCCATCAGCACCGGCAGCCCCTTGCGGGGCTCGTCGATCCGGCCGATGAAGCCCAGGGTCTGCCCGGACCAGTCCGGGTTGGGCTCGGCCTTGGCGAAGAAGTCCACGTCGACGCCGTTGGGGATGACCACCGCGTCGCCGCCCAGGTGCTCCACCAGCGTGCGCCGCGCGTACTCGCTCACCGCGATCCGGGCGTTGATCTTCTCCAGGGCCGGCTGCAGGATCGGGTACGCCGCGATCATCGCCCGGGACCGGGGGTTCGAGGTGTGGAAGGTCGCAACGATCGGCCCCTGCGCCGCCCAGCAGGACAGCAGCCCCAGCGAGGGCGAGGCCGGCTCGTGGATGTGGATCACGTCGAAGGTGCCGTCGTGGAGCCAGCGCCGCACCCGGGCCGCCGACAGGAATCCGAAGTTCAGCCGGGCCACCGAGCCGTTGTACGGGACCGGCACCGCCCGCCCGGCCGAGACCACGTACGGCGGCAGCGGGGTCTCGTCGTCCGCCGGGGCGAGCACCGACACGTCGTGGCCGAGCCGGATCAGGTGCTCCGCCAGGTCCCGGATGTGGAACTGGACGCCACCGGGCACGTCCCACGAGTACGGGCACACGATGCCGATCTTCACTACGGGCGCTCCTCCAGGTCGTCCAGCCACAGCCGCTGCAGCATGTGCCAGTCCTCCGGGTGCTCGGCGATGCCCCACGCGAAGGCGTCCGCCACCGCCTGGGTCATGAGGGTGGTCTTCTCGGTCCGGGTCCCGGTCTTCGGCACCTGCACCTCGGGGTGGATCCGGCCGTACATCTTCGGCGTGTCGCCGTAGTGCAGGGTCGCCGGGAGCAGCACCGCACCCGTCTGCTGGGCCAGCAGCGCCGGTCCGGCCGGCATCCGCGCCGTGGCGCCGAAGAAGTCGACCTCGACCCCGGAGGCCGACAGGTCCCGGTCCGCGACCAGGCAGACCAGTCCGCCGGAGCGCAGCCGCCGGGCGAGGGTGCCGAAGGCGGCGCCGCCGCTGTGCGGGAGGACCTCCATGCCCAGGCTCTCGCGGTAGGCCACGAACCGGTCGTAGAGGGTCTCGGGCTTGAGCCGCTCGGCGACCGTGGTGAACGGCGCCTTCATGTGGCCGATGGCCCAGGCCCCGGCGAGGTCCCAGTTGGCGAGGTGCGGCAGGGCGACGACGACTCCGCGCCCGGAGTCGAGGGCCTCGCGCAGGATGTGCTCGTCCTGGAACTCGACGTCCGTGCCGAACCGCTGCGGATCCATGGCCGGCAGCCGGAAGGACTCCATCCAGTACCGCATGTACGAGCGCATGCCCGCCTGCGACAGCTCGCGCAGCCGCTCGGGACCGGCGTCCGGCACCACCCGGGCGAGGTTCGACTCCAGCCGCAGCACGCTCTTGCCGCGCCGCTTCCACGCGACGTCGGCGATGCGCCGGCCCAGGGCCACGGCGGCCGGTTCGGGCAGCTTCTTGACCCCGGCCCAGCCGAGCCCGTACAGCGAGTCGACCACCTTGTCCTGTATGGCACCCATCAGGCCGCGCCGCCCTCGGCGGCCGACGCCGCGGCGTCGGCCTCGGCCGACTCCCGGCGCACGGTGACGACCCGCTGGATCAGGGTGACGAGCGAGCCCACCGCCACGATCCACAGAGCGATCGGCAGCAGCACGCCGATCCAGGACGGCACGCCGAAGGTCTGCAGACCGGACAGGCCGGCCGCGACCAGCGAGATCACCAGTCGCTCGGCCCGCTCGATGAGCCCGTTGACAGCCACCGGCAGTCCGATCGACTCACCGCGTGCCTTGGTGTACGAGACCACCTGGCCGCTGGCCAGGCAGAAGATCGCCACCGCGCACAGCGCGTTGTCGTTCCCGTTGCCCGCGTACCAGAGCGCGAGGCCGCCGAAGATCGCCGCGTCCGCCACCCGGTCGAGCGTGGAGTCGAGGAAGGCTCCCCACCGGCTGGAGATCCCGGCCTGGCGGGCCATGTTCCCGTCCACCAGGTCGGAGAAGACGAAGAGGGTGATGGTGATCGTGCCCCAGAAGAACTCGCCACGGGGGAAGAACCACAGCGCTCCGGCCACCACTCCGGCCGTTCCGATCAGGGTGACCGCGTCCGGGCTCACCCCCCGCCGGAGCAGAAAAGCGGCGAATGGCGTGAGAACACGCGTGAAGAATGCACGCGCGTACTTGTTCAGCATGGCCTTCCCGGAGGGTCGCTGGGCCGCACGGCCACCACGGCCACCGGCTGGCCCATCGTAGCCAGCGCGCCACCGCGCGGACGCCGCGCACCCACCGGTTCGTGCCACGTAAGACGTACTTCACGCCGTCGACCGGCTCCGGTCGGCCCCGCGTACGTCCCCGGTACGACGTATGGACGGAATGTGACACCAGTGCAAAGCTCGAAGAATCCCGCATTCCGCCTCCCCGGAGGCGGCCGGGCCACCAGGTCCGGACGCCGGTCCGGGCACCCGACCCCCACACCACCCGACCCTCCTCACCGTCACCACCGGGAGGTACGAGCATCATGGGAGCCACATCACACCAAGCCGGAGCCGCCGGCAGGGCACTGACGGCCGACCGCCCCTCGTCCATACGGAACGTCGTGCTGGTCGGCCACAGCGGATCCGGCAAGACCACACTGGTCGAAGCCCTGGCCCTGACCGCCGGAGCGGTCAACCGGGCCGGTCGGGTCGAGGACGGCGCCACCGTCTCCGACTACGACGAGATCGAACACCGCCGGCAGCGCTCCGTCCAGCTGTCCCTCGTTCCCGTCGAATGGGGCGGAATCAAGATCAACATCCTGGACACCCCGGGATACGCCGACTTCGTCGGAGAACTCAGGGCCGGTCTGCGGGCCGCGGACGCGGCCCTTTTCGTCGTCTCGGCCTCGGACGGGATCGACGGCGCCACCCGCATGGTCTGGGACGAGTGCGAGGCCGTCGGCATGCCCCGCGCCATCGTCGTGACCCACCTGGAGGCCGCCCGCTCCGACTACACGCAGATGACCACCGTCTGCGGCGAGATCTTCGGCGCCGACGACCCCGATGCGGTCGTCCCCCTCTACCTCCCCCTGCACGGCCCGCCCGGCCCCGACGGCCACGCCCCCGTCACCGGCCTGCTCGGGCTGCTGTCCCGGCGCGTCTACGAGTACGCCTCCGGCGAGCGCGTGGAGCGCGACCCCGACCCGGCCGAGCTCGCCCTCATCACCGACGCCCGCGCCCGGCTCATCGAGGGGATCATCGCCGAGAGCGAGGACGAGAGCCTCATGGACCGCTACCTGGGCGGCGAGGAGATCGACCTCAAGACCCTCGTCGACGACCTGGAGCGGGCGGTGGCGCGCGGCACCTTTCACCCCGTCCTGATGGCGGCCCCCGCCACCGACGGCGCCCGCCAGGGCCTGGGGACCGTGGAACTCCTCGAACTGGTCACCGGTGGCTTCCCCACCCCCCTGGAGCGCGCCGCCGTCACCGTCACCCGCCCCGACGGCTCCGCCCGCCCGGACGTCACCTGCGATCCCGACGGCTCCCTCGTAGCCGAGGTCGTCAAGACCTCCTCCGACCCCTACGTCGGCCGGGTGTCCCTCGTACGCGTCTTCTCCGGCACCCTGAAGGCCGAGGAGACCGTCCACGTGAGCGGGCACGGCCTCGCCGACCGCGGACACGAGGACCACGACGTCGACGAGCGGGTCGGCACCCTCTCCTCCCCCTTCGGCAAGCAGCAGCGCGTCCTCACCCGGTGCATCGCCGGCGACCTGGCCTGCGTGGCCAAGCTCACCCGCGCGGAGACCGGCGACACCCTCTCCGCGAAGGACGACCCGCTCCTGATGGCGCCGTGGACCATGCCCGACCCGCTGCTCCCCCTCGCCATCGAAGCCCACAGCAAGGCCGACGAGGACAAGCTGTCCCAGGGCCTGGCCCGGCTCGTCGCCGAGGACCCGACCATGCGGCTGGAGCAGAACCCGCACACCCACCAGGTCGTCCTGTGGTGCCTCGGCGAGGCCCACCAGGACGTCGCCCTGGAACGGCTGCGCACCCGCTACGGCGTCCAGGTCGACCCCGTCCCGCACAAGGTGAGCCTGCGCGAGACCTTCGGTGCCAAGGCCGCCGGCCGCGGCCGGCACGTCAAACAGTCCGGCGGCCACGGCCAGTTCGCCATCTGCGAGATCGAGGTGGAGCCGCTCCCGCCCGGCAGCGGTATCGAGTTCGTCGACAAGGTCGTCGGCGGTGCCGTGCCCCGCCAGTTCATCCCGTCCGTGGAGAAGGGCGTACGTACCCAGGCCGCGCGCGGGGTCGCCGCCGGCTATCCGCTGGTCGACGTGCGCATCACCCTCCTCGACGGCAAGGCGCACTCGGTGGACTCCTCCGACGCCGCCTTCCAGACGGCCGGGGCCCTCGCCCTGCGCGAGGCCGCCGCCGAGGCCCGGATCGACCTCCTCGAACCGGTCGCCGAACTCGCCGTCGTCGTCCCCGACGAGTACGTGGGCCCGGTCATGAGCGACCTCGCCGGCCGCCGCGGCCGCGTCGTCGGCACCGACCAGGCCACGCCGGGGCGCACCCGGGTCCGCGCCGAGATCCCGGAGATCGAGATCGGCCGCTACGCCGTCGAGCTGCGCTCCGTCTCACACGGCACCGGCCGCTTCGCCCGGGCGTACGCGCGCCACGAACCGATGCCGCCGCAGATCGCGGAAAAGGTGCGTGAACAGGCCGAGAGGGGAACCTGACTGGTGTAGCAGGGGATCGGCCGCCCACCCAACCAGCTTGCGGTGGGCGGCATTTCCCTGTCCCATGACCATGGGGTGAGATCCGCCGATAGGCTCGTCGGCGCATCAAAAGAGCAGGAACGCAAGGCGATGGGGGTGGGGCAGCGGTGGCGGACGACGGATTCGACTTCAGGCCCGGAGCGCAGGTCCCGCTGCAGGGGGGCGGTGGGCAGACGGCGGCGACCAACGCGCTGGCTTCGGCCGCGTACCGCGACGGCGGCAAGGACAGCAAGCTGGACAAGATACTCACCGCCAACAGCGAGAACCATCCTGCGACGGTCAAGCCGCCGAAGCTCTCCCTCTTCGAGCCGAGCCTCGGCGAGGCCTTCTGCCGTGCCGTCGAGGCGCGCACCCTGAGCCCCGGCCGCAAGCCGCTCATCCAGTCCTTCGGCGCCGATCCGCAGACCGTGGTGGAGCACTGCCTGGCCGCCTCGCACATCCGCAAGGACCGCGACCGCAAGCTCCGGCTGATCATGCTGGTCTGCGGTGTGCTGTTCCTGCCCGGTCTGCTGCTGTGGCTGGGCCTCTTCCAGCTCCGCAAGACCCTCGCCTCCAGCACGGGCAGGCACAGCTCCTGGCTGGGCACCGTGATCCTGGTCGGCGTCGGCGTCGTGGTGGCCATCTTGATGTTCCGGCTGCCGCTGACCGGTTTCCTCGGCCTCTACGCCCGCGGCATGGTCATCGCCCCGGTCCTGGGCTGGCTGCTCGCCCGCCGGGTCTGTGAGGCCACCGCCCGGGACCTGCGCTCCCGCTGGGACGGGCTGCTGTCCGGCGGCGGGGTCGGCGCCAAGATCCCCGAGGCCGTGCCCGGCAACCCCGACGAGAAGGCGCGCGAGGACCTGCGCCACCAGCTCGCCAAGCTCACCGCGGAGGACCGCAGCAACCAGGTCTTCTACGCGGGCCCCAAGGGCATCCTGGGCATGGGCACCCGGTGGGGCAGCTGGCAGATGGCCGAGGAACTGGCCCCCAAGAGCGAGGGCATGGAGATCCACCCGTTCCGCAGCTGGGACGTCGTGCGCGCGATCGACGCCCAGCTCCGCAAGCTGGAGCGGGGCCCCCTGCACACCGGCGGCTTCCCGCCCGCCGCGATCCAGCACTGGATCGTCACCCCGATCGGCGAGGGCGCCGCAGAGGTGGCCCGCCCCACCGGCGAGAACGTCGACGCCTTCCTCATCAAGCCGCACGAGATCACCCGGATCTGCAACGAGCAGCAGTTCAGCGCCGGGAACCGGCACTACCTCGGCATCCAGTACCCGCTCTGGGACGGCCAGCTGGTCATCAACATGCTGGTCACGGTGACCGTGCTCTACAAGACCCTGCGCGTGGACGTCACCGCCCACGCCCTGGGACCCGTGCACGGCCTGTTCACGACGAAGTCGGCGGCCCCGGTCGTGGAGGTGCCCAAGAGCGTCCGGTTCTGGGAGACCGTGGAGCGCCCGCTGCCCCTGGTGGACACCCAGGAGGTGGTCCGCCTCGCCGTCCGGGCCCCGCTGACCTGGTACCCGCCGGTCCTGGACTTCTTCGGCGGCAAGCTGGTCCTGCCGGAGCCCTTCGGTCTGCGCCACGTCTGGGCGAGTTCGATGTGGCGGCACCGGTTCATGGCGGACGACGCCCTGCGGACGGTGGCGCCGGTGCTGCGGTCGATCCACGCGGCGACCTTCAAGGTGCTGGAGGAGAACGGTGTCGACACCGAGCGCTTCACCAACCGCTCCTCGATCATGAGCGGCCTCATCCAGGAGCCGGCCCCGCGCAAGGCCGACGTCTACGACGCGTAGCCCGTACCCGGTGCCGCCGGTCCTTTGCCCGCGCTGGCGGGAGGCGGCGGCACCGGACGGCGCGGGCCCGTGGTTCAGGGGCCCGCGGTCAGGCTCACCTCGGAGATGCGGCCGACGGCGTCGAACCCGATCCGTACCGCGCTCCCGCCGGGGAGCAGGGCCGTGACCAGGTCTCCGGCCTCGTCCACCGGTACGCCGTGGTGGTCGAAGTAGCCGGTGACGACGCTTCGCGGGGAGTGCCCGAGGAGCCCGGCTCCGGTGACCAGGGTCCGGGGCAGGGTGACGGGGTCCAGGGCGGCCCGGGGGACCTGCGGGTCGTCCGGCAGGAAGTAGATCCGCGTGGTGGGCCCGGCCGGGGCACCGATGTAGCCGGGGGCCCCTGCCACGCCCATCCCGGCGAACGCCAGGGTCTCCGCCGCACGCCAGGGGTCCGCGAAGCCCGACAGGTCCAGGGTCTCCTCGGTGAACTCGGGGATGCCCTGCTTCCTGCCGTAGCGCTCGACCGCGGCCGCGAGGGCGACGACCTCGGTGCCGCGCAGGCCCGGGTTGGCCCAGCCCCACATCCAGGTCCCCTCTTCCAGGTCGAAGGTCCCCAGGACCGAGACGCGCAGTTCGAGCCCGCCCTGGCGGTAGGCGCAGGTCTCCAGGTCCGCTGTCCAGGGCCCCTCGGGCAGGAAGGAGGTCAGGGTTTCGAGCTGGGCGGCTCCCCAGGCGCTGTGCCGCTCGGTCTCGTTCAGGAACGCGTCGCCGAATCTCGTGATCATGGGCAGCGACCCTACGTGAGGGACGGCCGGCCCCGTCCGGCAGGTGGCCTGAGTAGGCTGGCAGGGCGGAGTGCGATCCCCAGGAACCGAGGAGGCACCGTGACCGAGCGCAAACCGCCTGGCGTCAGCGTCGAGTCCTTCGTGGACCGGCAGATCCGGGAGGCCACCGAGCGCGGCGAGTTCGAGGACCTGCCGGGCTGGGGCAAGCCGCTGGCCTCGCTGGACGCGCCCTACGACGAGCTGTGGTGGATCAAGGGCAAGATGCACCGCGAGGGCTTCGCCGTCCTGCCGCCGGCGCTCGCGCTGCGCAAGGAGGCCGAGGACGCCCTGGAGAAGGCCCGGGCCGCCCGCTCCGAGCGCCAGGTACGGGACATCCTCACGGAGATCAACGAGAAGATCGCGGCGGCCCTGCGCATGCCTCCGCCGGGCCCGCCCCTGGGCCTGACGGAGTTCGACGTCGAGGCCGAGGTGCGGACCTGGCGCCGGGACCACCGGGACCCGGCCTGACGACCGGCAGGACTCCCGCTGGCGCCGTGACCTGCGGGATCCACCGGGACGCGGCCCGGCACGACGCTAGTCGACGGGCCAGGCGTCCGCGAGCATCTGACGGGTGTCCGCCAGGAGTTGGGGCAGCACCTTGGTGTGTCCCACGACCGGCATGAAGTTCGTGTCCCCGCCCCAGCGGGGCACGATGTGCTGGTGCAGGTGCGCGGCGATGCCGGCACCGGCGGCCGCGCCCTGGTTCATGCCGATGTTGAATCCGTGCGCGCCCGAGGCCTTGCGCAGCGCGACCATCGCCCGCTTGGTGAGGTCGGCGAGCTCTGCCGTCTCCGGCCCGTCCAGCTCCGTGTAGTCGGCGACGTGCCGGTACGGGACGACCATCAGGTGGCCGCCGTTGTACGGGTAGAGGTTCAGCACCGCGTACACGTGCCGGCCGCGCGCGACGACCAGGCCGTCCTGGTCGGACATCTCCGGAATCCCGCAGAAGGGACAGCCGTCCCCGGCCTCCGGGCCGGTCGGCTTGTTCTCCCCCTGGATGTAGGCCATCCGGTGGGGCGTCCACAGTCGCTGGAACGCGTCCTGCGTGCCCACACCGATCTGCTGCTCCGGCTGAGTCGTCATGGCGGCAAGCATATGACCTTGGCCTGGCGTACGAGGAAGGCCCCCGGAAAGTGATCACTTTCCGGGGGCCCGATCCCCGCAGCGGCGGGGAGCATGGAACCTTCAGCTTCTGGTGGTTCCGAATCTTGGGAGCACCCCCACCACGGCGGGGACGACGTCAGATCTGGATCCGACGCTCCACCACGTCAACGAGCTTAGCCAGTGCCTCGTCACGGGGGATTCCGTTCTCCTGCGAACCGTCGCGGTAGCGGAAGGAGACGGTGCCCGCCGCCATGTCCTCGTCACCGACGATGATCATGAACGGGACCTTCATGCGCTGCTGGTTGCGGATCTTCTTCTGCATCCGGTCGGACGAGGCGTCCACCTCCACCCGCAGGCCCTTCTTCTTCGCCTCGGCGGCGAACTCCTGCAGGTACTCCACGTGCCCGTCGCCGATCGGGATGCCGACCGCCTGGACCGGGGCCAGCCACGGCGGCATGGCGCCCGCGTAGTGCTCCAGCAGCACGGCGAAGAACCGCTCGATGGAGCCGAACAGCGCACGGTGGATCATGACCGGCCGCTGGCGCGAGCCGTCGGGCGCGGTGTACTCCAGGTTGAAGCGCTCCGGCAGGTTGAAGTCGAGCTGCACGGTCGACATCTGCCAGGTACGGCCGATGGCGTCCTTGCACTGCACCGAGATCTTCGGACCGTAGAAGGCGGCGCCGCCCGGGTCCGGGACCAGCGGCAGGCCCTGCTTCTCGGCGACCTGCGCGAGGACGGCGGTCGCCTCCTCCCAGGCCTCGTCCGAGCCGACGAACTTGACCGGGTCCTTGGTGGACAGCTCCAGGTAGAAGTCGGTCAGACCGTAGTCGCGCAGCAGGTTCAGCACGAAGGTGAGGGTGCGGTCGAGCTCTTCGGCCATCTGCTCACGGGTGCAGTAGATGTGCGCGTCGTCCTGGGTGAAACCGCGGGCCCGGGTCAGACCGTGCACGACGCCCGACTTCTCGTACCGGTACACGGTGCCGAACTCGAACAGGCGCAGCGGCAGTTCACGGTAGGAGCGGCCGCGCGCGTCGAAGATCAGGTTGTGCATCGGGCAGTTCATGGGCTTGAGGTAGTAGTCGGTACCACCGTCGAGCTGCATGGGGGGGTACATGCCCTCCGCGTACCAGTCCAGGTGGCCGCTCTTCTCGAAGAGGGCGCCCTTGGTGGCGTGCGGGGAGTAGACGAACTCGTAGTCGGCTTCCTCGTGCTTCTTGCGCGAGTAGTCCTCCATGACCCGGCGGATGATGCCGCCGCGCGGGTGGAAGACGGCGAGGCCGGAGCCGATCTCGTCCGGGATGGAGAAGAGGTCGAGCTCGTTGCCGAGCTTGCGGTGGTCGCGCTTCTCGGCCTCGGCGAGGAAGTCGAGGTGCGCCTTCAGCTCCTCCTTCGACGGCCACGCGGTGCCGTAGATGCGCTGGAGCATCGGGTTCTTCTCGCTGCCGCGCCAGTAGGCGGCCGCGTTGCGCATGAGCTTGAACGCCGGGATGTTGCGGGTGGTGGGCAGGTGGGGACCGCGGCAGAGGTCCTTCCAGCACAGGTCGCCGGTCTTCGCGTCCAGGTTGTCGTAGATGGTCAGCTCGCCGCCGCCCACCTCGACGTTCGCGCCGTCGTCGGTGGACGCGGAGCCCTTGATGCCGATGAGCTCCAGCTTGTACGGCTCGTCGGCGAGCTCCTCGCGGGCCGCCTCGTCGGTGACCACGCGGCGGGAGAACCGCTGGCCGCGCTTCTGGATCTCCTGCATCTTCTTCTCGATGGCCTTGAGGTCATCGGGGGTGAAGGGGCGGGCGACGTCGAAGTCGTAGTAGAAGCCGTTCTGGACCGGCGGGCCGATGCCCAGCTTGGCCTCGGGGAAGAGCTCCTGCACGGCCTGGGCCATGACGTGCGCGGTCGAGTGGCGCAGGATGTTCAGGCCGTCCTCGGAGGAGATCTCCACCGGCTCGACGGTCTCGCCGTCCTTCACCTCGTACGCGAGGTCCTTGAGCTCGCCCGCGATGCGCGCGGCGACGATGGTGCGCTCGCCGGCGAAGAGCTCCGCCGCCGTAGTGCCCGTGGCCACCACGCGCTCGTCCCGCTCGGAATCGCGTTGGATGATCACACGGACGTCTGACACCGGTCTCTCCTGACTCAGGGGGTGCGCGGGCGAACGCCGCGCGCCTGAATCGTACCGAGCGGAGTGGCCGCGCCGCTAAACGGTTACCGGGTGGCCCGCCGGACGGGGCCTCCCGGCCATGGCCCGCCCGGTGTGCCCCCACCCCGCCCGTTGCCCGGCGGTGGACGCCGGTAGCGTGGCCCGCCATGCAGATACGCGCGCTGGACCTGAGCGACGACGCCACCGCGACGGTGGTCCACCGGATCGGGCACGCCGCGTACGCGGTGGAGGCCGAGCTGATCGGCTTCGACGGGATCCCGGCCCTGGGTGAGAGCCTCGCCGAGCTGCGGCGGGCCGGCCTCCGCTGGGTGGGTGCCTTCTCGGGGAACGGCGTCCTGGCCGGCTTCCTCGCCTGGGCGTCCGAACCGGAGGACGGGGTCTCCATCGACCGGCTGTGCGTGGCTCCGGCCTGGTTCCGGCGGGGTGTCGCCTCGTCGCTGCTGCGCCACGCCCTGACGGAGGTGTTCCCGGGTCGCCCCGTCACGGTCACCACCGGCGCCGCCAATGCCCCCGCCGTGGCCCTCTACGAGCGTCTCGGCTTCCGCCGCGGCCCGGACTTCTGCCCCGTCCCGGGCCTGACCATGGCCTCCTTCGGGCGAGCCGCCGGGGACACCCCGTGGGAAGGTGGAAGGGGATCTTCCGACCTGGCATGAGGTGACACCCATGAGAGTGACCAGGAAGGCGGCTGCCCTGGGCGCCGCGACGGCCCTGCTGGCGGGCGGAATGCTCGCGGGTACCCCCGCGGTGGCGGCGCCCGCCGCCGCGTGCACCGGCGACCAGCTCTCGGACACCGGCGCGGAGCGGACGGACTCCACCCATGTCCGGTTCACGGTGGTGGTCAACAGCGGCCCTGCCTGTGAGCTGCGGGGCTTCCCGACGGTCGCACTCGCGGGCCAGGGGTCCCCGGACCGCAACAAGCCGCTGCGCGTCGTCCCCCGGGGTGAGGCCCGGCCGGTGCTGCTGTCCGTGGGCGGAACCGCCTCGACCGTCCTGACCTTCACCCCGGTCCTCGGCGAGGCGGACGGCTACTGCGCCTCCGGCGCCGATCCGACCGTCGCCCCCTCGCTGGTGGTGGGCGTCGCGCGCACCGGGTTCCAGGTGGCCCCGAGCGACGGCGGCCAGTTCGCCCTGTGCGGCGACACCGTCCGCGCCACGGCCTTCCGCTCCCCCTGAGGGCAGTCCCGCATCCGGAAGAGACGGCTCAGTCGTCGTTCGGCAGGACGTCCTCGGGGTCGAAGGCCGCGTCCAGGGACTTCATCAGCCGGTCCCGCTCGACCTCGTCCATCGGTACCGGTGCCACGTCCGCCGCGTCCGACAGCCGCCGGAAGCCGCCGCGGCGTTGCAGCCGGCCGGTGACCCGGACCGGCAGGCCCACCAGGTGGGCGTGGCCCGCGATGCGGTACGCCTCCTCGTCGAGGGCGGCCCGGACGTACGGGACCTCCGCCCCGGCCAGCACCCGCAGCCGGACGGTCCCCCCTCCCCCGGCGGCCTTGCGCCGCATCCGTACCACGGCCCCGGCGAGCCGGACCGGCACGGCGGGTTCCGCGCGGGTGTAGCGGGCGGCGGCCTCACGCAGCACGGGCAGGTCGCCCGGGGAGAACTCCACCGGCTCGGGGCGGGCCGCGCAGCCCGCCGGGACACCGGCCGCCGGCGCCCAGGCCAGTGCGATCCGGGCTCCCTCCGAGCCCCGGACCAGGGCGATCAGCGCGTCGGCGAGTTCCCGGCTGACCCCGGCGGCCACCGCCGCGTCGAAGGCCTCCATGCCGCCGGTGGCGCGCTGGTAGTCCACCGCCTCGCGGGCCGCGTGCAGGGCGTGGTGCAGCCGGATCACCGGCCCCCGGCCGCCGTCCACGGGGACGTACGCGGTCAGCCGGCGCCCGCCCGGGGAGGGCCCCACCAGGACCCCGTCCAGGGTGCGTTCGGCCTGCGCCTGGTGCCGGGCCCCGTAGTACCCGGCCCGGGCCCGGTCGGCGAGCGCACCGGCCAGCAGGAGCCGGCGGGCGGCCGAGCGCAGCTGTTCCTGCACGGGCCAGGAGGCCTCGCCCTGGTACCCGTAGGGCGCCTCCGGGATCTCCCGTTCCCAGCGGATCTCGTCGCTGGGGACGCTCAGCCCGAGGAGCACCTCGCGCGCCGAGGGCAGGCCGCCGTGCGCGAGGGCGCCGAGCGCCTCCTCCAGCAGGTCCGCGCAGTCGGGGAAGGCACGGCTCTCCGGGACGAGCAGGCTGGTGCCCGGGCGGCCGGGCGGGGTCCAGCGGCCGTACCGGCCGGCCGCGCCGCCGCGCCGCAGCCATCCGTGCCGGTGCAGCAGCGCTCCCAGCACCTGCGGGTCGACCTGTGCCGGATCGGGACCACCCGGGGTGTACCGCGGGGACGGGAGCGGTTCGAGGTGCGGTGAGTGCAGGTTCATCAGGGTGTCCCTCCCGACCCGACCCGGGTCATGATCTCGCACAGCGCACGGTCGTCGAAGATCCGCGTGGTCGGGATCCGTACGGTGGTGCGGCGCCGGCCGGTCACGGGGTGTCCGGC
Organism: Streptomyces venezuelae; assembly: GCF_008642275.1. Lineage (NCBI taxonomy): Bacteria > Bacillati > Actinomycetota > Actinomycetes > Kitasatosporales > Streptomycetaceae > Streptomyces > Streptomyces venezuelae. The sequence continues at coordinate 1,436,403 of NZ_CP029189.1, forward strand.
GAGGTTGGTCCAGTAGCAGCAGTGCCTCAGGTCGAGCCGGTCGTGTCCGGCGGCGAGCCACTGGTCGCGCTCCCTCGGTACGAGCATCACCACGAGGATCTTGTGCACGGCGACGGGCGTCCGGGCCAGCTTCACCAGGTGCTCGTTGTCGAGGGTGAAGGCGAAGGTGGCCCCGGCCGGCCGCGGCGGTATCTGGTAGGTCGCCTTGAGCTGCACCTTGACGGTGACCTCGTCGTCGACGACGTGTTCGGGTGCTCCGTGGGAGACGTGCCAGTCGATGCCGTTGTCGGGGAAGGGCTGGGAGAGCGAGCACCCGGCGGCTGCCGCGACGGCGTGCAGGTATCCCACCTGGAGGGTCTCCATGCAGGCGGTGGTGGCGAGCGTGCCGCGCAGGGCTCCGGTCCGCGGACCTGTCCCTTCGCGCAGCACCCCGCCCGGTTCGGGCTGTGTGAGCGCCATGGCCGGCTCCCCCGTGCCTTGCGGGCTCTGCCGCGAGCGGTGCTGGGTGACGGCCGGTCATACGTACGGCCCCCCATGGAAGTTGTCTCCGCACCCGACTGCCCGCAAACGGCGTACGGGGCAAACAGCCCGGGTATCACCGATGCGGCGGGGGTCATGTGTCCAGGAAGCTCCACCCGCCGCTCGGGGACGAGGAGTTCGCCATGACACGCTGGTACGAGGGCCCGCTGGCCGCATTCGACACGGAGACCACCGGGGTGGACGTCGAGCAGGACCGGATCGTGTCCGCCGCGCTCATCGTCCAGGAGTGTGCGGGCGGCCGGGTCCGCACCACGCGCTGGCTGGTCAATCCCGGGATTCCGGTGCCCCCGGGCGCCACGGAAGTGCACGGGCTGACCGACGAGCACCTGCAGCGCCACGGGCGCTGGCCCGCGCCGGTGGTGGAGGAGATAGCCCGGGCGCTCGGGGAGCAGCAGGTGGCGGGCCGGCCGGTGGTGGTGATGAACGCGCCGTTCGATCTGACGCTGCTGGACCGGGAGTTGCGCCGGCACCGGGCGTCCTCGCTGTCGCGGTACCTGGACAACCGGCCGCTGACGGTGCTGGACCCGCGCGTACTGGACAAGCACCTGGACCGGTACCGCAAGGGCCGCCGGACACTGACGGACCTGTGCGCGCACTACGGGATCGAGCTGGAGGGCGCCCACGACGCGGCGGCGGACGCGATGGCCTCGCTGGAACTGGTCCGGGCGGTGGGACGGCGGTTCGCGGCCCGGCTGGAGCGGCTGACGCCGGCCGAGCTGCACACCCTGCAGGCCGTGTGGCACGCGGCGCAGGCGCGGGGCCTGCAGGCGTGGTTCGCGCGTCAGGGGACGCCGGAGCCGGTGGATCCGCACTGGCCGCTGCGGCCGGACCTGTCGACGGCGGCGTAGGCGGAAGCAGTCCGGGAATGCGGAAGGCCGGTCCGTCGATGACGGACCGGCCTGTCCCGGTGGGCGATACTGGGATCGAACCAGTGACCCCTTCGGTGTGAACGAAGTGCTCTCCCGCTGAGCTAATCGCCCGGGAACGGACTGAACAATACAGAAGGCTCGGGGCTGGTTCAAACCGCTTCTCCCCGGCGGCCCCCCGGGCCGTGCGCCGGGTACCTACTCAGGACGCATCTGAGTACGCACGCCCATGTCCTGACTGCGTGACCGCCGCCACACTCCGGTTATGAACATGCCTCTGCCGCCCGCCGAAGAGCTGGCGCTCATCGACCGCGAGCTGGCCCAACTCGATGCCCGGCGGCTGTATTTGCTCGGCCGGCGGGACTGGCTGCTGCGCCTGCTGCACCAGCCCGGGTCCGGTCCGGCTCCCGTCCGCTGGGGGCCCGCGGTGTCCGGCGTGCCCGCCGGGCCCGCGAAGGAGGCCTCCGCCCCGAGCGCGCAGAACGTGCTGCTCGTGCTGGGCGCGGTGCTGCTGGCGGTCGCCGCGCTCGCGTTCACGCTGGTGAGCTGGGGGTCCATGGGGATCGCCGGGCGCTCGGCGGTGCTGGCCGCGGTGACGGCGGCGGCGCTGGGCGCCCCCGTGCTCCTGCTGCGCCGCGGACTGCGGTCGACGGCGGAGTCGGTCGCGGCGGTCGGCCTGCTGCTGACGGTGCTCGACGCGTACGCGCTGTACGCGGTCGGCATGCCGGACACGGACGGCACCGGCTACGCGGCGGGGGCGGCAGCCGTGCTCGCGGCCGCGTGGGCCGGCTACGGCGCGGGGCTGCGGCGGCTGCGGCTCCCGCTGCCGGCCGCGCTGCTCGCGGCGCAGTTCGCACTGCCGCTGGCGGCGCTGGCGGCGTGGCCCGGCCCGCAGGCCCTCGGCTGGGCGCTGCTGGCGACGGCGGCGCTGGACGCGGCGCTCGCCCTTCGGGTCGGGGCGGCGGCGGTCCCGGCGGCCGTGACGGGCGTGGGCGCGCTGCTGATCGGTGCGGCCCAGTCGTGGTCGGCCGGGTCGGCGGCGCAGGCCGCAGCTCCGGCGGCGCTGCTGCTGGCGGGCGGAGCGCTCGGGGTGGCGGCGGCCTGGCGGGAGCCGCGTGCCTGGGCCGCGGCGTCGGCGGGCGCCCTGGCCGCGGTGGCCGGCCTGGGCGGGGTGGCCCGGCCGGTCCTGGACCCGGCGTGGACGGTGCTGGTGCACCTGCTGCTGGCCCTGCCGCTGCTGGCGGCGGTACGGGGTGCCGCCCTTCCGGAGGCGGTCCGGCGCGGGGCGGCCCGGGCCGGGGCCGTGGTGGCGTCTGTGGCGGCCCTGTCGGCGGGTGCCGCGGTGGCGGCGGTCCTGGTGGCCCGGCTGCGGGTGCTGGGTGAGGTGTGGGCGGGAACGACCCCGGACCGGGAGGCGTACGCGTCGGGGGCGGCGGTCACGCTGGTCCTGCTGATCGCGGCCGGGGCGGCCTGGTGGCTCGCGCGGGCGCTGTCCCGGCCGGAGCCGGTGGCGGTGGCGGTGGTCCTGGGGTGGGCGGGGCTGTTCACGGCTCCGGTGCTGCTCGGGCTGCCGGCGGCGGCGGTGTTCGCGGTGCAGCTCGCGGTGACGGGCGCGGCCGGTGTCCTCGCGCTGCGCTCCCCGGGCAGCGGGGCCCGGATCGCGGCCGCGGTGTGCGCGCTGGTCGGCGCCGCGAACGTGTCCCTGGGCGCGCTGGACGGCCGGGCGGCGACCTTCGCGGTCTGGGGGCTGCTGGGCGCGGGCTGCGCCACGGCGGCCGCGTACGGGGCGGCGGCGCGTCCGCTCCGGTCGGGGGCTGCGGTGTGCGCGGTCGGGTATGCCACGGGGCTCCTGGTGGCGGCAGGCGCCGTGTCGGACCTGGCGGTGGTCTGGTGGTCGCTGCCGGTGCTCGCGGTCCCGGCAGCGGCGGCGGCGCTCGGGCCGCGGCTGGGCGGGGTGCGGCTGTCCGTCGAGATCGCGGCGGGTGTGGCGGGCGTCTTGGCGGTGGGTCTGTCGGCCGGGCGGGCCGGCACCCTGGCGCTGGTCCTGGCGCTGGCCGGAGTGGTCTGTGCGGGCTCGGCGGTGCGACCCGAGCGGCGGGTCCTGGGCTGGGCCGCGGGGGCGCTGCTCGCGGCGGCGACCTGGGTGCGGCTGGCGGAGGCCGGGGTGAGCGCACCGGAGGCCTACACGCTGCCGGTGACGGTGCCCGCCCTCGTGGTGGGTCTGCTGCGGCGGCGCCGGGACGCGCAGGCCTCGTCCTGGACGGCGTACGGACCGGCCCTGGCGGCGACGCTGGTGCCGAGCCTGCTGGCGGCCTGGGGGGACCCGGGCTGGATCCGCCCGCTGCTGCTGGGGGCGGCCGCGCTGGCGGTGACCCTGCTGGGCGCCCGGCAGCGGCTCCAGGCTCCGCTCCTGCTCGGCGGGGCCGTGCTGGCGGCGGTGGCGGTGCACGAGCTGGCCCCGTACGTGGTGCAGGTCGCGGGTGCGCTGCCGCGCTGGGTGCCGCCGGCCTTGGCGGGCCTGCTGCTGCTGGCCGTGGGGGCGACGTACGAGCGGCGGCTGCGTGACGCCCGCCGGCTGCGGGCCGCGATCGGCCGGCTGGGATAGGGCGGCTGCGCCAGGGCGTGTCCGCCTAGGGCGGCCCTCCGGGATCCGGAGGAGAGGGCCTGGAAAACGCCGGAGGCCCGGAGACGGTGAAGTCTCCGGGCCTCTGGTCCGGGTGGGCGATACTGGGTTCGAACCAGTGACCCCTTCGGTGTGAACGAAGTGCTCTCCCGCTGAGCTAATCGCCCGGACGCACCGCAAACATTACCGCATGTCAGCGGTGCTCCTTGACCATCACTGGTCCTTGAGGCTCCAGGGCATGACGAGCCCGTACTTCCACAGGTAGAAACTGATCAGCGCGCCCGCGACGGCGAGGCCCACGCTGGTCAGGATGATGTTGCGGCGGCGGACCTTCGGGTCGAGCGCCTTCTGCGCGGCCTCGGTGACCTTGCGCCTGGTCCAGCGCAGTACGAGGTGGGCCCAGGCGAACTCGGTGGCCCAGATCGCCAGGCCCGCGAAGATCGCGACCCAGCCGGGGCCGGGCAGGACGAGCATGGCGATGCCGGCGCCGATCACCGCGAGGCCGACGATGAAGACGCCGACCTGCCAGCTCAGGTGCAGGCTCCTGTTCCGCTTGATGAAGGCCGGGGCCTTCGACACGTGCGGCGTCTCCTCGGCGGCCTCGGCGGCGGCTCCCGCGTCCGATGCGGCGGTGGCTTCCGTGGCGGCGTCTTCAGCGGCGGACCCGTGGGTACCGCGGTCACTCCCCGTATTCATGGACCCGAATCTACCGGAGCTCGATGCACACGGGAATGCGGGTTTGGATCCGCCGTCCGAGGGACCCAGAGGACCGCAAAACGGTCAGAGGGGTTTACAACGGCACCGTAGGTGGCATGTCGATTTCGCCGACGTGCGAATCCCCGAGCGCACACTGAGCGAAAGGCCCTGGCGCTTATGAACACCACGGTCAGCTGCGAGCTGCACCTGCGCCTCGTTGTGTCGAGCGAGTCCTCACTGCCTGTTCCCGCGGGCCTGCGGTATGACACGGCCGACCCCTACGCCGTGCACGCCACCTTCCACACCGGCGCCGAGGAGACGGTCGAATGGGTGTTCGCCCGCGACCTCCTCGCGGAGGGTCTCCACCGGCCCACCGGTACCGGCGACGTCCGCGTCTGGCCGTCCCGCAGCCACGGTCAGGGCGTCGTCTGCATCGCCCTGAGCTCACCGGAGGGAGAAGCACTGCTCGAAGCACCCGCCCGAGCACTCGAGTCGTTCCTCAAGCGGACGGACGCCGCGGTTCCACCCGGGACCGAGCACCGGCACTTCGACCTCGACAAGGAGCTCTCCCACATCCTGGCCGAAAGCTGAGCCAGCCCTACAGCCGCTCGACACCGTCCGACTCGGGGCGACGGTGCGTGGCGGACAACCACATACGGCGATGCCGGCGCTGTTCCCGCGGAAGCCACCCGCGAGGACGGCGCCGGTGTGCTCTGCGGGACCCGCTATTGTCGGGCGGCAGCGGCGACGGCCCCCGTCCCCGCAGGCCCGGCCCCTGAGGGAGACCCCGTGCAGATCCCCCACGACACCCGTCGCGCGCTCGACGTCGTCGTCGCGCTGGTGAACACCGCGGCCGAGGCCGACCAGCCCGACGGGCTCTCGGACATCGGCGCGCTGCGCGGATTCGTCCAGGAGTACTCGATCAGCGACGTCGGCGAGCTCAGCGCCCGCGACCTGGCCGGCGTCCGGACCGTGCGCGGAAAGTTCGCCCAGGTCTTCGCCTCCCCGAACCCGCGTGCGGCTTCCACGCTGATCAACGAGCTCGTGGCCACGGCGGGCACCACCCCGCAGCTGACCGACCACGACGGCTACGACTGGCACGTGCACTACTTCGCGCCGGGCGCGTCGGTGGGCGACCACCTGGCGGCCGACGGCGGCATGGCGCTGGCCTTCATCGTGGTCTCCGGCGAACAGGAACGGCTGCGCCGCTGCGAGGCCCCGGACTGCCGAAGGGCTTTCGTCGACCTCTCCCGCAACCGGTCCCGGCGCTACTGCGACAGCCGGACCTGCGGGAACCGGCTGCACGTGGCGGCGTACCGGGCCAGGCGCAAGGAGGCCGACGCGGAGGCGTCAGAGCAGGAAGAGATCGTGCACGGCGGCGAGCAGCAGCAGGATGCCGATCACCGCTAGGAAGATCATCAGGGGTGGCTGGGAGAGCGCGAAGAGACAGCCTCGCGGCTCCTCCACCACAGGGGCGGGCACCGGCGGGTCACCGTGCGATGTGTCGAGGTGCGATGTGTCGAACATGTCGGGCCGATGATGGCGCAGGGCACCACCGACCGGCCCTCAACACGCCAGCGCCCGCGCGGGAGTTCGCTCGATCTTGTGGACGAGCCCCGGTCCGGGCCGGGTCCCGCGCCGGATCCCGTACGCGGATCCCGTACTCAGATCCCGTGCTTCTTGAGGATCGCCTCGATGTCGGAGAAGTCCTCCGCGGGAGCGGCGGACTGTGACGGCGAACCGGCACGGGCGGTCCCCAGGGAGGGCGCGGAGGCGGCCGGGGCGACGGCCTCGGCGGCCGGGCTCCCCTTGACCTTCCGCCCGGGCCTCGCAGGCTTCCCCGTCCCCGGCTCCCCCGACGCGGCGAGACCGCGGCGCTCGACGGCACGGGTGGTCATGAAGAGCAGCCAGGACAGTCCCAGCAGCCCGAAGCCGGCCCAGACGGTCGGGTTGAAGACCATCCCGGACACCCAGTCCACGAACCCGGTCATCACCAAGGCGACCGGCACGAGCGCGTACGCGGTGATCCGCGTGGCGGCGAGGAAGCGCTTGCGGTAGGCGGTGACCGCGGCGATACCCAGGCCCGCCACTGACACCGCGGAGCAGATGGTCTCGGCAAGCATGCGGTCCTCCGGACTCTCGACGGCTCGACGGTCTGTCCCTGTCCATCCTGCACCGGTCCGCGCCGCGGCGGCCAGGTTCGGGGCCCGCCCCGGACGGATCTCCGGGTCATCTCCGGGTCGCGCCTCCTCCCTGGGTCCAGGTCACGGGGCGCGGGTCCCGGTCCGTGGGGCGTGCGGGGGCTGGGAGACTGTCCGCATGACCGATTCCGTGATCCTCGACGTCTGGTGCGAACTGCAGTGCCCGGACTGCCACCGCGCCCTGGACGACGTACGCGCCCTGCGGGCCCGCTACGGCGACCGGCTGGACATCCGGCTGCGCCACTTCCCCCTGGAGAAGCACAAGCACGCCTTCGCCGCGGCACAGGCCGCCGAGGAGGCCGCCGAGCAGGGCCAGGGCTGGCCCTACACGGAGGCCGTGCTGGCGCGCACCGCGGAGCTGGCCGAGCGCGGGGAGCCGGTCCTGCTGGACGTGGCGCGTGAACTGGGGCTCGACGTCGAGGAGTTCGACACCGCCCTGATCGACGGGCGGCACATCCTGATCGTCGACGCCGACCAGGCCGAGGGCAAGGCGATCGGCGTGAGCGGCACCCCGACCTACGTGATCGACGGGCAGCGTCTCGACGGCGGCAAGAGCCAGGACGGCCTGCGCGCCCGCATCGAGGAGATCGCCGACCGCCTGCTGGCGGGCTAGATCAGGTCCTTGGCGTAGTTGAAGTCGGTGGGGCGGTAGCCGAGGGAGACGTACAGCCGCAGGGCCGGGGTGTTGTCGGTGAAGACCTGGAGCGCCAGCAGGCGGTGGCCGGCCGCGAGGGCGGCGCGCTCGGCGAGCGCCATCAGGTGGCGGCCGTGCCCGCGTCCCCGGTGCTCGGCCCGGACCTCCACGTCGTACACGTACCCGCCCGCCCCGCGCGGCGCGAGCCACACATGGCCGACCGGCTCCCCGGCCGCCTCCAGGACGACGAAGACGGCTCCCGGGGTGGCCAGGCCCTGCGGCAGCTGGCTCTCGTGGTCGGCCACCGACTTGGCCCGGGCGGCCTCGGCGGACATGCCACGGCTGCTCCAGTTGGCGGCGTAGGCCTCGACGGCCCCGTCGTACCAGCTCTCGTACTCGGCGGCCGTCATGGGACGGCCGAGGACTCCCCCGGGCAGGGCGGGCGGCTCGGCCGGCAGGTCCTTGGCCATGTTCCGGCTGTACTCGGTGTACCCGAGGGCCTCGGCCATGAGCAGCCCCGCCTCCGAGTCCGCCGGGACCGAGACGCGGACCCGGCGGCAGCCCCAGCCGCGCAGCACTTCCTCGGCGGCGAGGGCGGCCACGGTGGCCCTCCCGCGCCGCCGGTCGCCCTGCTCGACCTCCAGGTCGCGGATCTCGCCGACCGTCGGCCCGAACGGGGTGTCGCAGGCGATCAGCAGGGCGCCGACCCGCCTGCTGTTGACCCGGATCTCGTACGGGCGCGAACGCGCGCCGTCCGCCGTGTGCTGGAGCGGCCCGGACGGCCGCAGGGTGGTGGTCATCCCTTGAGTTCTACCCGTCCCGCGGCCGCCGCGACAGCCCTCCTCCGGTGGAAGGAGCGCGGTGCCCGCCGCTCTACGGGTCGAGGTCCGCGCCGGCCTTCACCTGGAAGATCCGCATCACCTCGGCGGTGACGGGTCCGGGGGCGGTCCCCAGCTCGCGGTCGTCGATGCGCAGCACCGCCTGGGCATCGCGCAGCGAGGAGGTCAGGAAGACCTCCTCGGCCCGTTCCAGCACCTCGAAGGGCAGGTCGGTCTCCTTGGCGCCGGCCCAGTCGACGATCAGGTCCCGGGTGATGCCGGCCAGACAGCCGGAGGCCAGCGGCGGGGTGTGCAGTTCTCCGTCGAGTACGACGAACACGTTGGAGCCGGTGCCCTCGCAGAGCCGGCCGAGGGTGTTGGCGAGGAGCGCCTCGGAGGCTCCCGCGCGGTGCGCGGCGGCGAGCGCGACCACGTTCTCCGCGTAGGAGGTGGTCTTCAGTCCGGCCACGGCGGAGCGCTCGTTGCGGACCCAGGGCACCGTGACGACTGCGGTGGTGTCGGGGCGCCGGGGGGAGTCCGCGACGGCGGCGATCAGCGTGGTGCCGGAGTCCCCGCGGTCGGAGCCGAGCGGGGAGACCCCGCCGGTGTAGGTGACGCGCAGCCGCCCGTGCTCCAGCGGGTTGGCCTCCAGTACGGCGGCGCAGGCGCGGCGGACCTCGTCGAGGTCGGGGTCCGGCAGGCCCAGGCCCCGGGCCGAACGGGTGAGCCGTTCCAGGTGCCGGGTGAGTGCGAAGGCGCGGCCGCGCTCCGCCTTCAGCGTCTCGAAGACGCCGTCACCCACGGTCAGACCGTGGTCGAGGACGGACACCTTCGCGCCGTCCACCTCGGTCAGGGCTCCGTCGAGCCAGATCTTCATGGTGCGGTCCTTCCGATCGTGTCGTTCGTCGCCTGCACGCCACCGCTCACCTCGTGGCCCATGGCCACCCTCAGCAGCCGGGCGGCCTTGAGCTCGGTCTCCGCCCATTCCCGGTCGGGATCGGAGCCCCAGGTGATGCCCGCTCCGGTTCCGAAGAGCAGCCGGGGGCCGCCGGCGGCCTCCCGGTCGATCCAGAAGGTACGGATGCCGACGGCGAGCTCGGCGGTGCCCCGGTCCGCGTCGACCCAGCCGATGCCTCCGCAGTAGGGGCCGCGCGGGGCGGTCTCCAGGGCTTCGATGATCCGCAGGGCGGAGGACTTGGGGGCGCCGGTGACGGAACCTGGCGGGAATGTGGCGGCGAACAGCTCGGGCCAGCCGGCTCCGTCGGCGAGTTCGCCGCTCACGATGGAGACGAGGTGGACCAGGCCGGGGTGCTCCTCGACGGCGCACAGCTCGGGGACGGCTACGGAGCCCGTCGCGCAGACCCGGCCGAGGTCGTTGCGTACGAGGTCCACGATCATCACGTTCTCGGCGTGGTCCTTGGGCAGGAGGTCGTCGACGGTGCGGCCGGTCCCCTTGATGGGGCCGGATTCGACGTGCCGCCCGGACCGGCGCAGGAACAGCTCGGGGGAGGCGGTGGCGATCTCGACGCCGTGGGCGGCGAGGCGAATCGTTCCTGCGAAGGGTGCCGGGTTGCCGCGCGCGAGGAGCGCGGTGAGCGCGTCCACATCGGCGCGTTCGGGGTGGGGCAGCGGCGCGGACATCACCCGGCAGAGGTTGGCCTGGTAGACCTCACCGGCGGCGATGTACTCACGGACGCGCCGTACGCCGGCCACGTAGGCGGCGCGGTCGAGGGAGGAGGTCCACCGGTCGGCGTCGGGTCCGCGCCAGGCACCCGGAACGGGCGCGGGAACCGGCTCACGGCGCACGTCGCCGAAGCGCGCGCAGACGAGCCGCCCTTCGAAGTCGGCGGACACCGCCCAGAAGCCGGTGGAATCGAGGGCGGCGGGATCGCTGGTGACGTCTCGGAGATCGGTCGCGAGAAGGCCGCCGAAGCGGGCCATGGGAGGCAGGTCGTGCACGGCTGCGAGTCTATGACCGGTGACGACACGGCGCCGGTGCGGTGACGGCAGGGTGACCTGTGGTGATCGTGCGGCAGCACGCTGCGGAAACGCGTTTTTGAGCTGGCCCGGTAATCCGCTAGAGTTCAACTCGTCGCCAGGGAGCGAAGGGGGAAAACCCCGGAGCGAACACGGTGACCTGCGGACGTAGCTCAGTTGGTAGAGCACCACCTTGCCAAGGTGGATGTCGCGAGTTCGAGTCTCGTCGTCCGCTCGAAGTGGGGGATCTTCCCGAGAACCCCCGCAGCTCCAGGGTGGAGTGGCCGAGAGGCGAGGCAACGGCCTGCAAAGCCGTCTACACGGGTTCAAATCCCGTCTCCACCTCCAAGGACGATTAGCTCAGCGGGAGAGCGCTTCCCTGACACGGAAGAGGTCACTGGTTCAATCCCAGTATCGTCCACTGATCCGCAAGGATCCCCGCGCGATTAGCTCAGCGGGAGAGCGCTTCCCTGACACGGAAGAGGTCACTGGTTCAATCCCAGTATCGCGCACGCAGCACCTGCACCACCTAGTTCCACCTGCGGCTTTCGAGCTGCGGAGCCCGCGCGATTAGCTCAGCGGGAGAGCGCTTCCCTGACACGGAAGAGGTCACTGGTTCAATCCCAGTATCGCGCACCACCTGAAAGCCCCGGCCGTTTCCACGGTCGGGGCTTTCGCGTTCGTCCGCACGGGTGGGTCCATGGAGGGGGCGCGTGGGAGGGGCCCACGCATGGACGTACGCGGAACGGCGTGCACGAAAAAGGGTGCTGCCCGTCCGACTCCCCAGTCGTACGGGCAGCACCCTTCACCTGCCGTCCGTCCGCCGCTCCCCCGTCCCCACGGGGTTAGGCAGGCCGATGTCCCGGTCCGGGCCGCTCTCCCGGACCCGGGGCGCCGCTCAGCGCCCCAGCATCACGCCCACGGACGACGCCTGCGCCGCCAGCTGATCGAAACCTCCGAAGAGGAAGAGCAGCAGGGCGGCCAGGGGGAGCACCATGGCCGCGGCCACCAGGGGATGGCGGGTACCGGACTCGTGGCCGTTGAACGCGAATGCCTTGCGTCCCTGCCGTGCGATGTCCGCCATGGTCCTCTCCCTGTCGTCTGGCAGCGGCGGGCTCGTGACCTCGGGGGACGAGTGCGCCACCCGCCGCTTGTCTTCAACACTAGGCGGGCGGGCGGCTCCTGGCCTCATGCCCTCGTACCCATTGCCGGGCCTCCAGGAGGATGACGGGACCTCCCCCGTGTACTCCCCTGGGTGGAGACCGCTCCCCCGCAATGAGGGACTTCCCGGAGGGGATGACCGGAGGGTAGTGACTTCGCTCACTTCCGTCACTGCCCGTTGCCGCGTGTCCGAGCACCGGCCAACGGCACGATCGACTCGGCCGCGGGCCGCCGACCGGAGCCCCGGAGTGGGACCGGACCTGCTCGGGGGCACCAATCCCCTTGGCGCAGAAGGCGCTTGGTCCGGCGGGTGGCCCCGGAAGTGCGCCCGGACGGCGGCGCCGACGCCCCCTCACGTGTGCTGTGGCGCACTGACAACCGAATCCCCCGGCGAGGGCGCGGCCTCTGAGCACGTATGCCGGATGGTCCGTAAGCTGTGCCACGTCAACAGGACGACCGGTCAGCGGGGTGGACATGGCGATGATGCGGCTCCGGCGCGAGGACCCGCGTGTCGTCGGCTCGTTCAGACTGCACCGACGGCTCGGTGCCGGCGGCATGGGCGTGGTCTACCTGGGATCGGACCGGCGCGGGCAGCGGGTCGCGCTCAAGGTCATCCGGCCGGACCTGGCCGAGGACCAGGAGTTCCGCTCGCGGTTCGCCCGGGAGGTGTCCGCGGCCCGGCGGATCCGGGGCGGATGCACGGCGCGCCTGGTCGCCGCGGACCTGGAGGCCGAGCGGCCGTGGTTCGCCACGCAGTACGTGCCCGGCCCCTCGCTGCACGACAAGGTGGCCGAGGAGGGCCCCCTGACGGCCGCACAGATCGCCGCCGTGGGTGCCGCGCTCTCCGAGGGCCTGGTCGCCGTGCACGAGGCGGGGGTCGTCCACCGGGACCTCAAGCCCTCGAACATCCTGCTGTCGCCCAAGGGCCCCCGGATCATCGACTTCGGGATCGCCTGGGCCACCGGGGCGAGCACCCTCACCCATGTGGGTACGGCCGTGGGCTCCCCCGGCTTCCTCGCACCCGAGCAGGTGCGCGGCGCCGCCGTCACCCCGGCCACCGACGTCTTCGCCCTCGGCGCCACGCTGGCCTACGCGGCCACCGCCGACTCACCCTTCGGGCACGGCAGTTCCGAGGTCATGCTGTACCGCGTGGTGCACGAGGAGCCGCACCTCCAGGGCGTGCCGGACGCGCTGGCGCCCCTGGTGCGGGCCTGCCTCGCCAAGGACCCCGAGGAGCGGCCCAGCACGCTCCAGCTGTCGATGCGGCTCAAGGAGATCGCGGCCCGCGAGGCGCAGGGGCTCTCGGACGGGCGTCCGCCGGCCCAGCGGGCCCGGGCCGAGCGGCCGACCGGGCGGCTGCCCGAGGCGGAGCGGATCGGCGGCGCGGGCGAGGAGTACCCCGGCCGGCGTGCGGAGCGTCGTACGGGCGGCAGCACCACACCCCGCGCCCAGGGCGGCGCTCCGGGCGGTCCGCACTCGCGGCCCTCGTCCTCCCGTCACCCGCAGCACCCCGGGGGCCCGTCCTCCCGGCCGACCTCGGGTCGTACGGGCGGCCGTCCGGCCCCCAGGACGACGGGGACGGGACGGCGCCCCTCACGGCCGGACCCGAAGCTGATGCGGCAGCGGCTGATCGTGTTCGTGGTGGTGACGCTGATCGTGGCGCTGGGCATCGCGGCGGCCCAGAAGCTGTAGCCCCGGCCGCGGCTCCGGCGGTCCTACCCGGCGGCGCGGCCCTGGGCTACGGCGTAGAAGGCGACCGCGGCCGCCGCGCCCACGTTCAGCGAGTCCACGCCGTGCGCCATGGGGATGCGCACCCACTCGTCGGCGGCGACCAGCGCGGGCGTGGACAGGCCGTCGCCCTCGGCGCCCAGCATCAGCGCGACCCGCTCCAGGGACTGCGGGGCGGCCACGTCGATCGGCGTGGCCTTCTCGTGCGGGGTCAGGGCGAGCAGCTTGAAGCCCGCCTCCCGCACCGAGTCCAGGCTCTTGGGCCAGGCCTCCAGGCGGGCGTAGGGCACGGAGAACACCGCTCCCATGGAGACCTTCACGGACCGGCGGTAGAGCGGGTCGGCGCAGTCGGGCGACAGCAGTACCGCGTCCATGCCGAGGGCGGCGGCGCTGCGGAAGATGGCCCCGATGTTGGTGTGGTCGTTGACCGCCTCCATGACGACCACCCGGCGGGTCGTGGAGAGCAGTTCCTCGGCCGTGGGCAGCGGCTTGCGCTGCATGGAGGCCAGGGCTCCGCGGTGCACGTGGTAGCCGGTGACGCGCTCGGCGAGCTCGGGGCTCACGGCGTAGACCGGTGCCGGGAGTTCGTCGATGACGTCGCGCATGACGTCGACCCACTTGGCTGAGAGCAGCATCGAGCGCATCTCGTACCCGGCGTCCTTGGCGCGTCTGATGACCTTCTCGCCCTCGGCGATGAAAAGGCCTTCCGCGGGTTCGCGCCTGCGCCGGAGTTCGACGTCGGTCAGGCCCGTGTAGTCGCGCAGGCGCGGGTCGTCGGGGTCGGTCACGGTGATGAGATCAGCCACAGGGTGATACTGCCTTGTCCGGGGTGCGGTGCCAACGGCCTGTCAGGCGCTGGTGGTGGGAAGGGTGGGGGCGCCCGGACCGTTCACGCGGACGACCTCGCCGATGACGATGACGGCCGGCGGTCGGACCTCTTCGGCGCGCACGGTCTCGCCGACCGTGGCCAGGGTGGCGTCGACGCGGCGCTGGGTGGCGGTGGTGCCCTCCTGGATCACCGCGACGGGGGTGTCCGCGGAGCGGCCGTGGCGCACCAGCGCCCCGGCGATCAGGCCGATCTTGTCGACGCCCATGAGGATCACCAGGGTGCCGGTGAGCTTGGCGAGCGAGGCCCAGTCCACGAGCGAGCGCGGGTCGTCGGGGCCGACGTGGCCGCTGACCACGGTGAACTCGTGCGCGACCCCGCGGTGGGTGACCGGGATCCCGACGGCGCCGGGGACCGAGATGGAGCTGGAGATGCCGGGGACGACGGTGCAGGGGATGCCGGCCTCGGCGAGGGCCTGGAGCTCCTCCATGCCGCGGCCGAAGACGTACGGGTCCCCGCCCTTGAGCCGGACCACGGCCTTGCCGGCCTTGGCGTGCTCGATCAGGGCGTTGTTGATGGCCTCCTGGGCCATGAACCGGCCGTACGGGATCTTCGCGGCATCGATGACCTCGACGTGCGGCGGAAGCTCGTCGAGCAGGTCACGGGGGCCGAGCCGGTCGGCGATGACCACGTCGGCCTCGGCGAGGAGGCGGCGGCCGCGCACGGTGATCAGGTCCGGGTCGCCGGGGCCGCCGCCGACCAGTGCCACGCCCGGGGTGGCCTTGTGCCGGTGGGCGGGGGCGGTGAGGGTGCCGTCGCGCAGGCCCTCCACGACGGCGTCGCGGACGGCGGCGGAGCGCCGGGGGTCGTTGCCGGTCAGCACGGCGACGGTGACGCCCTCGATGCGGCCGGTCGCGGGGGTCCAGGCGGTGGCGGCGGAGGCGTCGTCGGCACGGACGCACCACACGCGCTCACGCTCGGCCTCGGCGGAGGCGCGCTCGTTGTCCTCGCGGTTCTGGGTGGCGATCAGCGCGTACCAGGCGTCGGCGAGGTCACCGTCCTGGTAGCGGCGGCGCTCCCAGCGGATCTCGCCGGTCTCGGCCATGGCGTCCACCGACGGGGTGGCGGAGGGCGAGATGAGCAGGACGTCGGCGCCGGCCGCGACGAGCGCGGGAAGGCGACGCTGCGCGACCTGTCCGCCGCCGATGACGACGACGCGGCGGCCGGCGAGGCGGAGTCCTACGGGGTAGGCGGGGGTGTCGGCCATGGCGGTGCGGCTCCTGGTGCGGCAGTCGTTCTGTGTTGCCGCTGCGGCTCTGGAGCGGCGGTGTGCTGACGTGCGGGTTCTCGGTCCGGGTCCACCATACGGCGCGGGCCGTTCCGAGGCGCGGACGGGGCTGCGCCCGGCTCCCGCCGGGCCCGATGTGCGGGGTCGGCCTCGTGCCGTACGTGGGTGCCGGTCACGGATCGGGGCTCCGCCCCGGACCCCGCGCCTCAAACGCCGGCGGGGCTGATTCTGCTCGGAGGGCCGGATCAGCCGTGGGGCGGGGACACTCCGGGATGTCCCCGCGGGCCGAGCGAACCCACCGCCGGTCAACGGACCGGTCCGGCTCGGGGTTCGCGAGCCGAGGAGCCGAGGAGACGTCCCGGAGGGGCGCCGCCCCACCCGGAGCCACCCCCGCCCGGGGGGTGGCTCCGGGCAGACGGGCCGGGCTACTTCTCCGTCACGCCGGCCGAGTCGAAGGTGGCGACCTCGTGCATCGCGCGGGCCGCGCTCTGGACCAGGGGAAGGGCGAGCAGGGCGCCCGTGCCCTCGCCGAGGCGGAGGTCCAGGTCGACCAGCGGGCGCAGGCCCAGCTTGTTGAGCGCCGCGACGTGGCCCGGCTCGGCGCTGCGGTGGCCCGCGATGCAGGCCGACAGGGACTCGGGGGCGATGGCGCGGGCCACCAGGGCGGCTGCTCCGGCGCTGACGCCGTCCAGGATCACGGGGGTGCGCAGCGAGGCGCCGCCGAGGAGGAGGCCGACGATGGCCGCGTGCTCCAGGCCTCCGATGGCCGCGAGGACGCCGATCGGGTCCGCCGGGTCGGGCTGGTGGAGTTCCAGGGCCCGGCGGACGACCTCGACCTTGCGGGCGTGCGTCTCGTCGTTGATGCCCGTCCCGCGGCCGGTGACCTCGGCCGGGTCGACGCCGGTGAAGACCGAGATCAGGGCCGCGGACACGGTGGTGTTCGCGATGCCCATCTCGCCCGTGAGGAGGGCCTTGTTGCCCGCGGCGACGAGGTCACGGGCCGTTTCGATGCCCACCTCGATGGCCGCGACGGCTTCCTCGCGGGTCATCGCGGGGCCGGTGGAGAGGTCGGCGGTGCCGGGGCGGACCTTGCGCGGGAGCAGACCCGGGGTGGCCGGGAGGTCGCCCGCGACGCCGACGTCGATCACGCAGACCTCGGCGCCGACCTGGTTGGCGAAGGCGTTGCAGACCGCTCCGCCGCCCAGGAAGTTGGCCACCATCTGCGTGGTGACCTCCTGCGGCCACGGGGTGACGCCCTGGGCGTGCACGCCGTGGTCACCGGCGAAGATCGCGACCGCGGCCGGCTCGGGGATCGGCGGCGGGCAGACCCGGGAGAGGCCGGACAGCTGGGCGGAGATGATCTCCAGCATGCCCAGCGCCCCGGCGGGCTTGGTCATGCGCTTCTGGCGCTCCCAGGCCTCGCCCAGTGCCTTCGCGTCGAGCGGGCGGATGCTGGCGACCGTCTCCGAGAGCAGGTCGTGCGGCTCCTCGCCGGGCAGCGCGCGTCGGCCGTAGGTCTCCTCGTGGACCACCCAGGAGAGCGGCCGGCGCTGCGACCAGCCGGCCTGGGCCAGTTCGGGCTCGTCGGGGAACTCGTCGACGTAGCCGACGCAGAGGTAGGCGACGACTTCGAGGTGCTCGGGCAGGCCCAGTTCGCGGACCATCTCGCGCTCGTCGAAGAAGCTGACCCAGCCGACGCCGAGGCCTTCGGCGCGCGCGGCGAGCCAGAGGTTCTCGACGGCCAGGGCCGCGGAGTACGGGGCCATCTGCGGCTGGGTGTGCCGGCCGAGGGTGTGGCGGCCGCCGCGGGTGGGATCGGCGGTGACGACGATGTTCACCGGGGTGTCGAGGATGGCCTCGATCTTGAGTGCCTTGAACTGCTTGGCCCGCCCCTTGGGGAGCGACTTCGCGTAGGCCTCGCGCTGGCGCTGGGCGAGCTCGTGCATCGTCCGGCGGGTCTCGGCCGACCGGATGACGACGAAGTCCCACGGCTGGGAGTGGCCCACGCTGGGCGCGTGGTGCGCGGCTTCCAGGACGCGGAGCAGTACCTCGTGCGGGATGGGGTCGGTGCGGAACCCGTTGCGGATGTCACGGCGCTCGCGCATGACGCGCAGGACGGCCTCGCGCTCGGCGTCGGCGTATCCGGGTGCCGCCTCGCCCGCGGCGGGGTCGACGGTCTCGGCGGAGTCGACGGTCTCGGCGGGGTCGACGGTCTGGGCGGTCTCTGCGGGGGCGCTCGCCGCGGGGTCGGCGGGTGCGGCGTCCCCGGCCTGGGGTTCGGCGGCGGCCGGCTCCGGCTGGGCGTGCGCGGCCACCGGCTCGGCCGGGACGGGCCCGGCGGGCTCGGGCTGCGGCTCCACGGATACGACCGGCTCGACCGCGACCGGCTGCAGCGGCTCGGCGGCCACCGGCTCGGGCTGGACCGCCGCCTCCGGCTGCGCCTCGACGACGGGCGCGGGCTGGACGGGCTCGGGCTGGACGGGTTCGGGCGCCTCGGCCGCGACCGGCTCCGCGGGGGCGGCCGGCTCGGGCTGCGGCTCCACGGCCACCGGCTCGACCGCGACCGGCTCGGCCGGGGCCGCCGGCTCGGGCGCGGCCTCCGGCTGTGCCTCGACGACGGGCTCGGGCCGGACCGGCTCGGCCACGACGGCCGCCACCGGCTCGGGCTGGGGCTGGGGCTCCGCGGATACGGGCTGGACCGCGACCGGCTCGGGCTGCGGCTCCGGCTCGACGGCGACCGGCTGCGGCTCGGCCGCGACCGGCTGCGGCTCGATCGCGACCGGCTGCGCCGACTCGGCGGCCACCGGTTCGGGCTGGACCGCCGGTTCCGCGGGGGCCGGGACGGACTCGGGCTCCACGGGCTGCGCCGCGGCCTCGGCCGAGGGCTCCACCGGCGCTGCGGCGGGCTCCGCCACCGGCTCGGGCGCGGCCACGGGCTCCGGCGTCCACGGGGCACCGGCCTGCGGCGGGACCTCGCTCAGCTGGGCCGCGGACGCCGGGGCGGCCTCGGCCCGGATGTCCAGGTACTCGGGTCCCATGGTCGGGGGACCCGCCTGGGGGAAGGGCGCGGGCACCACCGGGGTGCTCACGGCGGCCACCGGGGCGGCCTGGGCCGGCGCCGCGGCCGGGCCGCGGTCGGCGAGGGAACGTACGACTCCGCCGTTGGCCTCGGGCACGGGCGGGCCCATGTGCAGAGGGCGCCGGACGGGGGCGGCGGGGGCCGCCGGGGGCGGGACGACGAGCCCGCCGAGGTCGAGGGAGCCGGAATCCCGGCCGCCCGTCTCGTGCGCGCCCGCGCTGTAGCCGCCGTCGGGGAACACGGGCGGGGGGAACTCGGTGTTCGCGGGGGCCTCGGCGTAGGCGGGCGCGGCCGCGTAGGACGGGTCCGTGTACAGCGGCGGCTCGCCGGGCTGGGGCGCGGGGAAGGCAGGGGCCTGCGGGACGACCTGCGGGTCGCTCCACGCGCCCTGGCCGCTCGGCATCAGCAGCAGTTCCTCGTCCTCCGGCTCGGCCGGGTTGTCCATGAGGTCCTGGAAGGCGTAGCCGGTGGGAATCGGTGCCGGGATCTGGACCGGAGCGGGGACGCTCTGCTGATCCACCATGCCCGCGTTGTCCGGGAGACCCTCGCCCGGGACCTGGCCGGTGTCAGTCATGCTTACCCCTCGCCCATCGGTGTTGCCTCTTCGATCGCCCGGTCGCCCACGAGGCCGCCGAGCGGTTTTGCCTGCGGGGTTGCGGTGCGACGAGCTCGTCTCGCATACGCCTGCACGACAACCAGTAAGCATTGTCGCGCCCGTCGGCCACCGTGGCGGCCATAACCGTCACGGTCCTCTGTGGACTGCGCCACGTCGCGCGTCCAGGCGGTGCCGCGATGCCCGAATCGTCCGAGGCAGTACGACGATCGGCCAGCCTACCCCGGCCCTCGTCTCAGCGCGTGGCGGGGCGTTCCGCTGCCAGGAGGAACACCACGGAACGGTCCTGTTCGGCCCAGGTCCGGGTGTCCAGGCCGACGGACTGGAGCAGCGCGCACTCGACGGCGTAACCGTGTTCGGTCAGTGCCCTGCCGATCGCCTCCGCCTCGTCGCGGGTGGAGGCGTGGCTGACGATCCGTTCGGGGCGGCGTTCGGCGACGGCTGCGACGACGGCGGCGCCGCCTCCGCCGACACGGACGACATCGGGCTCCGGCAGGTTCTCCAGTACGTGCGGTGCGTGCCCGGCGACGGCCTGGAGCTGCACTCCCCGCTCCCGGGCGGCGGCGGTTATGCGGTCGCGGGCGGCCGGGTCGGCGTCGACCGCGATGACGGCGGCTCCGAGGGCGGCGGCGTCCACGGCCACGCCGCCGGATCCGGCGCCGATGTCCCAGACGAGGTCGCCGGTACGCGGGCCGAGCCGGGCGAGTTGGGCCGCGCGGAGCTGGGCGGACTCGCCTTCTCCCGTGTCGGCCTGCGGCCTGGCCCAGCCGCGGTCGGCGGACCGGGCGGCGCTCTGGCCGAGGAGCCAGCCCGCTTCCGCGGGGGCCGGTCCCCCGCCACCGATGACGATGACGACGTTCGGGTCCCGCCAGCTGTGGTCGGCGGCCTTGTCGGAGGTGAGGACGCTCACCTGCTCCCGGTCCGTGCCGAGTTCCTCGCAGACGACGAAGGTGCGGTGAACTCCTTCGAGGAGCAGCGCCAGTTCCGCGGGGCCGGCTCCGGGCGAGGTGAGGACGGCGACCTTGGTGTGGGCGCGGCAGACGTTGACCGCGCGGCGCAGGGTGCGGGGGTGGGCCACGACGACCTGGGCGTCGTCCCAGGGCATGCCGGCCCGGGCGAAGGCGGCCGCCACGGAGGAGACGGCCGGGACGACCTCGACCTCCAGGCCGTGCTCCGGGGCGCGCAGGGTGCGTACGGCGCCGAAGAAGCCGGGGTCCCCGTCGGCGAAGACCACCGCGGTGCCGCGGTGGCCGGCGATGCGGCGTGCGGCGAGGCCGACGCTGCCCAGGCGGATGCGCTCGGCGGTGGGCGGTACTTCGGGGAGGGCGAGGTGGTGCGCGGCGCCGGCCACGAGGGTGGCGGCGGAGAGCGCGGACCGGGCGCCCGCGGTCAGGGGCGAACCGTCCCAGCCGATCACCGTGACCCGGTCGGCCATCGTCGTCAGTCTCCTGGTCTGGCAGGGGGCACCTCCCGGCGGCGGCCGGGGAAGGGGCGGGGTTTCGTCGGGGCGGGCACGGTGAGACTACCCGGTCATCGGTTCAGTTCCAGTCGGCGCCGACGCGGTGGCCGTGCGCGTCGGCGCGCTGCGGGAAGGCGGTGCTGCGGGCGTATCCGTCGTAGCTGTCGTAGCTGTCGTATCCGCCGTAGCCGTCGCCCTCGTCGAGGTCCTCGGGGACCAGGCTCCAGACGATGAGGTCGGTGCGGGTGTCGGCCCAGCCGCCGTCGGCGGTCTGCGTGCGCACTATCCACGCGTTGCGCAGGACGCCCTCGCTGATGCAGCCGATCTTCTGGGCCACCTGCTGCGAGGCGGTGTTGTCGGCGGCGGTGCGCAGTTCGAGGCGCTCGAACCCCTGGTCGCGGAACAGCCATTGGGCGACGGCCAGGACGGATTCGCTGGCGTAGCCCTCGCCGCGGGCCCAGGGGGCGGTGACGTAGCCGACCTCGGTGGCGCGGGTGTGCCAGTTCGTGTTCTGCAGGTGCACGATGCCGACGAGGCGCTGGGTGAGGAACTCGGTGACGGCGAAGACGATGCCGCGGCCCTCGGTGCGTTCCGCGTGGGAGTGCAGGGTGGCCCAGGAGCGCGCTTCGGTGTGGGTGTAGGGGTGCGGCACCCCGGTCCAGGCGGTGACGTGCTCGTCGTTCATCATCTCGGTCAGCGCGGTGACGTCCTCTTCCTCGAAGGGGCGCAGCACCAGCCGGTCCGTGCTGATGGTGACGTCCGGGAAGGTGGTAGTCATGCGCAGCTCCATGCCTGAGACCGTGGTGCGACCGTGGTGCGATGCGACCGCGGTGCGGGACCGTTCGTGCGGGACCGTGCGTGCGGTTCGTAGGCCACAGCATGCAGCATCGGCCGGGTGATGTGCAGGGCCGGGTTGCCCGGAAGCGGGCAGAGCTCGGCCCCGCGCGCCGTCAGGTGCGTGCGGGGCCGAGATTCATGACCGGTCCGGGAGGAACCGGATCAGGAGGTACCGGTTCAGGAGGCGGCCGGGGCACCGAAGGCCGGGATGACCGAGCCCTGGTACTTGTCCTCGATGAACTTCTTGACCTCGTCGGAGTTCAGCAGCTTGGCCAGCTTCTGGATCCGCGGGTCGTTCTGGTTTCCGTCCTTGACCGCGAGGAAGTTGGCGTAGGGGTTGCCCTCGGCCTTCTCCAGGAGCAGCGCGTCCTTGGCGGGCGACAGCTTGGCTTCGAGGGCGTAGTTGCCGTTGATGACCGCGGCGTCCACGTCGTTCAGGGCGCGCGGGACCGTGGCGGCCTCCAGCTCCTTGAACTCCAGGCCCTTCTTGTCGGTGATGTCGGACAGCTTGGCGCCGGTGCCGACACCCTCCTTGAGGGTGATCAGGTTGTTCGCGGCGAGCAGCTGGAGCGCGCGGCCCTCGTTGGTGGTGTCGTTGGGGACGGCGATGGTCTGGCCGGGCTTGATGTCACCGATGGCCTTGATCTTCTTGGAGTAGAGGCCGAGGGGCTCCAGGTGCACGTTCACGACGGGCACGACGTGCGTGCTGTTCTTCTTGTTGAAGTCGTCGAGGTACGGCTTGTGCTGGAAGTAGTTGCCGTCGACCTGGCCCTGCTCGGTGGCGGTGTTCGGCAGGACGTAGTCCGTGAACTCCTTGACCTCCAGCTTGAGGCCTTCCTTGGCCGCGAGCTTGTCCTTGACGAAGTTCAGGACGTCGGCGTGGGGGCTCGGGGAGGCCGCTATGACGAGGGGCTTGCTCTCGTCCGCCTTGCCGCCGTCGGCCTTCGCCGAGGACGGGTCCGAGGAGCTGCCGCAGGCGGTGAGGCCGAGGGCGAGCGCGGTGGCCGTGGCGGCGAGGGCGGTGAGCTTGATGTTCTTACGCACGAAGAGTGCCTTTCTTGCTGAACAAGTACCGATGACTTGCTGGTGGTGGCCCAAGCACGACAAGTGCGGGCTCTGTTGGGGGGAAAGTCTTCTCAGGTGGTCCGGCCGCGGCGGGCGAGGAGCCGGACCACGCCGTCGCCGAGCAGCTGGATCACGGTGACGAGGGCGATCAGGACCACGACGGTGGCGACCATGAAGCCGGTCTCGAAGCGCTGGAAGCCGTAGGTGATCGCCTTGGAGCCCAGTCCTTCGCCGCCGACGGCGCCGGCCATGGCCGAGTAGCCGACGAGGGTGATGACGGTGGTGGTGACGCCGGCGACCAGGGAGGGCAGGGCCTGCGGGAGGAGCACCTTGCCGACCAGGGTGGGGATGCCGCCGCCCATGGACTCGACGGCCTCGATCAGGCCGTGGTCCACCTCGCGGACGGCGGTCTCGACGAGCCGGGCGAAGAAGGGGACGGCGCCGATGGCGAGCGGGACGATCATGGCGGTGGGGCCGATGAAGGTGCCGACGACCGCGGTGGTGACCGGGATCAGGAAGATCAGCAGGATGATGAACGGCAGCGAGCGGCCTATGTTCACGATCACGCCGAGGACCTTGTTGAGCGGCTGGTTCTGCAGGAGGCCGCCCTTGTCCGTGAGGACCAGCAGGATGCCGATGGGCAGGCCGCCGAGCACGGTCACCAGGGTGGACCACAGCACCATGTAGAGGGTGTCGTAGGTGCCCTGGGTGAGCAGGGGCTGCATTTCGGACCAGGTCACTTGGCACCGTCCTTGACCAGTTCGGCCAGCTCGTTGTCGATCCCGTCGACGACGTCGACCTGGAGGCCCTGCTCGCGCAGGAAGCCGACCGGGACGACGTTGTCCTCGTAGCCGCCGGGCAGTTCGATGCGCATGCGGCCGATCTGCCGGCCCGCGACGGTGTCCATCGCGGCGCCGAGGATCGAGATGTCGATGTTGTACGTGCGCGAGAGCTGCGAGATCACCGGCTGGGCGGCGCTCTCGCCGTGGAAGGTGACGTCGACGACCGTGCGGTCGGGGCCGGTGGCGCTGCCGGTGACCGGGAAGAGTTCGCCGGCGAGCTCGGAGCCGGGGGTGGCGAGGAGTTCGGCGACGGTGCCGGACTCGACGATCCGGCCGTTCTTCATCAGGGCGGCCGAGTCGCAGACGGTCTTGACCACGTCCATCTCGTGCGTGATCAGCAGCACGGTGAGGCCGAGCTGCTGGTTGAGGTCGCGCAGCAGGCCCAGGACCGAGCGGGTGGTCTCCGGGTCCAGGGCACTGGTGGCCTCGTCGGACAGCAGCACCTTGGGGTCGCCGGCCAGGGCGCGGGCGATGCCGACGCGCTGCTTCTGACCGCCGGAGAGCTGGGTCGGGTAGGCCTTGGCCTTGTCGGCGAGGCCGACGAGGTCGAGCAGTTCCAGGGCCTTGCGGGAGCGCTCGCGGCCGGAGACGCCGAGGATCTCCAGGGGCAGCTCGACGTTGGCCTGGACGGTGCGCGAGGACAGCAGGTTGAAGTGCTGGAAGACCATGCCGATGCGGCTGCGTGCCTGGCGGAGCTCCTTGCCCGCGCGCCGGCCGCGGCCGGCCAGGGCGGTGAGGTCGACGCCGTCGACGGTCACGGTGCCGGAGGTGGGGCGCTCCAGCAGGTTGACGCAGCGGATCAGGGAGGATTTGCCTGCGCCGCTCTGGCCGATGACTCCGTAGACCTCGCCCTCGCGGACGTGGAGATCGACGCCGTCCAGGGCGGTGACCTCGCGGCCACGGGACTGGTAGACCTTCGTGAGGCCCGATGTGGTGATCACAGGATTTCCGTCGCTGTCGAGTGCGCGGCGCAGCGGGGTGCCGGCACGGGGCAAACAATCTGGGGACGCGATACGGGACGAACCGTCAGAAAACGATGGCATCGACGCGTGCGCGGGGCATGAGTGAGCCGTGCTGTTCATCAGCGGTGACGTGATGGCGCGGCGGCTGGTCTCGCTTCGGGGCGCGAGGCTCAGGAAGGGGCCCTCAGAAGGCGCACATTCGACACATACAACGAGCACCGGGCGTCATCGTCGCCTCGGTCGCAAGGGTGCGGCTGCTCGTCGTGGTCATGGGCCCCAGTAAAGCAGACGTATCCCGTCACCGATCAAAACTGTCCGGATAGCGGACGAATTTCGGCCGCATACCGGACAGGGACGGGCAGTGCCGACACCCTGTCCCACGACCGCCTCCCCCGTGCTGACCTGCACCGACACTCCGGGAAGGGCGCCGGGGAGCGGACCCGCCGGGAGGCGTCCCGGAGGCCCCGTTGTGGTCAAGACCACGGCGGTCGGGCCGGTGCGCGAGCCGGAGTCGCGGACCGGAGGGCGATCCGGAGCGTCGCCCCCGGAAGGGGCGGGCACGGCGGGTCCCCGGGCCCGTAATACCCTCGCTGCATGCTCGACGCCCTGACGGTCGCCATCGGCGTGGCCGCACTCGCCCTCGCCGCCTGGTGCGGCCACGCCGCATGGCGGGACCAGCCGACCAAGGACTGGCACTTCATCGGCATGGCCGTCGTGACCGTGCTCGTCCTCGCGCAGCTGGTGATCGGCGTGGTCAGCCTGGCCCAGGGGAAGAAGCCCGACGAGGGCACCGTGATCTTCGTGGCCTACCTGGTGGGTGCGTTCGCCGCGGTACCGGCGGCCGGGCTGCTCTCGCTGACCGAGCGGACCAAGTGGGGATCGATCACGGTGGCGGCCGGCGCCGTCGTGCTCGCCGTCCTCGAAGTACGGCTCTACGACATCTGGGGAACCACCGGTGCCTGACTCCGACACGACGAACGACACCGGCACCGCCGCCACCGACCGCGGCGCCACCACCGCCACCGGGCGCAAGCGGCTGGTCTCCGGGCCCGGCCTGCTCCTGGTGTGGCTGTACGGGGTGATGGTGGTGGGCGCGGTCTCCCGCTCGGCCTTCCAGATCTCCACCGAGTTCGACCGGGCGCCGCTGCCGTACTCGCTGTCCGCCGTGGCCGCGCTGGCCTACGCGTTCATCACGTACTCACTGGTGCGCGGCGGCGAGACGGCCCGCAAGGCGGCGCTGGTCTGCTGCGCCGCCGAGCTGGCCGGAGTGCTGGCCGTCGGCACCTGGACCCTGGTGCGGCCCGAGTCCTTCCCCGACACCACCGTGTGGTCCCAGTTCGGGATGGGATACCTGTTCATCCCGGTGGTCCTGCCGATCACCGGGATGCTCTGGCTGCGCAGGCGCGGAGAAGCGGCTACGCGCTGACCGTGAAGTCGGTCGGGTCCTTGGCTTCCTTCTCCAGGATCACCAGCTGGACGCCGTCGGAGGCGGTGCGGCCGCCGACCTTGACGTAGCCGGCCTTGCGGTACAGCCGCAGGTTCGACTCGCTCTTGTGCCCGGTGTGCAGGCGGAAGCGGGTGGTGTGACCAGGGCTCGCCAGGGCCTCCTCGACCGCGCGCAGCAGGCGCGCCCCGAGACCGTGACCCTGCAGGCGCGGGTGCACGCAGAGCTTGGCGATCTTGCCGGTGCCGTCCTCGTCGACGTTGCCGCGCACGGTCCCGACGACCTCGTCGCCGAGCCGGGCCACCAGGACGGTGTCCGTCGCCAGCTCCCCCTTGAGGGAGTCCAGGGACTGGGTGAGCGGCTGGATGAGGTAGTTGCCGTACAGCTCGGCCTCCCGCTGGAAGGCCAGGTACTGCAGTTTGAAGATCTGCTCAGCGTCCTCGGCAGCCGCCGCCGAAATGGTCACGCTCATGCCCATGTGCGCATGCCTCCAGCTCACCTGGTAGCCCGTTGGTCTACCGCTCCTTTCCCCGCAGGCCAGGAGCCGCAACCTCTGCAGCCAGCATTCTGCGCAGACATCCCAGGCAACGGGAACGGACGGGCCCTAAACTTCCTTGTGAGATACCCAACTCTCCTGCGATTTCACGGTAAGTGAGGTCTCTGGGCGAAAGAAGTGCCTTCATCAGCTCGGGACAGCGTCCGGGCAACCGGGCGACCGCCGATCGGAGTGCGCGGTTCTCCTCGCCGTGCAGCAGGGCGTCTTCCGGCTCGGCAGCGGCGGCCGCGCCGGGCGGAGTGCTCCCGTCCACCGCGTGCTGGCGGTGGCCGTACGGGATCTCCCGCCTCGCCCGGCGCCGGGCGAGGCGGGCCTCGGCCCGGACCGCCCGGCGCAGCCACCGCGCCGGCTCGGCGGGTTCGGCCGGATCGGGGACGTGGCGGCCGCTCTCCAGCAGCCTGACCCAGACGGCTTGTTCCAGGTCGGCCGCGTCCACTCCGGCGCCCGGGGCCTCCGCGGCCGCCTCGGCGGAGAGCAGAGGGCCGAGCTTGTCGAGGTAATCAGCCTTCAGCAGGTCCATGCCGGGCGGGACGAGCGGGCCGGGCCGGACGGTTTCCCCGCCGGGCCCGGCCCACTCGTACGGGAAGCGGCGCTCAGCGGTTGACGGGGCGTCGGCCGGGGCGGAAGGCCTCCGCCGCGAGCAGCCCGGTGTCGGGGTTGTCGGTGAAGATCCCGTCGATGCCCTGTTCGAAGTAGGTCCGGAAGGCGCCGAGGGCGTCCCCGTACGCGGTGGGATCGGTTCCCTTGCGGTACTCGGCGGGCAGGAAGCTGTTCTCGTTGCGCGCGGTGTAGGGGTGCAGCAGCAGTCCGCGGGCGTGGGCGTCCTTCACCAGGGTGGTCGGCGTGCCGAGCCCGCCGGACGCGTCGCGCGGCAGGATCAGGTCCATGGTCGGGCCGATGCCCTGGGCGAAGCCGGAGATCCACTTCAGCCCCTCGGGCTTGACCAGGTCCGCGACCGTACGCGGGTCCTTGGCCACCTCGAAGTCCCACGGGCGGGTGCCGGCCGCGGAGAGCAGGACCACGCGGGGCGCGGAGACCAGCCGGGAGAGCCGCTGGATGCTGGAGGGCTCGAAGGACTGGAGGAAGACGGCTGCGTTCCGCCCGTCGCGCCCGTAGCGGCGCAGCAGCTTGGCGAGGGGCTCCTCCAGACCGAGGCCCAGGCCCCGGAAGAAGCTGGGGTGCTTGGTCTCGACGTGCAGCCACACCCGCCTGCCGCGCCGCCTGCCCTCGCGGTCGGCCCAGCGGAGCACCTCTTCGAAGGTGGGCACGGCCCACTGCCCGTCGTAGAGCGTGTTGCGCTGGCGGACGGCGGGGATACGTTCCTTCGCACGCAGGGTCCGCAGCTCGGCCAGGGTGAAGTCCTCGGTGAACCAGCCGGTGACGGAGACCCCGTCGACGGACTTGGTGGTACGCCGGGAGGCGAACCCGGGGTGCTGGGCGACGTCGGTGGTCCCGCCGATCTCGTTCTCGTGGCGGCACACCAGATGGCCGTCCCGGGTCGGGACCAGGTCCTGCTCGACCACGTCGGCGCCCAGGTCGAGGGCGAGCTGGTAGGAGCCGATCGTGTGCTCCGGGCGGTAGCCGCTGGCCCCGCGATGGCCGATGACCGTCGGGTAGGGGAGGTCGCGGTATCCCCCGTCGCCGCGGCCGTCCGCGTACCCGTCCTCCGCCGCGGCGGCGGAACCCGCCGTGAGTCCGGTGACCGCGGTGCCCGCCGCCAGGACGGCCGCCCCCAGGACCGTGCGCCGCGCTGCCCCACCCTGTGTCATGAGTGCCCACTCCTCGTCGTGAACGCCGTGTCGCGGCCCGCGATCGGCGTGCCGATGGTAGGCAGAACGGGGTGGCCGAGCGGCGTGCACGGAGGGCCGATCCGGGGAACTTGGCGCAAACGTGCGTCAACACTCTGTATCCGACACGTGAACCCGATGTGCGCTCCGACCTGACCCGCGAGTATCGTCCTCACCTGCGCTACCGCCGTGTGGTGGGTGCGCGAATCGCTTTTCGATGCCGGAGGGCCCACGTTGTTCCGTACGAAGCTCATCAAAGCCACTGTCGGACCGGTCATGCGCATGATGTTCCGCACCCGTGTGGAGGGCATCGAGAACATCCCCGGTTCCGGTCCGGTGATTCTGGCGGGCAACCACCTCACCTTCATCGACTCCATGATCCTGCCGCTGGTGTGCGACCGCACGGTCCACTTCATCGGCAAGGACGAGTACGTGACCGGCAAGGGCATCAAGGGCCGCGCCATGGCCTGGTTCTTCACCGGCTCCGGCATGATCCCCGTCGACCGGGACGGCGCCAACGGCGGCGTCGCGGCCCTGATGACCGGCCGCCGGATCCTCGAAGAGGGCAAGATCTTCGGCATCTACCCCGAGGGCACCCGCTCCCCCGACGGCCGGCTCTACCGCGGCCGCACCGGCATCGCCCGCCTGACCCTGATGACCGGCGCCCCCGTGGTGCCGTTCGCGATGATCGGCACCGACAAGCTCCAGCCCGGCGGCGCCGGCATGCCGCGCCCGGGCCGGGTCACCGTCCGGTTCGGCGAGCCGATGGAGTTCTCCCGCTACGAGGGCATGGACCGCGACCGCTACGTGCTGCGCGCCGTCACCGACTCGGTGATGGCCGAGGTCATGCGCCTCTCGGGCCAGGAGTACGTCGACATGTACGCCACCAAGGCGAAGGCCGCGTAGCGCTCCGCTACTGACGCTGGAGTGACCGGCTGACGCCCGCCACCGTGGTGGTGGCGAGGATCCAGCCGGTCACGATCAGCAGGTACGACAGCCACTGGTGCCAGCCGCCCGGTGCGAAGGCCGCTTCCTGGCCGAAACTGACGATCGGCACCATCAGGTCGATCGTGTAGAAGACCGCGTTGAAGTCCGGGGCCTCCCCCGCCTTCAGGGCGCGCGGCGGGTCGATCCCGTATGCGATCGCCCCGGTCGCCAGCAGGGCCACCAGCCAGCCCGCCGCCCGCAGCGGCCGGAAGCCGTAGCCGACGGTGGCGTCCTGGAGCAGGCCCCACAGGCGTGTGTGCCGGGGCAGTGTGCGGCGGTGCCTGCGCAGCTTGGCGAGCTGGACGGTCCGGGCGGCCGCCTCGTCGCCCGCGGTGCGGTAGGCCGCGGCCAGCTGCTCGTACGGGTACGGGAGGTATCCGGGCTCGCCGGCCTCCAGTGCGGCCAGCCGCTCCTCGGCCGGCAGGTGGGGCCCCAGGGTGCGGTAGGTCAGGCCGTCCAGGCGCAGCGGGTCCCGCCAGGTCCCGGCCCGCATGTTCAGCAGGTCGAACTGCGATCGCCGCAGGTTCACGGTGCCCCGTACGTCCTCGCAGGCGGGCAGCCACACCTCGCCGACCGTGCAGCTGGAGGCGCGCAGGGCGATGCCGCCCGGGTTCTCCAGGACGGCGTGGGCGAGGTTGAGGCGGCCGGGTATCCGTGAGCCGGTGAGGTTGAGGCGGCCCTGCGTCCGGGCCCGGGCGGCGTGGAGGTTGGTGCCGACCGTGAGGGTCTCGGCCTCCAGGGCGGTGCCGTCGGGGGCGAGCAGGCGGGCGTCGTCCAGGTTGATCCGGCCGCCGACGACGGCTCCGTTGAGGCGGAACTGGCCGTGGACGGTCAGGTCGTTGGCGATGATGTCTGTGCCGACCTCCGCGTGGTTGAGCTGGAGCGGGGGTTCGTCCGCCTCCTCGCCCGACACGGGGCCGATCACCGCGCCCTGGAGGAAGAGGCCGCCGGATATCTTGGCGCCCTGGAGCCGGACGGGGCCGGTGATCCGGCAACAGGAGAGCCGCAGGACGACGTCGACGCGCAGGGTGGCCGCGGTCAGGCCCGGCAGGGTGGAGTAGCCGAGGACGAGGGCCTTGAGCTGGGCTCCGTACAGGAGCGGTTTGCGTTCGAACCAGCAGTCGCGCATCCGGATCGGATGGTCGATCACCGCGTAGCGCAGGTCGAGCTTGCCGACGATCCTCGCGCCTTTGATCTTGAGCCCTGCGACCCGGCCCTCCGCGGCGGGGGCGGCGCCCAGCAGGAGGGCCCGCAGCACCTCGGCACGCAGCGTACGGTCGGGTCCCCAGTCGGCCCCGTCGACGGAACTGTCCTCGGGGGCGGCGCGGAAGTCGACCCCGTCGCCGCGCGGGAAGGCCTCCCAGACGCGGCGTTCCGCCGGGGTCAGATCGTTGATCTCCATCGCCGGGATGGTGTCCCGCGGTTCGACGAACTGTCAACTCCGCCCGGACACCATCCTTTCGGCGGTGCGTCAGTGCTCGACGCCCTCCTGGAGCCGCTGGCCCTTCAGCAGGAACCAGGCGGCCACGGCGGTGGCCAGCAGCACGGCCGCGCCGACGCCGGAGGCGAACCGCAGCCCGTCGACGAAGGCGTCCTGGGCGGCGCCCACCATCACCTGGGCGGTGTGCGGGTCCAGTGCCTTGGCGGCCTCGACGGCCCCGCCGAGGGATTCGTGCGCGGCGTCGGCGACCGGGCCCGCGACCGAGGCCGGGGCGGTGAAGCTCTGGTAGACACCGGTGACGATGGAGCCGAGCAGGGCGATGCCGAGGGCTGCGCCGAGCTCGTACGCCGTCTCGGAGACGGCGGAGGCCGAGCCGGCCTGCTCCTTGGGCACGCTGGAGAGGATCACGTCGGCGGTGACGGTGAAGGAGAAGCCGGCGCCGAGACCGACGACCAGCAGGGCCGCACCGAGCAGCGGGTAGCCGCTCTCCTTGTGGATCAGGGTGAGCACGGCGAGGGCCAGGCCGATGGCGCCGAGGCCGCCGGCCACGATGGTCCGTACCGAGTACCGGCGGGCGTACCGGCCCGCGATCAGGCCGGTGACCACCGCGCCGATGGCGGCGGGCAGTTCGGCGAGGCCCGCCTCCAGCGGGTCGCGGCCCTGGACGAGCTGCAGGAACTGGGAGAGGAAGAAGACCAGTCCGGAGAGGCCGAAGACGGTGAGCAGGTCGGCGAGGACCGCACCGGAGAAGCCGCGGTGCTTGAAGAGCCTCATGTCGAGCAGCGGGGACGGCAGGGCGAACTGGCGGCGCACGAACGCGTACAGGGCGCCCGCGCCGAGTGCCGCGGTGGCCGCGACCTCCCAGGTGACGCCGTGGGTGGCGACTTCCTTGACGGCGTAGACCACGCTGATCACGCCGACGAGGGAGAGGCCGACGCTCACGAGGTCCCAGGGACCGGCGACCGGGTTCTTGGATTCGGGAAGCAGCTTGATTCCGACGACGACCAGGGCGATCATCACAGGGAGGTTGATCAGGAAGACCGAGCCCCACCAGAAGTGCTGGAGGAGGGCTCCGCCGACGACCGGGCCGACGGCCGCGCCGGCCGAGGCGGTGGCGCCCCAGATGCCGATCGCGAGGCTGCGCTCCTTGGGGTCGTGGAAGATGTTGCGGATCAGCGCGAGGGTGGACGGCATCAGGGTGGCACCGGCCACGCCGAGCAGGGCCCGGGCGACGATCATCATCTCGGGGCTGGTCGCGTAGGCGTTGAGCACGGACACCGCGCCGAACGCGGCGGCGCCGGTGAGCAGCAGCTTCTTGCGGCCTATCCGGTCACCGAGGCTGCCCATGGAGACCAGGAGTCCGGCGATGACGAAGGAGTAGATGTCGCCGATCCACAGCAGCTGGGTGCCGGACGGCTTGAGGTCCTCGGAGAGTGCGGGCGTGGCGAGGCCGAGTACGGTCGCGTCGACGGCGACCAGCAGCACGGCGAGCACCAGCACGCCCAGGGCGAGCCAGCGGCCGCGGCTTTTGGTCTCCGTCCCGATCGGGCTGTTCAGGTGCTGGGTCGTGCTCATTTCTCCACACTCCGTCTGGCGCCACCGAGCAAGAGCTCGATGATCATGTACTGGAAGTCCTTGGCGGCGACCCGGCCGTCCATCACGGCCCAGGCGCAGGTGCCGACGAGGCCGTAGAGGGCCTCGGTGAGCCATGCGGGGCTCAGGTCGATCCGGATGTCGCCCTCTTCCTGGCCGCGCCGGAAGAGCGCGCCGACGCGGGCGTCGAGCCGGGCCCACCCCTCGTTGACCTCGTCACCCTCGAACAGCTGGTTCTCGGTGACGAGGAAGGCCAGCAGCTGGGCGTTGGGCTCGGCCTCGGCGACGAGGCGCTTGATCGCCTCCACCGCGGTGCCCTCGTCGAGGCGGGCGTTGTCGAAGGCCACCTCGAACTCTCTGATGCCGAGGTCTTCGAGGGCCCGCACGAGGGCGTCGCGTCCGGCGAAGTGCCGGTGGAGGGTCGCGCGGCCGATTCCGGCGGCGCGGGCGACCTCGTCCATCGTGGCGGTCGACTTGCGGGAAAGCAGGGCGGCCGCATCGCGGAGCACCTGGTCACGATCCATGGCCATGAGACAAGCATACCCCGAATGAGACGTCATTGTCTCATTCTCTGCGAAAATGAGCTGCCCGAGGGCAGCCGGAACGGAATCCTGCCGCAATGAAGCCACTGCTGCTGATCGACGTCGACGGCCCGCTGAACCCCTACGCGGCCAAGGCCCAGCGCCGCCCCGAGGGCTATCGCACCCACCGGATGCGCCCGACGGGCTGGACGGAGGCCGAGCGGGCCAAGCCGCTGCGGGTCTGGCTGAATCCCGGCCACGGAGCGGAGCTGCTCGCCCTCTCGGAGGTCTACGAGCTGGTCTGGGCCACCACGTGGAAGGACGAGGCCAACGACTGGATCGGCCCCCACCTGGGACTGCCGGGACTCCCCTTCGTCGACTGGCCGGTGATGCACGGCCGGGCGCCGCGCGGCACGTTCTGGAAGACCCAGTACATCCTCGAATACGCCGGCGAGCGCCCCTTCGCCTGGATCGACGACGACATCACGGAGCTGGACCGCGAGTACGTCGGCCTGCACCACCCGGCACAGACCCTGCTGATGCGCATCGACGGACGGATCGGGCTCGCCCGCGAGGACTTCGACACTCTGGCCGCATGGGCCACACCGTCACCAGTCGACTACTGATGGTGATTCGATCATGACTACCCGTGTCGGTCGGGCTGATGCGAACTGTGATCATTTGGAGTGACGGTGCCCCCGGGAGCCTTCCCCCACCGGCCCGGCACCCGGGAGTCTCTCCTCGGTGAACCCCTACCCGGGGCGGGTTCACCTGCAGGTATTCCGTCTTAGGCAGGGAGAGAGTCATGAACGCATCACGGAAGCTGGCCATCGGCGCGGCCGCGCTGGCGCTGACGACGGTCGGCGGCGTTCTCGCCATGTCCTCGGCGTCGGCCGAGTCCAGGGAGGCGCGGCAGGCGGCGGCGGTCACCACGGCCTGGGCCAGGATCTCCGCGAGCGGACAGTTCCTGGGCGCGCAGGGGATCACCGGGACCGTGAACCACTTCGGCAACGGCCGCTACAACATCACCACGACGTCCAACCTCAACGGGTGCGCCCTCCTGGGCACCATCAACACCAACGGCGGCGGCGACCCCGGGCCGGGCAGCTCGTCCATCCTGATCGGCCAGGTGAACGCGAACACCCTCTTCGTCCGCACCGCGACGCCGTCCGCGGGCGGCAGCCCCGCCGTCGACAGCGACCGGCCGTTCTCCATCAGCGTCGTCTGCCTGTAACGCCGAAGGGGCGGGGGAGACCATCCGCTCCCCCGCCCCCGGCCGTGCCCGGACTACTGCTTGTGGGCCGCCCAGGCGTGCTGGATGACCAGGTCGGCCTTCAGCTCGGTGAGCTGGGTGGCCACCGCCGAGGGGGCGGTGCCGCCGCGGCCGCTCCGCGAAGCCAGGGCGCCCTTGACGTTGAGGACGGTCCGGACCTCGGGGGTCAGGTGCTCCGAGATCTTCGCGAACTGGTCGTCCGTCAGCTGGTCGAGCTCGATGCCCTCGCCCTCGCAGACCTTGACGCACTCGCCGGCCACCTCGTGGGCCACCCGGAACGGCACGCCCTGCTTGACCAGCCACTCGGCGATGTCGGTGGCCAGCGAGAAGCCCGCCGGGGCCAGCTCCTCCATCCGCTCCCGGTTGACCGTGAGGGTCGCCATCATGCCGGTGAAGGCGGGGAGCAGGACCTCAAGGGTGTCGCAGGAGTCGAACACCGGCTCCTTGTCCTCCTGGAGGTCCCGGTTGTACGCCAGGGGCAGCGCCTTGAGCGTCGCGAGCAGGCCCGTCAGATTGCCGATGAGACGGCCCGACTTGCCGCGCGCCAGCTCCGCGATGTCCGGGTTCTTCTTCTGCGGCATGATCGACGAACCGGTCGAGAAGGCGTCGTGCAGCGTCACGAAGGAGAACTCCTTCGTGTTCCAGATGATGATCTCCTCCGCGATCCGGGACAGGTTGATCCCGATCATCGCGGTGACGAAGGCGAACTCGGCGACGAAGTCGCGTGAGGCCGTGCCGTCGATCGAATTGCCGACCGAGCCCCGCTCGAAGCCCAGGTCGGCGGCGACCTGCTCCGGGTCCAGCCCCAGCGAGGAGCCGGCCAGGGCCCCCGAACCGTACGGGGAGACCGCGGTCCGGGTGTCCCACTGGCGCAGCCGCTCCGCGTCCCGGGACAGGGACTGCACGTGGGCCAGAACGTGGTGGGCGAAGAGCACCGGCTGCGCGTGCTGCAGGTGGGTCCGGCCCGGCATGGCCACGTCGTGGTGCGCCTCGGCGAGGCCGACCAGCGCGTCCTGGAGGTCGGCGATCAGGCCGCCGATGATCCGGCCGTGGTCGCGCAGGTACATCCGGAAGAGGGTGGCCACCTGGTCGTTGCGGGACCGGCCGGCGCGCAGCTTGCCGCCGAGCTCGGCGCCGAGCCGCTCCAGCAGGCCGCGCTCCAGGGCGGTGTGCACGTCCTCGTCGGCGACGGTGCCGGTGAAGGACCCGCTCGCCACGTCGGCTTCGAGCTGGTCGAGTCCGGCGATCATGCGGTCGAGCTCTTCGGCCGTGAGCAGGCCGGCCTTGTGGAGCACGCGCGCGTGGGCACGGGAGCCGGCGATGTCGTACGGCGCGAGGCGCCAGTCGAAGTGGACCGACGCCGACAGCAGGGCCAGCGCCTCCGAAGGACCGTCGGCGAACCGGCCGCCCCAGAGCCGGACGTCACCCTTGTTGCTGCTCACAGCTACTGCTCCTCAAGACTGCATGGCTTTGACTGCTGGTAAGGCTCCGGAGGCCGGTGTGGCTCCGGATGTGCAACCGCCTCCCCGCCGCGGAGGTAACGGGGAGGCGGTACGGACTGCCGGTCGGTCAGGCGAGGTCGCGGCGGGCCGCGATCTTCGAGGAGAGACCGAAGATCTCGATGAAGCCCTGGGCCTTGGACTGGTCGAAGGTGTCGCCCGAGTCGTAGGTCGCGAGGTTGAAGTCGTAGAGCGACTCGTCCGACTTCCGGCCGGTGACGACGGCGCGGCCGCCGTGCAGGGTCATCCGGATGTCACCGGTGACGTGCTGGTTGGCCTCGTTGATGAAGCCGTCCAGGGCCCGCTTGAGCGGGGAGAACCACAGGCCGTCGTAGACCATCTCGCCCCAGCGCTGCTCGACCTGCCGCTTGTAGCGGGCCAGCTCGCGCTCGACGGTGACGTTCTCCAGCTCCTGGTGGGCCGTGATCAGCGCGATCGCACCCGGGGCCTCGTACACCTCACGGGACTTGATGCCGACGAGGCGGTCCTCGACGATGTCGATCCGGCCGATGCCCTGCGCTCCGGCGCGGTCGTTGAGCTGCTGGATGGCCTGCAGCACGGTGACGGGCTTGCCGTCGATGGCGACCGGGACGCCCTCCTTGAAGGAGATGACGACCTCGTCGGCCTCGCGCGGCAGGGCCGGGTTCGAGGTGTACTCGTAGATGTCCTCGATCGGGGCGTTCCAGATGTCCTCCAGGAAGCCCGTCTCGACGGCGCGTCCGAAGACGTTCTGGTCGATGGAGTACGGGGACTTCTTGGTGGTCGCGATCGGGAGCTGCTTCTCCTCGCAGAAGGCGATCGCCTTGTCCCGGGTCATCGCGTAGTCACGGACCGGGGCGATGCACTTGAGGTCCGGGGCGAGGGCGACGATGCCCGCCTCGAAGCGGACCTGGTCGTTGCCCTTGCCGGTGCAGCCGTGGGCGACGGTCGTGGCGCCGTGCTTCTTGGCGGCGGCGACCAGGTGCTTGACGATGGCCGGCCGGGAGAGCGCCGAGACCAGCGGGTACCGGTCCATGTAGAGGGCGTTCGCCTTGATCGCCGGGAGGCAGTACTCATTGGCGAACTCGTCGGAGGCGTCGGCGACCTCGGCCTCGACCGCACCGCAGTCGAGCGCGCGCTTGCGGATGACGTCCAGGTCCTCGCCGCCCTGGCCGACGTCCACGGCAACGGCGATGACCTCGGCGCCCGTCTCCTCGGCGATCCAGCCGATGGCGACGGAGGTGTCCAGGCCGCCCGAGTAGGCGAGTACGACGCGCTCGGTCACGGGTTTCTCCTTACGGTGCATTCAACGACAGGCATAACTATGCATTACTCCGTATGTTTCGTCAATCGAGGCGTGGGCGCGCCGCGGCCGGCACCCTGCCCTCCGGCCTGACCTGCGGATATAAGGGAGGCCGGTCGGCGGCCGATTGCCTACCATCGACCGGAACGACCACAGGGGGGACCCATGAGCGCCGGATCTCACGGCGGAAGAGGCGCGGGGCGCGCCTACGCGCAGTCGCTGACGGCCACGGCGCCGGACGGGGCCGGGTCCCGGCTCCCCGACGGCGCGGCCGCCGAGTGGATCGACTTCGACCACGAGGTCCGCCGGATCCACCGCTGGTCGTACGGGACCCGTGACAGCACCGCGGCGGCCGTACGGCTGTGCCACCCCGACGGCCGGCGCCGCGAGGCGGCGCTGCGCGAGCCCGGTCCGGTGCCCGAACTCGTCGCGATCCGCTGCACGGACTGGGTGCCGGCCGTACGGGACCAGGCCCGGCGGCTGCTGGCCGGGGCCCTGGCCGGCGACCCCGCGGGCACCCTGCGCCGGCTGACCCCGCTCGTACTGCGGCTGGGCCGGCGCGAACAGGGCGTGTGGGCGCTGGAACTGTTCCGGGCCGTGCTGCGCGGGGAGCCGGTGGCCGTGGCCACGTCCTGGTGGGAGCTGCGGCCGCCGCGGGCCGTACTGGAGGATCCCGCCGGGCTCCTCGCGGAGCTGTGCCGGAGCGCGGACCTGCCGACCCGGCGGTTCGCCGCGCGGCTGACCGTCGACGCCGGACGGCTGGACGTACGGGAGCTGGCCCGGCTGGCCGCCGGCGAGCTCGACCCGGCGGCGGCCCGGGTGTGGACGGACGCCGCACTGGCGGCCATGGCCGCCGGCGGACCCGACGACGGGGCGATCGACACGCTGCTCGGTGCGCACGGGGCGATGGTCCGCTCCGCCGGGGTCACCGCCCTGCGCGGGGCCGGCCGGACCGCCGAGGCTCCCGGCCACCTCGCGGACCGCTCGGGAATGGTTCGGGCCTGCGCACGCTGGCTGGTCCGCCAGGGCGGCGGCGACCCGTACCCGCTCTACCGCGAGGTGCTGGCCGACCCCGACCGCGTGACCCGGTACGCGGTGGCCGGCTTCGCCGAGTGCGCCCGCCGCCAGGACGCACCCGTGCTGCGCGCGCTGCTGGAACACCCCGACGGTCCGGTGCGGGCCGCGGCCCTCGCCGGGCTGCGCCTGCTGGACGTCACGGACACCGAGCTGCTGCGGGAGCAGCTGGACGACCCGTCGGCGGCGGTGGCCCGCGAGGCCGCCCGGAGTCTCACCGCTTCGGCCGGGCTGCTGCCCGTCGACTGGCTGACGGCCCGCATCGCGCCCGGGCGGCCGCCGCACGTCCGCCGGGCCGCGTACCGGCTGCTGTTCGCCCGGGGCGGGGTGGCCGGACTGCGAGCCTCCGTCGAGCTGCTGACGGACCGTGACCCGGCGCTGCGGACGATCTCGGCGCAGCGGGTCCAGAGCATGTGGTCCCCGTACAGGACACCGGACCTGCCGTCACGCGACCCGGAGGTCGGCGTTCTCCTGGACCGGTGCACGCACCTGTTCAGTGACCACGTCATGCGCCAGATGCGCGCACGGCTGGGACTCGTGACCCGGTCGGACGACCCGGAAGAACAGTGAGAGTGTCGGCGGCCCGCCTGCGCTGCCGCCGGCCCTTGCGCACCGTAGCGTCTGCCATGTGCTGCGTACCGCTGTGGTCACCGCCTCGTTGATCGTCACGACCCTGCTCCCGCGGGGCCCCGTACCCCTGCCCGACCGCCTGGCCGACACCGGCGGCGGCAGTCAGCTGATCACCGCCGTCGCGCCCGCGCCCGGTTCCACGACCGGCGAAGTGGTCTGGTGGGAGCGGTGGGCGGGGCGCTGGCACCGGTCCGGAAGCGCGCCCGCCCGCTTCGGAGCGAACGGCCTCACCGAGGGGGCGACCCGGACGCAGGGCACCAGCACCACACCCACGGGCCTCTTCGAACTTCCCTTCGCCTTCGGGATCAGGCGGGCGCCCGCCGGCACGGACCACGTCTACCGGCGGGTGGGACGCGACTCGTGGTGGTGCCAGGACAACGCGTCCGAGCGGTACAACCGCTGGGTCGAGCCGCTGCCCGCGGACTGCGCACCGGGTGAGGCCGAGCACCTGGTGACGTACGAGAAGCAGTACGCGCACGCCCTGGTGATCGCCTTCAACTACGACCGGCCCGTCCGCGGCCGGGGCGCCGGGATCTTCCTGCACGTCAACGGCAAGGGCGCAACGGCCGGTTGTGTGTCCGTGCCCGAGCCGGCCATGCGGGCGATCCTGCGCTGGGCGGACCCCCGCCGCCGTCCGCACATCGCGATCGGCACGCAGGAGGGGCCGCTCGCCGTCACCCGCTACTAGGCCCTTTCGGGTCCTGCCGGGGCCCGGGCCCGGGTTCGTCCTCGTCGGCCACCCGGTACTCGTACGCGTCCTCCCACCAGACCTTGTCGTCCAGCCACTCGTCATCGTCCTCGTCGTCTCCCCGCACGACGACCCGGTCGGCGCCTCGCCACCGGTAGCAGTCCGCCATGCTGCGCCGGACGTGGAGGCGCTGCTGCTCGTCCAGCGCCGTGAAGGCCGGGTGCGGCGCGGCTCGGACCAGGTCGCCCAGCGGGTCCTCGCATGCCGTCCGGGCCCGGACCGTCCTGGCGGCCTTCTCCGCGAACGCGAGCGTCACCAGGCCGAGGGCGGCCACCGCGGCGCAGGCCCATTCCCTCATGCCGTGGGGGCGTTCGGCGAACAGCAGGACGCCCGCGATGGTCCAGAAGAACATCGCCAGGACGATGCCCACGCAGCCGCAGCAGGCCAGCAGCCGGTTCTCCTGGCCGTCCGGCATCCGCGGGAGTTCGGGCAGCAGGGACTCGCGTTCACTCCCGTACGCGCTGCGCCGCGCCGTGTACTCCTCGTCGCACCGGTCGATCCAGCCGATCGACACCGGCTCGGGATCGTGCCGGCGTACGGCCTCCAGCAGGGCGGCGGGCAGTGGATGGGCGGGGGTCCGGCCGGGGTCGCGGCCTTCCTCGGTGAGGAACACCGCGCCTTCCCCGTCGATCCGGAGGGACCCGGCGAGGACGAGTTCGGCGGCCGCCGTCCCGGTCGCCTCGCCTCGCAGCAGCGCGGCGTGGTACGGCTCCAGGCGCAGGGCGGCGAGGCGCCGGAGGATCTCGCGCCGGACCAGCGTCCGGCGCCGCCACCGCAGGCCGATGGGCCCGTAGACGGCGGCGGTGACGACGGACACCGACAGGGCGAGGACGAGTTGGAGCACGTCCCGAGGCTATGTCGGCGGCCCCCGGTCCGGCACCGGATTTCCCGCCCCGCGGTCCCCGGGGGACTCGCCCCGACCGGCCCCGCTCAGCCCTCCTTCTGCGCCAGCTTCAGCAGGTGGTCGGCCAGGGCCTGGCCGCCCGCCGGGTCCCGGCTGATCAGCATCAGCGTGTCGTCGCCCGCGATCGTGCCGAGGATCGCCCGGAGTTCGGCCTGGTCGATCGCCGATGCGAGGAACTGCGCGGCACCCGGCGGGGTGCGCAGGACCACGAGGTTCGCGGACGCCTCCGCCGAGATCAGCAGCTCCCCGGAGAGGCGCCGCATGCGCTCCTCCTTCGCGGACTCGCCGAGCGGGGCCTGCGGGGTGCGGAAACCGCCCTCGCTGGGAACCGCGTAGATCAGCTCGCCGCCGGTGTTGCGGATCTTCACCGCGCCCAGTTCGTCGAGGTCGCGCGAGAGCGTCGCCTGGGTGACGCTCAGCCCGTCGTCGGCGAGCAGCTTGGCCAGCTGGCTCTGTGAGCGGACCGGCTGCCGGTTGAGGATGTCCACGATCCGGCGGTGACGCGCGGTGCGGGTCTGCGGGACGGCCTGGCCGCCTTGCTCGTTGTCCTGCGCCTGACTCATCGTCGTCTCATTCTCCGGATCCGTCCCCACCTGCTGCGTCAAGGATGCCGGGCAGGGCCCGGACGAACGCGTCCGCCTCGGCCTCGGTGAGTACGTACGGCGGCATCAGCCGTACGACGTCGGGGGCGGGCGCGTTGACCAGGAAGCCGGCATCCTGAGCCGCCTGCTGCACCCGGGCGGCGAGCGGCTCGGTCAGCACGATACCCAGCAGCAGGCCCGAGCCGCGGACGTGGGAGACGAGGGCGTGGCCCGTGCCCTCGATCCCGGAGCGCAGTCGCTCGCCCCGGGCCTTGACCTGGTCGAGCAGGCCGCCCGTCGCGATCGTGTCGATGACGGCGAGGCCGGCGGCGCAGGCGACCGGGTTCCCGCCGAAGGTGGTGCCGTGCTGACCGGGCTGGAGCAGGTCGGCGACGGGGCCGAAGGCGACCACCGCGCCGATGGGCAGACCGCCGCCCAGCCCCTTGGCGAGGGTGACGATGTCGGGCTCGACGTCCTCGTGGGCCTGGTGCTCGAACCACTGGCCGCACCGGCCGACACCGGTCTGGACCTCGTCGAGGACGAGCAGGGTGCCGGTGGCGCGGGTGATCTCGCGGGCGGCCGTCAGGTATCCGGCGGGGGGTACGACGACGCCGTTCTCGCCCTGGATGGGCTCGATGACGACGAGCGCGGTCGCCTCGGTGACGGCGGCCCGCAGGGCCTCCACGTCACCGTAGGGGACGTGCGTGACATCGCCCGGCAGGGGCCGGAAGGGCTCCTGCTTCTTCGGCTGGCCGGTGAGCGCGAGGGCACCCATGGTCCGGCCGTGGAAGCCGCCGTCGGTGGCGACCATGTGGGTCCGCCCGGTCAGCCGGCCGATCTTGAAGGCGGCCTCGATGGACTCGGCCCCGGAGTTGCAGAAGAAGACCTTGCCGGGGCGGCCGAAGAGCTGGAGCAGCCGTTCGCCGAGCGCGACGACCGGCTCGGAGATGAAGAGGTTGGAGACGTGGCCGAGGGTGGAGACCTGCTCGGTCACGGCTGCCGTGATCGCCGGGTGGGCGTGCCCGAGGGCGTTGACCGCGATGCCGCCGACGAAGTCGGTGTACTGGTTCCCGTCGGCGTCCCAGACCTGGGCGCCCTGGCCGCGCACGAGCGCGACCGCGGGGGTGCCGTAGTTGTTGGTCAGCGCGCCCTGCCAGCGTGCGCCGTACGCCTGGTTGCCGGTGCCCTTCGTCATTCCGTTCCCCCTGACTGGTCGTCGGGCACGACCATCGTGCCGATGCCGGAGTCCGTGAAGATCTCCAGCAGGATCGAGTGCTGGACCCGCCCGTCGAGCACGCGGGCGGTGTTCACCCCGTTGCGGACGGCGTGCAGGCAGCCCTCCATCTTGGGCACCATGCCGCTGGACAGCTCGGGCAGCAGCTTCTCCAGCTCGCTGACGGTGAGCTTGCTGATGACCTCGTCGCTGTGCGGCCAGTCCGCGTACAGGCCTTCGACGTCGGTGAGGACCATCAGCGTCTCGGCGCCCAGGGCGGCGGCGAGCGCCGCGGCCGCCGTGTCCGCGTTGACGTTGTAGACGTGGTGGTCGTCGGCGCTGCCGGCGATGGAGGAGATGACCGGGATCCGGCCGTCCGCCAGCAGGGCCTCGATGGCTCCGGTGTCGATGGAGGTGATCTCCCCGACCCGGCCGATGTCGATGACCTCGCCGCCGATCTCCGGGGTGTGCTTGGTCGCGATGATCGTGCGGGCGTCCTCGCCGGTCATGCCCACGGCGAGCGGCCCGTGCTGGTTCAGCAGGCCGACCAGTTCGCGCTGGACCTGGCCCGCGAGGACCATCCGTACGACGTCCATGGCCTCCGGGGTCGTGACGCGCAGCCCCGCCTTGAACTCGCTGACCAGGCCCTGCTTGTCGAGCTGGGCGTTGATCTGGGGGCCGCCGCCGTGCACGACGACCGGCCTCAGGCCGGCCTGGCGCAGGAAGACGACGTCCTGGGCGAAGGCCGCCTTGAGGTCCTCGTCGATCATGGCGTTGCCGCCGAACTTGATGACGACGACCTTGCCGTTGTGGCGGGTGAGCCACGGCAGGGCCTCGATGAGGATCTGCGCCTTGGGCAGGGCGGTGTGCTTGCGGGCGGTGCCGGGCTGGCCGGCCTTCTCGTCGCTCATGAGGAGTAGGCGCTGTTCTCGTGGACGTACTCGGCGGTCAGGTCGTTGCCCCAGATCACGGCGGATTCGCCGCCGTTCGCCAGGTCGGCGGTGATGCGGACCTCACGGCCCTTCATGGAGACCAGGTCGCGGTCGTCGCCGACCGATCCGTTGCGGCAGACCCACACGTCGTTGATGGCGACGTTCAGCCGGTCCGGGTCGAAGGCGGCCTTGGTGGTGCCGATCGCGGAGAGCACCCGGCCCCAGTTGGGGTCCTCGCCGTGGATGGCGCACTTGAGCAGGTTGTTCCGGGCGATGGACCGGCCGACCTCGACCGCGTCGTCCTCGGTGAACGCACCGATGACCTCGATGCGGATGTCCTTGCTGGCGCCCTCGGCGTCGCCGATGAGCTGGCGGGCCAGGTCGTCGCAGACCGTGCGCACGGCCTCCGCGAACTCCTCGTAGGCCGGCACCTGGCCGGAGGCACCGGAGGCGAGCAGCAGGACCGTGTCGTTGGTGGACATGCAGCCGTCGGAGTCGACCCGGTCGAAGGTGGTGCGGGTGGCGGCGCGCAGCGCCTTGTCGAGCGTGGCGCTGTCCAGGTCGGCGTCGGTGGTGATGACGACGAGCATGGTGGCCAGGCCCGGGGCGAGCATGCCCGCGCCCTTGGCCATGCCTCCGACGGTCCAGCCGCCCTGCGAGACGGTGGCCGTCTTGTGCACGGTGTCGGTGGTCTTGATGGCGATGGCCGCGGCCTCGCCGCCGTCCGCCGACAGGGCCGCGGCGGCCGTCTCGATGCCGGGGAGCAGCTTGTCCATGGGGAGCAGGACGCCGATCAGGCCGGTGGAGGCGACGGCGATCTCGCCGGCGTTGAAGTCGCCGCCGAGGACCTGCGCGGCCTTCTCCGCGGTGGCGTGGGTGTCCTGGAAGCCCTTGGGGCCGGTGCAGGCGTTGGCGCCGCCGGAGTTCAGGACGACCGCGCTGACCGCGGCGCCCCGCAGGACCTGCTCGGACCAGTGCACGGGCGCGGCCTTGACGCGGTTGGAGGTGAAGACGCCCGCGGCGGCCAGACTCGGCCCGTTGTTGACCACGAGGGCCAGGTCGGGGTTGCCGTTGGCCTTGATCCCGGCGGCGATGCCCGCTGCCGTGAATCCCTGTGCTGCCGTGACGCTCACTGCGTGCTCCTGTTCGCTCCGCCGCGGTAGCGGCTGGTGTCCCGGTCGCCCGCGCAGTGCGCCGGTGCGGCCGTCGTCGTCGTCCGCAGCCCGGTGGCTGCGCGTGCTCCCCCGGCTGTCGCCGGGAGGTGCCCCCTG
Organism: Streptomyces venezuelae; assembly: GCF_008642275.1. Classification (NCBI taxonomy): domain Bacteria; kingdom Bacillati; phylum Actinomycetota; class Actinomycetes; order Kitasatosporales; family Streptomycetaceae; genus Streptomyces; species Streptomyces venezuelae. Next base: position 1,480,354 of record NZ_CP029189.1, read on the forward strand.
CTCACGGAGCGACTCCGATCGTCGAAAGACCCAGGCTCTCGTGGAACCCCAGGGCGATGTTCATGCTCTGCACCGCGCCGCCGGCGGTGCCCTTGGTCAGGTTGTCGATGGCGCTGACGGCGATGATCCGCCGGGCGGACTCGTCGTAGGCGACCTGGACGTGGACGGCGTTGGAACCGTGGACGGATTTGGTGGACGGCATCTGGCCCTCGGGCAGCAGGTGGACGAAGGGCTCGTCGGCGTACGCCTTCTCGTAGGCGGCGCGCAGCGATTCGGCGGTGGTGCCGGGGAGCGCCTTGGCCGAGCAGGTGGCGAGGATGCCGCGTGCCATGGGCACGAGGGTGGGAGTGAAGGAGACCGAGACGCGCTCGCCCGCGAGCGGGCTGAGGTTCTGCACCATCTCGGGTGTGTGGCGGTGTCCGCCGCCCACGCCGTACGGGGTCACGGTGCCCATCACCTCGGCGCCGAGCAGGTGCGGCTTGAGGGCCTTGCCCGCGCCGGAGGTGCCGGTGGCGGCGACGATCACGGCCTCCGGTTCGGCGAGCTTCCCCTGGTAGGCGGGGAAGAGCGCGAGGGAGACGGCGGTGGGGAAGCAGCCGGGGACCGCGATGCGCCTGGTCCCTTCCAGTGCCTCGCGGGCGCCGGGCAGTTCGGGGAGTCCGTAGGGCCAGGTGCCGGCGTGCGGGGCGCCGTAGAAGGCGTCCCAGTCGGCGGAGTCCTTGAGCCGGTGGTCGGCGCCCATGTCGACGACGAGGACGTCGTCGCCGAGCTGGGCGGCCACGGCTGCGGACTGGCCGTGCGGGAGGGCGAGGAAGACCACGTCGTGCCGGCGGCCCTGTCCGGCGAGGACCTCGGGGGTGGTCGGCTCCAGGGTGCGTCCCGCGAGCGGCACGAGGTGCGGTTGCAGGGAGCCGAGGAGCTGTCCGGCGTTGGAGTTGCCGGTCAGGGCGCCGATCTCCACCTCGGGGTGCGACAGCAGGAGGCGCAGGACTTCTCCTCCCGCGTACCCGCTCGCACCGGCCACCGCTACACGTACCACCATCGGACCCTCCTCATCGATGGCATGACTATACGTACTGCTGCACGTTTATGCAACGGCTCGGAGGCGGAGAGGAGGGGCGCGAAGGGCGCACGGGGACGCGGTACGCGCTGGAAGATGTCTAGCAGGAAAGATCGTGCTCCGCGGGTGATTCGGACGCCCGCTTCGATATTCGGGCGCCCGTTTCGATCACCGTGGACCATGGCCGGCGACCCTCACCACCGGATTACGCCGGGGCCTGCAGAGACAGGTGCCAACGGCCGGACCAGCCGGTGAGGGTCATCGTGGACAGCGGCCGGACGTCCACGTTCCAGTAGGTCAGCGGGGGCGCCTTCAGCGCGTACACCAGGGCCGCCCGGACCACCGAGGGCTCCGCCACCGCCACGATCGCTCCCCCGTCGTCGGCCGGCCGGGTGTCGAGCCAGCCGCCGACGCGTGAGATGAAGGCGAGCAGGGACTCGCCCCCGTGCGGGGCGGACCACGGGTCGCTGAGCCACTGGTCCACCGCTCCGGGCTCCTGGGCGGTCACCTCGGCCAGGGTCAGCCCCCGCCAGCGGCCCATGTCGCACTCGCGCAGCGCGGGCTGGGCGAGGGGCGCGTACCCGAGGGCCTCGCCCGTGGCACGGCTGCGCGGGGTCGGCGAGCAGTAGCGCAGCTCGGCCGCGCCCAGGGGCACGAGGCCCTGCGCGGCGGACTCCACCGACCGCCAGCCGGCTCCGTCCAGCGGGCGGTCGTCGTCGAAGCGCTCGGCGAGCAGCGAGGAACTACGGGCTGCTGCGACAAGCGAAACCCGAACATGCATGCGGCGATGGTGATCCGCATACCGCAGCGGGTCAAGCGTCCGGACCGAGGCCGTCCGCCAGACCGGTACGCAGCCGCTGGACCGCCTCGACCAGTTCGCCCGGGCCCGAGACCCCGGCGAAGCTGAGCCGTACGTAAGGGCCGGGGGGTTCGGCGCAGAAGTACGGGCGGCCGGCGGCGACCGCCACCCCGGCGCGCAGGGCCGCCGCCGCGAGGGCCGCGTCGTCGCCGCCGTCGGCCATCCTGACCCACAACTGGTAGCCGCCCGAGGGCAGGTGCGACAGCGTCAGCCCGGGCAGCTCGCGCCGCAGGGCCCCTGCGAGCACGTCCCTCCGGTGCCGCAGCTCGGCGGCCACGGTGCGCAGGTGGCGCGGCCAGGCGGGCGCACCGACCAGTTCGAGGGCGGCCTCCTGGAGCGGCCGGGACACGAAGAAGGTGTCGACGACCTGGATGGCCCGCAGCCGGTCCACGACCGGGCCCCGGGCCGCGAGGGCGCCCACCCGCAGGCTGGGCGAGGTGGCCTTGGTCAGGGACCGGACGTGCACGACCACCCCGTCGTGGTCCTCGGCGGCCAGCGTCGCGGGCAGTGGACCGGCGTCGTCGTGGCCCAGCGCGCGGGCGTAGTCGTCCTCCACCACGAAGGCCCCGGCGGCCCGCGCGATCCTCAGCACCTCGGCCCGCCGCGCGGGAGCCAGTACCGCCCCCGTCGGGTTCTGGAACAGCGGCTGGCATACGAACACCCGCGCCCCGGTCGCTTCGAAGGCGGCGGCCAGCAGCTCCGGCCGGACCCCCTCGGCGTCCACGGGGACGGGCACGGGCCGGCACCCGGAGGCGCGGGCGATGGCCAGCAGCCCGGGATAGGTCGGGGACTCCACCAGGATCGGCGCGCCCGGCGGGGCCAGCGCCCGCAGGGCGGTGGTCAGCGCGCTCTGGCCGCCCGCGGTGACCAGTACGTCGGCGGCCGCGACGCCCCCGCCGATCTCGCGGGCGAACCAGTCACGCAGTTCGGGCAGCCCCTCCATGGGCGGCCGGTCCCAGGCTCCGGGGCGCCGCCCGGCCCGGGCGAGCGCCGCCGCCATGGCCCGCTCGGGCTGGATGGAGGCGTGCAGGTAACCGCTGTTGAGCCCGATCACCCCGGGCGGCGGCGCGGCCAGACAGGCCAGCACACCGGAGGCGTCCACCGAGCGCGGCACGATCTCGCCGGGGGCCTCGGCGCTGAGGGCGACCTCCTGCCAGGAGGTGTCCCCGGGTGCGGTGGCGGCCGTACGCGGTGCCGCGCGGAAGACCCCCGCGCCGGGCCGGGTGACGACAAGGCCTTCGGCGGCGAGCTGCGCGAGGGCCCGGGAGACGGTGACCGGGCTGACCCGGTGGCGCTCGACCAGAGCCCTGCTCGACGGGAGCTTTCCACCTACCGAGTAGCGGTCGAGTTCGGACCGCAGGGAATCCACCAGCTCGGCCACACTGCTACGCTCATACATGACAGCACAGAATAGCACTACTCTCCCGACCGCGATAGCGGTCAAGAACCCGGTACGCCGGGGTACCGCGCTCGCCCTGCTCGGCGTCGTCGCCTTCTCGCTGACCTTCCCCGCCACCGCCTGGGGACTGGAGAGCTTCGGCCCGTGGTCGCTGGTCGCGCTGCGCAGCGTCCTCGCCGCCGCGATCGCCGGGGCCTTCCTGCTGGCCCGGCGGGTCCCGCTGCCCGCCCGTGAGCACTGGGCGGGACTCGCGGTCGTCGCCGCCGGAGTGGTCGTCGGCTTCCCCATGCTCACCACTCTCGCGCTGACGACCTCCACGACCTCGCACGCCGCCGTGGTGGTCGGCCTCCTGCCGCTCACCACCGCCGCGCTGTCCGCGCTGCGCACCGGAGCCCGGCCCTCGCGCGCCTTCTGGGCCGCGGCCCTCACCGGGGCGGCGGTCGTGATCGCCTTCACGCTCGCGCAGAGCGGCGGCGCCCTCTCGACGGGCGACGCCTACCTGTTCGGGGCCCTGCTGGTGTGCGCCGCCGGGTACACCGAGGGCGGCCGCCTCGCCCGGATGCTGCCCGGCTGGCAGGTGATCGGCTGGGCGCTGGTCCTGTGCCTGCCGCTCAGCCTGGCCGGCTCCGCCGCCGGGCTCGCGTACGAACCGGTGCACCTCAATGGCCACGGGCTCGCCGGGCTGGTCTGGGCGGCGGCCGGTTCCACCTTCCTGGGCCTGTACGTCTGGTACCGGGGCATGGCCGAGATCGGCGCACCGCGGGCCAGCCAGCTCCAGCTCGCCCAGCCGCTGCTGACCCTCGTCTGGTCGGTGGCCCTGCTGGGCGAGCACCTCTCCCCCGCCGCACCGGCCGCCGCCTGCGCGGTCCTCGTCTGCATCGCGGTGACCCAACGGGTCAAATAGCCCCATGACGACCTAAACTGCAAGCACCGGATCGGACCGCCACCCGAGGAGGTCAGTTATGCGCGCGACCGAGGGCGACCAGCTGGTGCAGCACGGCAGGATCGTCGGACAGCACGACAAGGTGGGCGAGATCACCCAGGTCCTGGGCGAGAACGGAACCCCCCCGTACCGGGTCCGCTTCCAGGACGGACACGAGGCACTGATGGCTCCCGGACCCGACTGCACGGTCCGCCACCCCTCCGAGCCCACGCACTGAATCAGCGCCGGGGCGCCGCCGTGCCGTAGTGGTCGGCGACCACCCGGGCCATCGCCCCGTTGGGGTCCGCGGCCACCTGCTTCGCGGAGAAGTAGACGTGGCCACGGACCTCCGGGTACCCGTCGGCGAACGACAGGTGCTTCGACAGCTCCCCGGGGTCGCGCCACGCCGCGGTGGGGCTGTCCGCGTCGCAGCGGTACAGGGCCTCCCCCACGTACAGGTCCACCTTCGTACCGGCCACGGTCCGCGCCCACCAGGGCACGATGTCGGCGTAGTCGGCGGTCGGGTGCCCGATGTGCCAGTAGGCCTGCGGCACGATGTAGTCGATCCAGCCCTCCCTGACCCACTTGCGGGTGTCCGCGTAGAGGTCGTCGTACGTCCCGAGGCCGGCCCGGGTCGGTGAACCGGCCGGGTCGCGGTCGGAGTTGCGCCACACGGCGAACGGGCTGATCCCGAACCGCGGCGCCGGATCCAGCGCCCGCAGCCGTGCGGACATCTCGCGGACCAGGGTGTCGGTGTTGGCACGGCGCCAGGCCGCGCGCGAGGCGAAGCCCGCTCCGTACTCCTCGAAGGCCTCGTCGTCGTCGAAGTACTCCCCCTCCACCGGGTAGGGGTAGAAGTAGTCGTCCCAGTGCACGGCGTCCACCGGGTAGCGGGAGACCGCGTCGAACATGGCGTCCTGGACGAAGCGCCGCACCTCGGGCAGGCCGGGGTTGTAGTAGAGCTTGCCGCCGTACTCCACCGTCCAGCCCGGATTGCGCCGCGCCGGGTGCGCGGGACCCAGCCGGTCGAGGTCCGTGTGGTTCGCCACCCGGTACGGGTTGAACCAGGCGTGCAGCTCCAGCCCCCGGGCGTGCGCCTCCCGCACGGCCGTGCCCAGCGGGTCCCAGCCGGGATCGGCCCCCTGCTCGCCGGTCAGCCACTGCGACCACGGCTCCAGCTTCGAGGGCCAGAACGCGTCCGCCGCCGGCCGGACCTGGAGGACCACCGCGTTCAGGCGCCGCTCGACGGCGGTGTCGAGGAGGTCGAGCAGCTCGGCGCGCTGCCGCGCCGCGGAGAGTCCGCTCTCGGAGGGCCAGTCCACATTCGACACGGAGGCGATCCACATCCCCCGGAAGCCCGCGGCGGCCCGCCCCCCGCGGATCCCCCCGGAAGTCCGCGGCGCCGCGGCCGCCGACCCGGCCGTGGCGGCGGCGATCACCCCCACGGCTCCGGCCAGCAGTGCCCGTCGACCGATGTACGTCATGTGACATCTCCACTTCGCTGAGTGACATTGCACGGTGCCCGCTCAGCATGCCCGCCCCGGCCCGCCGCCCCGCGCAAGGTCGGGAGTAACGTCGGGGGGCGTGGCGGGCGCCGGAATCGTACGGGGGACCCGCCGACGGATGAGCTGCGAAAGGCACGAAGTGACTGACCTCCCTTCCGACATCACACGGGTCGGCGTAGTGGGCTGTGGCCAGATGGGTGCGGGTATCGCCGAGGTGTGCGCCCGTAGTGGCCTTGAGGTCAAGGTCGCCGAGACCACCGGCGAAGCCCTGGAGATCGGCCGGACCCGGCTGCACAACTCGCTGACCAAGGCCGCCGAACGCGGCAAGATCACCGAGGAGGAGCGGGACGCCACCCTGGCCCGCCTCACCTTCACCACCGACCTCGGCGAGTTCGCCGACCGAGACCTCGTCATCGAGGCCGTCGTCGAGAACGAGCAGGTCAAGACCGAGATCTTCCAGATCCTCGACCAGGTGATCACCCGCCCGGACGCGATCCTGGCCTCCAACACCTCCTCGATCCCGCTCGTCAAGCTGGCCGTCGCGACCTCGCGGCCGGACCAGGTCATCGGCATCCACTTCTTCAACCCGGCCCCGGTCCAGAAGCTCGTCGAGCTGATCCCGGCGCTGACCACGGGCGAGGAGACGGTCAAGCGGGCCGAGGCCCTGGTGCGGGACGTGCTGGGCAAGCACGCGGTCCGCGCCCAGGACCGGTCCGGGTTCGTCGTCAACGCGCTCCTCGTCCCGTACCTGCTGTCCGCGATCCGGATGTTCGAGTCGGGCATCGCCAGCCGCGAGGACATCGACAACGGCATGGAGCTGGGCTGCGCCCACCCGATGGGCCCGCTGAAGCTGTCCGACCTGATCGGTCTGGACACCATCGCGTCGATCGCCGACTCGATGTACGCGGAGTACAAGGAGCCGCTGTACGCCGCTCCCCCGCTGCTCCAGCGCATGGTCGACGCCGGCCGCCTGGGCCGCAAGACGGGCGCGGGCTTCTACCCGTACGGCTGACCCCTACGGCCGGCCCAGCCGCAGATGGTGCAGCAGGAGCAGCCCGGCCGCCATGTTGGCGGCCGGGATCTCCCCGCGGGCGATCATGTCCGGCACGAGCTTCAGCGGGACCCACTCCCGGCGTGAGGACTCGAAGTCGTCCTCGGGATGCCCGACGTACGTGGCCCCGTCCGCCCAGTAGAGGTGGTGCCGGGCATCGGTCAGCCCGTTGGACGGCTCGACGGTCATGAGGTGGTGGAGCGGGCCGGGACGCCAGCCGGACTCCTCCTCCATCTCCCGGGCCGCCGCGCACGCGATGTCCTCGCCGTCCTCGACCACCCCGGCGGGCAGTTCCCAGCCCCAGCTGTCGGTGATGAAACGGTGCCGCCAGAGCAGCAGCACCTCGTCGGCCCCGTTCACGGCCGTGGCGACGGCGACCGGACGCAGCCGGATCACGAAGTGGTCCAGGTGCCGGCCGTCGGGGAGTTCCACATCGGCGAGATTCACGTCGAACCAACGGTTCTTGTACACGGTCTGCTCACTCAGGTTCGTCCACTGCACGGTTGTGCCACCTTCCGTTCGAGTAGGTGGCAACATGGCAACACTCCGGCGCGTCACAGCGGAACGCGCAGCGCCCCGTCGATGAGCCGCGCGGTCTCCTCCGCGCCCGTACAACCGCTGGTCAGAAGCTGTTCGCGGACCGCCCGCAGCCGGTCGCGCAGCCGCAGCGACTCCATGCCCTTGGCCCGCTCGGCCATCTCGGCCGCGGACGCCGCGGCCCGGTCCGCCTCCCCCTGGCGCAGCTGGATCTCGCACAGCATCGCCAGCCGGTGCACCCGGCCGCGGTCGTGCGCCGGGGTGCCGACGGCGGCGGTCGCCTGGACCCGGGCGGCCTCCAGATCGCCCAGGCTGAGCAGCGCCTCGGCGACCTGGACGTTGACGAGCCCCGGCTGTACGTAGCCGGTCTCGTCCGGTTCGCTGCCCGGGGTGATCCGCTCCGCCGCCGCCTCCGCCTTGCGGATGCAGGCCAGTGCGGCCCGGGTGTCGCCGAGTTGGGCGTAGGCCTTGGCCTGCATCGCATACAGGTCGGCGGCCAGCGCCGGGGTGGTGTGCCGCCCGGCGGCCCGCAGGGCGGCCTCGGCGAAGGCGACGGCCTGGCGGTACTCCCGCAGGTGCAGGGACTGGTTGACGATCAGCGCGATGACGTACGCGCCGAGCCCCCGGTCCCCGCTCGCCTTGGCCAGGCGCAGGGCCTGGTGGAAGTAGCGCTGGGCCAGGCCGTGGGCGTCCGAGTCGTACGCGCAGATCCCGGCCACCGCCACCAGGGACCCCGTGGCGCGGTGCAGCCGGCGGCCGAGGTCGTCGGAGTAGCTCCCGCGCAGCATGGGCGCGGTCTCGTTGCCCAGGAAGCGGACGATCCGGTCCCGTGTGGCGAGACCGCCGGCCCGGCGGTACATCAGCTCGTAGTGCGCGCGGGCGGACTTCAGGATCTCGATGTGCTCGGGACCGATCGGGTGCGGGCCCTCGCGGGAGACGTCGGCGTCCTCGGGCGGATTCTCCCATTCCCACACGGGGATGACGGCGGGCGTCCCCGTGACCGCCTCGGCGGCCAGGAGCTGCGGCCGGGCCTGGACGTCGGAACGCCACAGCGCGGCGGCCCGGTCCACGAACCCGCTGAGGGGCGAGGCGTGCAGCGGAACGGGCCGGTCGGCCGCGCCCAGCCCGATGTCGTCCAGCCCGAGGGGCCTCCGCAGCCGCCCGCCGAGCACCTCGCAGATCAGGTCCGGGACCTGCCCCCGGGGCCGCTGCCCCTTCAACCACCGTGTCACGGCGGTGTGTTCGTAGCGCAGAGCGAGTCCGCGGGTGCGGCCTGCCTGGTTCACGTACGCGGCGAGTCCGGCGTGGGACATACCCGCCTCGGCGAGGAGGGCGTCGAGCAGGACATTGGGCTGCATGGGCCGCTCCAGGGGCTCGTCGGTCTCAGGCTAGTGGGTGCGCGGTTCACACGGGGTGTGAACCGCGTACGCGCATAAATGCGATGCGCACTCTGCCGCACGGACCCATGGAAGCGCTTCACTGAAGAGCCTCGCCAAGAGGTAGCTCGGGTCGTCGGCTCCCCCTCGTACAGTGCGACGACCCGTCACCGCGCCGCCCGTTCTGCTGTCTGCCCGACACTCCATGGCAGACGGGCGGCGCGTTCCGGCCCCGCCGGCGCCCGGTTGGTCGCCGCGCCCCGGCAGGGGCCGGGCCGAGAGCGCGCGCCGGGCTCATCCACCGGGCCCGGCGCGCGTGTCGGGGCCGGTGGTCAGGACCGGTCGCCGCAGAGCACCGGCAGGGTGACGTCGTCGGCGAGCCGCCCGCCGGTGTGCCGCGGCAGAGCGGCGTGCCCGCCCGCCTCCAGCCGCGCGGGCGTGGCCGCCGCCTCCCGCGCCGGGACGGCCACCGGTCCGCAGGACCAGCCGGACCGATGGTGCCGACCGGCCGGCCCCCATGGCACGGCCACCGCGGTTCTCACCCGAACGAGTGAGGGGCACGTCCGGTGTTCCGGACGTGCCCCTCACGCGGGTACGGAAGCGGCTACGCGCCCCGGAGCACCGCCCCGGTCCGCTCGCCCGCCAGGGCCACCGCCGCGTCACGCGCGGCCGTGGACTCCTCGGCGGTCAGCGTCCGGTCGGCCGCGCGGAAGCGCAGCGCGTAGGCCAGGGACTTCTTGCCCTCGCCCACCTGCTCACCGGTGAACACGTCGAACAGCCGCAGCGATTCGAGGAGTTCGCCCGCGCCCTTGCGCAGCGCGGCCTCCACCGAGGACGCCGGGACCGACGCGTCGACGATCAGCGCCACGTCCTGGGTCGCCACCGGGAAGGAGGAGATCCGCGGAGCCCGCAGGGCCTCGCCGCCGGCCGCCGCGAGGCGGTCCAGGTCGAGCTCCATCGCGCTGGTGCGGGCCGGCAGGCCCATCGCCTTGACCACGCGCGGGTGGAGCTCACCGGCGTGGCCGATGACCTGCTCGACCCCGTCGAGGGTGACGACCAGCTCGGCGCAGCGGCCCGGGTGCCAGGGGCCGTACTGGCCCTGGCGGACCACCAGCTCGGTGCCGGCCTCGGCGGCCAGCGCGCGGGCGGCCTGGACCGCGTCCGCCCAGCCGGCCGGACGGCCCTTGCCCCACCAGCCGGCCTGCTCGCGGGCACCGGCCAGCACGACCGCGGCGTACCGCGGCTGCGCGGGCAGGGCCGCGTTCAGGGTGGCGATCTCCTCGTCCGTGGGACGCCGGTCGACGGGCAGCCGTACGGCGACACCCGGCTGGGCGGCGGCCCGGAAGACCGAACCGGTCTCGAAGAGCGCGAGGTCGTGGCTGCCCCGGCTGTCGTTGCGGCGCAGCGCGCCGAGCAGACCCGGCAGCAGCGTGGTGCGCAGCGCCGGCTCCTCGTCGGAGATCGGGTTGACCAGCTTGACGACCTGGCGGGCCACGTCGTGCGCCGGGAGCTGGAGCTGGTCGAAGACGCCCTCGCCGATGAACGGGTAGCTGAGCGCCTCGACGTAGCCCGCGCCGGCCAGCGCACGGCCGACCCGGCGGTGCAGCTGCTGCCGGGCGGTCAGACCGCGGCCCGAGGGCACCTGCGGGAGGGTGGAGGGGAGGTTCCCGTAGCCCTCCAGCCGGATGACCTCTTCGGCGAGGTCGTTGGGCGCGGCGAGGTCGGGCCGCCACGAGGGGACGGTGACGACGAGCTCGTCCTGGCCGTAGACGTCGCAGCCGATCTCCTGGAGCCGGCGTACGACGGTCTCGCGGCCGTACTCCATGCCCGCCACCCGGTCCGGGTGGTCCGCGGGCATGGCGATGGTGCGCGGCGCGCCCGGGGCGATGACCTCGGTGACGCCCGCCTCGGCGGTGCCGCCCGCGAGCAGCACGAGCAGGTCGACGGTCCGCTGCGCGGCCGCGGCGGCGGCCTGCGGGTCGACGCCCCGCTCGAAGCGCTTGGACGCCTCGGAGGACAGCTTCAGGCGGCGGGCGGTGCGCGAGATCGCCACGGAGTCGAAGTGCGCTGCCTCGATGACGACGTCCGTGGTCCCCGTGACCTGGCCGGTCTCGGGGTCGGTGACGGAGTCGGCGATCTCGGTGTTGGCGCCGCCCATGACACCGGCGAGCCCGATCGGCCCGCTGTTGTCGGTGATCACCAGGTCCTCGGCGTCGAGCGTGCGCTTGACGCCGTCGAGGGTGGTGAACTTCTCGCCCTGCTCGGCGCGGCGGACACCGATGGTGCCCTCGATGCTGGAGCGGTCGTAGGCGTGCAGCGGCTGGCCGAGCTCCAGCATCACGTAGTTGGTGATGTCCACGGCGAGCGAGATCGGGCGCATGCCCGCCTTCTGCAGGCGGCGGGACAGCCAGATCGGGGAGCGCGCGTCGGGGTCGAGACCGGTGACCGTGCGGGCCGTGAAGCGGTCGCAGCCGGCCGGGTCGTCGACCTTGACGGGGTAGCCGTACGAGTTCGGCGCGGGCACGTCGAGCAGCGCCGGGTCGCGCAGCGGCAGCCCGTAGGCGGTGGCCGCCTCACGGGCGACACCGCGCATGGACATGCAGTAGCCGCGGTCCGGGGTGATGTCGATGTCGAGGACCTCGTCGACGAGCTGGAGCAGCTCGATCGCGTCGGTGCCGACCTCGTGCTCGGGCGGCAGCACGATGATGCCGTGCGTGCCGTCGTCGCCCATGCCCAGCTCGTCGCCGGAGCAGATCATGCCGTGCGAGGTGCGGCCGTAGGTCTTGCGCGAGGCGATCGCGAAGTCGCCGGGCAGGACCGCGCCGGGCAGCACCACGACGACCTTGTCGCCGACGGCGAAGTTCCGGGCGCCGCAGACGATCTCCTGCGGCTCACCGGTGCCGTTGGCGGAGCCGACGTCGACCGTGCAGAAGCGGATCGGCTTGCGGAAGCCCTCCAGCTCCTCAATGGTCAGCACCTGACCGACGACGAGCGGGCCCTTGAGGCCGCCGCCGAGCTGCTCGACGGTCTCGACTTCGAGGCCGGCGTCGACCAGCTTGGCCGCCACGTCACGGCCGGTTTCGCCCGCGGGGAGGTCGACGTACTCCCGCAGCCAGGAAAGCGGGACGCGCATCAGATCTCACTCCCGAACGGCCGGGTGAAGCGAACGTCACCCTCGACCATGTCTCGCATGTCTTCGACGTTGTGGCGGAACATCAGCATCCGTTCGATGCCGAACCCGAAGGCGAACCCGCTGTACTTCTCGGGGTCGACACCGCAGGCGACGAGCACCTTGGGGTTGACCATGCCGCAGCCGCCGAGCTCGATCCAGCCCTCGCTGGAGCAGGTACGGCACGGGCGGTCGGGGTTGCCCACCGACTCGCCGCGGCACACGTAGCACTGCATGTCCATCTCGGCGGACGGCTCGGTGAAGGGGAAGAAGTGCGGGCGCAGGCGCGTGGTGGTGCCCTCACCGAAGAGCTCCTGGACCATGTGGTCCATGGTGCCCTTGAGGTCCGCCATGGTCAGGCCCTCGTCCACGGCGAGCAGCTCGACCTGGTGGAAGACCGGGGTGTGCGTCGCGTCCAGCTCGTCGGTGCGGTACACGCGGCCCGGGCAGACGATGTAGACGGGGGGCTTGCGCTCCAGCAGCGAGCGCGCCTGCACCGGGGAGGTGTGGGTGCGCAGCACGACACCGGACTCGTCGCCCTGGGTGCCCTCGGGCCCCTGGACGAAGAAGGTGTCCTGCATCTGCCGCGCCGGGTGGTCGGGCGTGAAGTTGAGGGCGTCGAAGTTGAACCACTCCGCCTCCACCTCGGGGCCCTCGGCGACCTCGTACCCCATGGCCACGAAGATGTCCGCGATGCGGTCCATCAGCGTGGTCAGGGGGTGCCGGGCGCCCGCGGGGACGCGGTCGTAGGGCAGCGTGACGTCCACGGCCTCCTCGACCAGCACCCGCTCGTCGCGCTCGGCCTCCAGCGCGACCGTGCGGGCCCCGAAGGCCTTGTTCACGGCGCCACGGGCCTGGCCCACGCGCTTGCCCGCCTCGGCCTTGGCCTGCGGGGGCAGCGCGCCGATCTCGCGGTTGGCGAGCGCCAGGGGCGAGCGGTCGCCCATGTGCGCGGTCTTCGCCTCGCGCAGCGCGTCGAGGTCGCCGGCGGACGCGAAGGCGGCGAGCGCCTCGTCCCGCATGCGCTCGATCTCTTCCGGTTTCAGTGCCTCGACCTCGACAGGGTCGTACGACTTGTTCGGTGCCGACATCTCTTCCCGTACTTCCGATGGCTGGCTGGTTGGGTCCCCCGCGCGACGCGCAGGACGCGCTCGGCACAAGGACACAAAGGTGCCAAAGGACGAGTCTAAAGGTCGCCGGGGGTGAAGGAGCCCGTGGGCCGCCTGCCGAGACGCTCCGCAGGGCTACTGCGTGAGGTACGCGGGGGCGCTCACGGGCAGGATAAATCGGAACTCGGCGCCGCCGCCGGGGCCGCGGCCGACCGTGATGGTCCCGCCGTGCGCCTCCACGATGCCCTTGACGATGTACAGGCCCAGGCCGGTGCCGCCGCGCTTGCTCCCCCGCCAGAAGCGGGTGAAGACGCGGCCCATCGACTCCTCGGGGATCCCGGGGCCTTCGTCAGTCACGGTGACGGCGGTTCCCTTCTCATGCGGCGACACCCCGATGGTGACCGTTCCCTCGCCGTGGCGCACCGCATTTTCCAGGAGGTTGCCGAGGATCTGGTCGATCTTGTCCGGGTCGGCCCACAGATCGGGGAGCGGACGGCTGACGCTCACGAGGAACCGTTCGGGGGCCTGCCCGTTCGCGGTGAGCGCCTGCACGTGGCGGCCGACGGCGGTGGCGATGTCCACCGGCTGGCGGCGCACCTCCAGACGGCCGGAGTCGATGCGGGAGATGTCGAGCAGCTCGGCGATGAGGCGGGTGACGCGGTTGGCGTCGGCGTCGACGGTCTCCAGCATCAGCCGCTTCTGGTCGTCGGTGAACCGCTCCCACTTGGCGAGCAGGGTGGCCGTGAACCCCTTGACCGAGGTCAGCGGGGAGCGCAGCTCGTGGGCGACGGTGGCGATGAGCTCGGCGTGGCTGCGCTCGGTCCGGCGCCGGGCCTCGGTACCGCGCAGGGTGACCACGAGGCGGCGCAGCGGGCCGGTGGGGTGCGTGCGCACGTAGCTGGCGGAGACCAGCACCTCGCGGCCGCCGGGAAGCAGCAGGTTCCGCTCGGGCTGCCCGCGCCGGGTGGCGAGGCCCCCGTACGGATCGGTCAGCGCCCACCAGCGGCGGCCTTCGAGGTCCTCCAGCGGGAGCGCCCGCTCGATGCGCCTGCCGAGGGCCTGGGCGGGATCGGTCGCGGTCATCCGGGCCGCGGCCCGGTTGAAGCAGATGACGTGCCCGGTGGCGTCGGCGACGACGAGCCCGTCGGGCAGGCAGTCGGGGTCGATCCCGAAGGCGAGCCCCTCACCCGGGGCACCGGCGCCCAGGAGCGCCCCGCGGCCCGCGCCCTGCGGCGGTACGCCGCTCAGTGCCTCGGAGGCGCGTGCGGGGGGCACGGCGTCGTCCGCGGGCCCGCCCGTACGGGCGCAGGGGGCGCCCGGCGACGACGCCGGACCGGCCGTCGTGTCGGCCTCCGGCAAGCTGTTCGTACCGACGGTCATGTCCCCGTACCCCACATCTCCGAGTAGCGCAGTGGGCCCCCCGGGCCGCCACATTACTAGCTGGGGGTCACAGAGCGGCACCCTCCGGGCGCCCGCTGTGCACGCGCGGACGCGTAGAGGCACACGGCGGCGGCCGTCGCCAGGTTCAGGCTCTCCGCCTTTCCGTGGATCGGGACCCGTACGACGGCGTCCGCCAGGGCCCTGGTCTCCTCCGGGAGACCCCATGCCTCGTTGCCGAAGACCCAGGCGGAGGGCCCGCCCATGGTGCCGGCGTCGAGCTCGGCGTCGAGGTCGTCCTCACCGGCGCCGTCGGCCGCCAGGATGCGCACGCCGGCCGCCCGGAGCCCTTCGACGGCCTCCTCGACCGGAACGCCGACGGCGACCGGGAGGTGGAACAGGGAGCCGACGGAGGCCCGTACCGACTTCGGGTTGTACAGGTCCACGGAGGCGTCGGTCAGCACCACCGCGTCGGCGCCCGCGGCGTCCGCGCAGCGCAGCACCGTACCGGCGTTGCCGGGGTCGCGGACGTGCGCGAGGACGGCGACGAGCCTCGGCCGGGCCCGCAGGACCTCCTCGAACGGGGAGTCCAGGAAGTGGCAGACACCGACCAGGCCCTGGGGGGTGACGGTCTGCGAGACCTCGGCGAGGACCTCGTCGGAGGCGTAGTGCACGCGGGCGCCCGCGTCCAGGGCGGCCTCGACGATCCCGGAGTAGCGCTCGGCGGCCTCGACGGTGGCGAACAGCTCGATCAGGGTCGACGCGCCCGTGGGACCGCGGTGCTCCACGGCCTCGCGGACGGCCTGGGGGCCCTCGGCGATGAAGCGGCGCTCCTTGGTGCGGAAGTTGCGCCGCGCCAGGCGTCTGGCGGCGGCCACCCGCGGGGATCGGGGGGAGATCAGCTCGTCGGGGTGACCCATGGTGTGTGCGGTTCTCTCTCGGGGTTCCGGGCTCGGGGTTCCGGGCGGGACGGGAACGGGACGGCGGCGGCAGCGCGGCGGGCCGCTCGGGGCGGCTCGGCCCGGCGCGGCGCGGCGCGGAAAGCACACGGACCCGCAGGCGAATGCCTGCGGGTCCGTGGGGGCCGGCCCTGGGTGAGCTGGGCCGGCTAGCCCTTAGGCAGCGGCCTTGGGGGCGTTGACGTCGGCCGGAAGCGCCTTCTGCGCGACCTCGACGAGCGCGGCGAACGCGTTGGCGTCGTTGACGGCCAGCTCCGCGAGGATCTTGCGGTCCACCTCGATGTTGGCGGCCTTCAGACCCTGGATGAGGCGGTTGTACGTCATGCCGTTCTGGCGGGCAGCGGCGTTGATGCGCTGGATCCACAGCTGACGGAAGTCGCCCTTGCGCTTCTTGCGGTCGTTGAAGTTGTAGACCAGCGAGTGGGTGACCTGCTCCTTGGCCTTGCGGTACAGGCGCGAACGCTGACCGCGGTAGCCGGAGGCCGCCTCGAGGATCGCCCGGCGCTTCTTGTGGGCGTTTACTGCCCGCTTGACGCGTGCCACTTTTTAACTCCTTGTAGCGGGGCCGTGGTTGTCTTCACACGGCCCGAAATTCGATGGGGTCCCGGTCTCGACGTGCGTCCGCTCCCGGCAGGGGGAGCGGAGACGTCAGATGCCGAGAAGCTTCTTGATCTTCGCGGCGTCGCCGGGGGCCATCTCCGCGTTGCCGGTGAGGCGGCGGGTGACACGGGACGACTTGTGCTCGAGCAGGTGGCGCTTGCCGGCGCGCTCACGGAGCACCTTGCCGGAGCCGGTGACCTTGAAGCGCTTCTTGGTACCGCTGTGCGTCTTGTTCTTCGGCATGGCGCCGTTATCTCCTCGTCGGTGGCGCTCCCACCGGTCCGGTACGGGACCGGCTTACGGGAGCGTCATGTTGTGTCGGGTGATCCGGGACGGAGTGTCCTGGAATCAGGCCTCGGCGTTCGCCTCGTCGGCCGGAGCCTGTTCGGCAGCGGCCTCGGTGGCCTCGGCGGAGGCGACCTCGGTGGTGTCATCGGCCTCGACGGCGGCAGCCTCGGAAGGAGCCTCGTCTTCGGTGTGGGCGACACCCTGGCGCTCCGCCTTGCGGGCGGCCTGCGCCTCGCGGGCTTCGGCCATCGCCTCGGTCTTCTTCTTGTGCGGACCGAGGACCATGATCATGTTTCGGCCGTCCTGCTTCGGGTTCGACTCGATGAACCCGAGGTCCTCGACGTCCGAAGCGAGACGCTGCAGCAGTCGGTAGCCGAGTTCCGGCCGGGACTGCTCGCGACCACGGAACATGATCGTGATCTTGACCTTGTCGCCCTGCTTGAGGAACCGAACGACGTGACCCTTCTTGGTGTCATAGTCGTGCGGGTCGATCTTCGGCCGGAGCTTCATTTCCTTGATGACCGTGTGCGCCTGGTTCTTGCGCGCCTCACGGGCCTTCATGGCCGACTCGTACTTGAACTTGCCGTAGTCCATGAGCTTGCAGACCGGCGGGCGTGCGGACGCCGCGACCTCGACCAGGTCGAGGTCGTACTCCTGCGCGAGCTCAAGCGCCTTGGCAAGCGGCACGATGCCGACCTGCTCGCCGCTGGGACCGACAAGCCGTACCTCGGGAACGCGAATCCGGTCGTTGATGCGGGGCTCGGTGCTGATGGATCCTCCTCGGTAGCACCACACGGCTGCCTGGCAGACAGCCGCTGACGTGTATTTCCGTCAGACCGACCGCAGCGGGAGAATCAAAAAAGCCCCGCCGGGCACAGGCAGGGGCTCCAAAACAACCGGAACACCGCCGCGTGCGAACCGCGGGGCGTAAACTCGGGCAGCTTTCCATCGTCCGTACGGAACGATGGATGCCGCCTGACCGGTGACCCGCCGCCCCGGAGGGCAGTCAGGTGGGAGAACGGAGCCTCCACTTGTGGGCCGGGCACAGAAGTGTCCGGCCGGTCGAAGTACATACTAGCACCCGCGCCGCAAGCCCGCCGCACGGCATATCGTGGGGCGCATGACTGACGCGACACCCCCCACCGAACCCGCTGCCGACGGCGCCCCCGACTACGACACCATGACCCGCGACATCGCGGACGTGCCCGCCGTCGAGGTGATCACCACGGTGGCCGTGCACCTGCTGAGCGCCGCGGCGGTCAACCTGGGCCTGGACAAGCCGGACTCCGAGCACAAGGACCTCGACGAGGCCCGCAAGCTGATCACGGCCCTGGCCGGCCTGGTCACCGCGAGCGCCACCGAGATCAGCTCCTTCCACGCCGCCCCGCTGCGCGACGGCCTGAAGTCGCTCCAGCTGGCCTTCCGCGAGGCCTCGATCGTGCCGGACGAGCCGGGCCAGGGTCCGGGCGAGAAGTTCACGGGTCCCGTCTTCGGCTGAGCCCGGAACCGGAACCGCACACGACGACGGCCGGCGCACCCCGCACGGGGGTGCGCCGGCCGTCGTCGTGTGCGGGGACCGCGCGGGGAACCCGCCCGGTCAGCGGGTGAACAGCGGCTCGCCGGGCGGGGCCGGGGCCTCCGGGGGCAGCAGCGCCAGGTCCAGCCCTCGGACCAGCCGGGCCCGCAGCGTGGTGTCGGCCGCCAGCGCCTCGGCGACCCGCCGGGCCGCGGCGGACGCCTGCGCGCCCCCGGCCAGGACGATCGCCAGGGTGCCGTCGGAGTCGGCACCGCCCGGGCCGAGGTGGGCGCGCAGGACGGCCGGCTCCGCGGACACGGCGGCCCGTACGGCTTCCCGTACGGCGGGATCGGCCAGCGGCCCCGCGTCGGTGCGGCCCTCGGCGAGCGCGAGCAGGGCGGAGCCGGTCAGCTGGTAGGTGACGGGGCCGGCCAGGTCGATGACCACGGTGTCGGCCTTCTCGTGCGCGGCGGCCGCCAGCGCCTGGTGCAGCGGGACGGCCACCGGCCGGGCGGCGGGGTCCCAGAGCGCGAGCGAGGCGATCGAGGTGAAGGCGGGCAGGGCCCGCCGGTCGCCCGCCCGCAGGGTGGGGACGGCCATGTCGCTGGTCTTCTCGCGCCGCAGACCCGTCTCCGGGTCGGTCTCCACCTCGCCGAGGACGGCCACCACGGGGACCAGCAGGCGGGCGCCCCTGAGCGCGGCCAGGACCTGCGGCTCCTTCGACCGGTCCGCGGACCAGGCGGCCAGGGCCTCGGTCAGCCGGGGATCGGCGGAGCCGTCGTCGTCGGAGAATCCCGGGTCGGGAATGTTCTTGTTCGCCACAGTTACCCGACCCTACTGTGCCGGGTACGGGTCCTGGCCACGGCCCCGGGCGCCCCGGCGCGGGCGCCGCGCGAGTACGGCGGCCAGCACCAGCAGCACCGCCCCCGCGACCGCTGCCGCCGGGGCCCCCGGCCGGACGCCCCGCGCGGGCGGGCGGGGCGCCTCGGGGCCGGGGCCGAAGTAGGTGCTCCCGGCCAAGGCGGGCACGGGTGCCGCGGCCTCCGGGCGTATCTCCTCGGCGGCCCGGAGAGCGGCGACGGGGTCGACCAGCCCATGACCGCGGGCGTCGTCGCGGCCGCCGGCCGGGGAGTCGGAGGCGGTCGTCTCCAGCAGCTTCTTCACCTGCGCCGGGGTCAGGTCGGGGTGCGCGGCCAGGACGAGGGCGACGGCGCCGGAGACGAAGGCCGCCGCGGCGCTGGTGCCCCAGCCCTCGTAGTAGGAGCGGTCGGGGTCGGCGATGACGACGTCGACGCCGGGGGCGCTGACGGTGGCGTACCAGTTGCGGGTGGAGAACTTGGCCTTCTTGCCGCGCCGGTCGACGGCGGTGACGGCGATGACCCCCGGATAGGCGGCCGGGTAGGAGACGCGGTCGCCCGCCTCGCCGCCGTTGCCCGCGGAGGCCACGACGACCACCCCCTTGGCCAGGGCGTACTGGACGGCCTCGTCCTCCCCCGCCTCGTGGTGGGCGGAGTCGCTGTCGTCACCGAGGGACAGGTTGATCACGTCGGCGCCGTGGTCCGCGGCCCAGCGGATGCCCTCGGCCAGCGACCCGCCCTTGCTGTCGCGGGCCTTGGCGCGGCCCGGGTCGCCCTCTTCGAGGATCACCCGGACGGGGAGGATCCGTGCCTGCGGGGCGATGCCGAGGACGCCCTGGCCGCGGTTGGGACCGTGGCCGTGCCCGGCGATGATGCTCGCCATGGCGGTTCCGTGGCGGGCCCAGGCGCGGTCGCCGGGGCCGGCCCCCATGCCGATGAGGTCGGTGCCGGCGAGGACCTGGCCGGAGAGGTCGGGATGGGATTCGTCGACGCCGGTGTCGAGGACGGCCACGGTCACCCCGTCGCCCCGGGTGGTTCCCCAGGCCTCCTCGGCACGCAGGGCCAGCAGGCCCCACTGACGGTCGCGGATGTTGTCGGCGGCGACGGGGGACGCGGTGGCGGACACCAGGAGGGTCGCGGTGAGCAGGGCGGCGGCCGTCCGCCCGGAGGCCCGGCGGATCATCGGGTGGGCTCCGGGGTGGGCGTGGCGGGCGGTGCGGCGAGGAAGGCGAGGCCGTGGCCGACCCGGTCGGCGAGCGCCTGGGCCTCGTGGCCGAGACCGGCCTGGGCGGCGGCTCCCGTGGCCTCCTTCTTCATCAGGTCGGCGGCGGGGTGGAGTGCGCCCGGTGCGCGGCCGTCGGCGAAGGCGGAGACGGTGTAGACGACGACGGGTGCCTCGGTGAGTACGGAGCTGGCCCAGGCGGCGCGCTGCGCGTCGGTGAACCCGTACGCGGGCGGGGCCGGGACATGGCCCCGGAGGGCGGCCATCGCGGGGGCTCCGGCGGGGGTGAAGACCATGCCGACGGTGATCAGTGAACTGCGGGTGGCGTCGGTGTAGGTGGCGCGGAGCACGCGGGTGCAGCCGGTGGCGGCGAGCAGGGCCTGCCAGTCGGCGGCGAGGGCGGCCGGGCAGTCGGCGTCGGGGGCGAGCGCGATCCGGGTCCAGGTGCGGTCGGAGCCGCCGGGGCCGGCGGAGGGGCCGGTGAGGACGGGCGGGAGCAGGCTGTCGACGGGGGCGGCGCGCCACAGCGACCCGGCCTTGCGGTAGGCGGCGTCGGCGGGGAGGGGGCGGGCCGCGGCGCGGTGTTCGGCCCAGGTGGCGAGGGCGGCCCCGCCGACGAGGCCGCTGCCGAGGAGGGCGCAGAGGGTGGCGGCGAGGATCCGGGCGGGGTGGCGGCGCGTGTCCGGGTGCGCGGGCTGTGGCGGTTCGGGCTCGCCCAGGATCTCGGTCCGCGGTGTCGTCGTGGTCATCCGGCGGCTCCGCCCCCCGTTCCGTACGGCTGCCTGCCCTTACTCTACGGCGTCGGCACCACAGGCTGCTTGCCGGTACCGCACCACTTGGACCCGCCCGCGTCCGGCCACCCCCGGCCCCGCCGGCGATCGAGGCGCGGGGCTCGGGGCGGAGCCCCCGCGCCCGGGGCGCGGCGCCCCCGGGAAACGGGGAAAGGGCGGGCGGGGAACCCCTACCCACCGGTAGAGACCTCTGGCAAGCTGCCGCCCATGAACTCCGCCGCCACCGACCGCGCCCGGTACGACCGGGCGACCGCGCACCTGGACGCGCCGCTGGCCGTCGTGGATCTCGACGCCTTCGACGCCAACGCCGACGATCTCGTCCGCCGCGCCGCCGGCAAGCCGGTCCGGGTCGCGAGCAAGTCGGTGCGGTGCCGCGCGCTGCTGGAACGGGCCCTCGCCCGTCCCGGGTTCGCGGGGATCATGTCGTACACCCTCGCCGAGTCGCTCTGGCTGGCCCGGTCCGGGTTCGAGGACGTCCTGCTCGCCTATCCCTCGGCCGACCGGGCCGGCTTCGGCGAGCTGGCGAACGACGCCAAGCTGGCCGGCGCGGTCACGGTGGTCGTGGACGATCCGGCGCAGCTCGACCTGATCGACGCGGCCCGGGACGGCGGCGCCGAGGAGATCCGGGTCTGCCTGGAACTGGACACGTCCCTGCGGCTGTTCGGCGGCCGGGTACGGATCGGGGCCCGCCGGTCCCCGCTGCGCGAGCCCGCGCAGCTGGCCGGGCTGGCCCGGGCGGTGACCGCCCGGCCCGGCTTCCGGGTCGTGGGGCTGATGGCGTACGAGGGCCATGTCGCCGGGGTCGGGGACTCGCTGGCCGGTCGCCCGCTGCGGTCCCGGACGATCCGGCTGATGCAGGGCGCGGCCCGCAAGGAGCTGGCGGAGCGGCGGGCGGAGGTGGTGCGGGCCGTACGGGCCGTCGTACCGGACCTGGAGTTCGTCAACGGCGGTGGTACCGGCAGCGTGCAGCAGACGGCCGCCGAGGACGCGGTGACGGAGATTGCGGCGGGTTCGGGCCTGTACATGCCCCGGCTGTTCGACAACTACACGTCGTTCAGCGGCCGTCCGGCGGCCCTCTTCGCCCAGCCCGTGGTGCGCAGGCCCGGGGTGGGTGTGGTGACGGTGCTCGGGGGCGGCTATCCGGCCTCCGGTGCGGCCGGGCCGGACCGGCTGCCGGTCCCGTACCTGCCCCAGGGGCTCCGCTACGACCCGCAGGAGGGCGCGGGCGAGGTGCAGACCCCGCTGCTGGGAAGCCCGGCCGACGACCTGCTGATCGGCGACCGGGTCTGGTTCCGGCACGCGAAGGCGGGCGAGCTGTGCGAGCGGTTCGACACCCTGCACCTGATCGAGGGCGACCGGGTCACCGCCGCCGTGCCGACCTACCGGGGCGAGGGGCGGACCTTCCTCTAGGCCGTCCGGATTCCGGCGGCGGGCTTGTGGACGAAGCCCGTCAGCGGGGCGAGGACCTTCCAGTCGAGCGTTTCGTAGAGCGCCCGGCCCTGGACGGTCGCGCCCAGGATTCCGGTGGCCGCCCCGTGCTCGGTGGCCGCGGCGGTCAGGGCGCCCATCACCACCGTCCCGAGGCCGAGGCGCCGGTGCGCCTCCTCGGTGACGATCTGGTCGAAGACGCAGGCGGCGCCCGTCAGCCCGATCTGGCCGCGCGCGGCGGGTTCCCCGCCGGCGGCCAGGACGCTCACGGTGACGACGCCGTCGGCGGTCTCGGCGGTGACCGTGTACCCGTCAGGCGGGCGCACGGGGGAGGGACGCAGGTCGACGGCCATCAGGAAGCCGGGATCGACCGGCTCCCACTCGGGCGGGAACCACGCTTCCATGACCTCCGGTGCCAGGAAGCCCTTGATCCAGGTGGCCGGTTCGGTGACGGCCGCGACGAGCCCGCGGGCGGTCTCGGCATCGGCGTCGAGGAGGACGTGACGGACCGTCTGGGACGCCAGTCCGACCTGGATGCTCAGCCCCCAGGGCGCGTCCACCGGTTTCGGTGTCCGCCGCGAGACGGTCCATCCGTCGACCCACGAGCGCGCGATCTCCCACATCCGAACACCCCTCCGAGTAATGACTGCCTTTCAGGTTCGGATGTTACACAAGCGGGGTGGGGCAGGATCCGGTTGCTCCTTCGGCGGCCGGGACGGCCCTCAAGGCCGGCCGGGCACCTCGCGGTGCCCGGCCGGCCTGGGTGCGGTGCGGTGCCGGTGCGGGACCGGCGGGTCCTACAGCGGGGTCACGTACGCACCGGAGATGCCGCCGTCGACGAGGAAGTCGGTGGCGTTGATGAAGGAGGAGTCGTCGCTGGCGAGGAAGGCGACGGCGGCGGCGATCTCGGTGGGTTCGGCGAAGCGGCCCAGCGGGATGTGGACGAGGCGGCGGGCGGCGCGCTCGGGGTCCTTGGCGAACAGCTCCTGCAGCAGCGGGGTGTTCACGGGCCCCGGGCACAGGGCGTTGACGCGGATGCCCTCGCGGGCGAACTGCACGCCGAGCTCGCGGGACATGGCGAGGACCCCGCCCTTGGAGGCGGTGTAGGAGATCTGGGAGGTGGCGGCGCCCATGATGGCGACGAAGGAGGCGGTGTTGATGATGGACCCGCGGCCCTGGCGCTGCATGTAGGGCAGGGCCGCCTTGCAGCACAGGTAGACGGAGGTGAGGTTGACGTCCTGGACGCGCTTCCAGGCCTCCAGGCCGGTGGTCAGGATGGAGTCGTCGTCCGGGGGCGAGATGCCCGCGTTGTTGAAGGCGATGTCCACGGAGCCGTAGGTGTCGAAGGCCGTCTTGAAGAGCGCCTCGACCTCCTCGGGGCTGGTGACGTCGACCTTGACGTAGGTGCCGCCCACCTCTTCGGCCGCGGCCTTGCCGGCGGTCTCGTCGATGTCGCCGCAGACGACGTTGGCACCCTCGGAGGCCAGGCGGCGGGCGGTGGCGAGGCCGATGCCGCTGCCGGCTCCGGTGATGACGGCGGTACGGCCGACCAGGCGGCGGCAGACGATCTCTTCGTTGGACATGTGCTTCAGGCCTCCGTGCTGATGAAGACGTTCTTGGTCTCGGTGAAAGCGGTGAGGGCGTCGGGTCCGAGCTCGCGGCCGAGTCCGGACTGCTTGTAACCGCCGAAGGGGGTCCAGTAGCGGACGCTGCTGTGGGAGTTGACGGACAGGTTGCCGGCGGCGACGGCGCGCGAGACGCGCAGCGCCCGCCCGATGTCGCGGGTCCAGAGGGAACCGGAGAGGCCGTATTCGGTCGCGTTGGCCAGGCGTACGGCGTCCTCCTCGTCCTCGAAGGGCAGGACGACGGCGACCGGTCCGAAGACCTCCTCGGCGGCCACGGGCGCGGTGGGGGCGACGTCCGTGACGAGGGTGGGCGGGTACCAGAAGCCGGGGCCCTCGGGGGCGGTGCCGCGGATCGCGGTGAGGTCGTCGGTGACGTACGACCGTACGCGGTCCAGCTGGGTCCGTGAGATCAGCGGGCCCATCTGCGTCTTCTCGTCGAGCGGGTCGCCGACGGTCACGGCCGCGATGCCGGGGGCCACGAGCTCCAGGAAGCGGTCGTAGGCGGAACGCTGTACGAGGATCCGGGTGCGGGCGCAGCAGTCCTGGCCGGTGTTGTCGAGGAAGGCCATGGGGGCGGCGGCGGCCGCCGCTTCGAGGTCGGCGTCGGCGAAGACGATGTTGGGGCTCTTGCCGCCGAGTTCGAGGGTGACGCGCTTCACCCGGTCGGCGCACTTGGCCATGATCTGCTTGCCCACGCGGGTGGACCCGGTGAAGACGATCTTCGCGACGCCGGGGTGTTCGACGAGTGCGTCGCCGGCGACGCCCCCGTGCCCGGGGAGCACCTGGAAGAGGTGTTCGGGGATCCCGGCCTGGAGGGCGAGTTCGGCGAGGCGCAGCGCGGTCAGCGGGGTGGTCTCGGCGGGCTTGAGGATGACGGCGTTGCCGGCGGCGAGGGCCGGGGCGAGGCCCCAGGCGGCGATCGGCATGGGGAAGTTCCACGGGGCGATCACGCCGATCACACCGAGGGGTTCGAGGAAGGTGACGTCGATGCCGCCGGCGACGGGGATCTGGCGGCCTGAGAGCCGTTCCACTCCCCCGGCGGCGAAGTCGAGGAGGTCGCGTACGTTGCCGGCTTCCCACCGGGCGTTGCCGATGGTGTGGCCGGCTTCGAGGACCTCCAGCCGGGCCAGTTCCTCGATGTGGCCGTCGACGACCGCGGCGAAGCGGCGCAGCAGCCGGGCCCGGTCCGCGGGGGCGGCTGCCGCCCAGGCGCGCTGGGCCGCGGTGGCCCGTGCGACGGCGGCGTCGACGTCGTCCCGTGTGGCGGCCGGGACGATGGCGACGGTTTCCTCGGTGGCCGGATTCAGCACTCTTAGTTCGAAGGGGGCCGGCGCGTCGGACACGTGGTGCCTCACAGTTTCGTTCGGTGGTGTGCGGTGGCTACAGGCGTTCGAAGGAGCGGCGCAGCTCCCAGTCGGTCACCGCGGAGTCGTAGGCGTCGAGTTCCACGCGGGCCATGTTCCGGTAGTGCGCGACCACTTCGGGACCGAAGGCGGCCTTGGCGATCTCGCTGTTCTCCCAGAGCTCGGCGGCCTCGCGCAGGGTGGTGGGGACATGTGCGAAATCGGCGGTGTAGGCGTTGCCGCCGCAGGCCTCGGGGAGCTCCAGGCGGTGCTCGATGCCGTAGAGCCCGGCGGCGACCAGGCCGGCGACGGCGAGGTACGGATTGACGTCGCCGCCGGGGAGGCGGTTCTCGAAGCGCATGGAGCGGCCGTGGCCGACGACCCGGAGCGCGCAGGTCCGGTTGTCCACGCCCCAGGCGACGGCGGTCGGCGCGAAGGATCCCGGCCGGAAACGCTTGTACGAGTTGATGTTCGGGGCGTAGAGAAGGGAGAAGTCGCGCAGCGCGGCCAGCTGGCCGGCCAGGAAGTGCCGCATCACCGGTGACATTCCGCCCGGACCGTCCCCTGCCATCGCGTTGCGTCCGTCGGTGTCGGCCAGCGAGAGGTGGATGTGACAGGAGTTGCCCTCGCGCTCGTCGAACTTGGCCATGAAGGTGAGCGAGACACCTTCCTGGGAGGCGATCTCCTTGGCTCCGGTCTTGTAGACGGAGTGCTGGTCGCAGGTGGTGAGCGCCTCGTCGTAGCGGAAGGCGATCTCGTGCTGGCCGAGGTTGCACTCCCCCTTGGCCGACTCGACGACCAGGCCCGCGGCCTGCATCTCGTTGCGGATCCGGCGCAGCAGGGGTTCGATGCGGCCGGTCCCGAGGACGGAGTAGTCGATGTTGTACTGGTTGGCCGGGGTCAGGCCGCGGTAGCCGGAGTTCCAGGCCTGCTCGTAGGTGTCCTGGAAGACCATGAACTCCAGCTCGGTGCCCACCATCGCCGTGTAGCCGGCCTCGGCGAGGCGTTCCAGCTGGCGGCGCAGGATCTGCCGGGGCGCGGCGACGACGGGCGAGCCGTCGCTCCAGGCGAGGTCCGCGAGCAGGAAGGCGCTGCCGGGGTTCCACGGGATGCGGCGCAGGGTGGCGAGGTCGGGGTGCATGGCGAAGTCGCCGTAGCCCCGGTCCCACGAGGACATCTCGTACCCGTCGACGGTGTTCATGTCGGTGTCGACGGCGAGGAGGTAGTTGCAGCCCTCGGTACCGTGCTCAAGGACCTCGTCGAGGAAGAACTGTGCGGCGAACCGCTTGCCCTGGAGCCGCCCCTGCATGTCGGGGAAGGCCAGGACGACTGTGTCGATCTCACCACTGGCGACGAGGGAGCGGAGCTCCTCGGGCGCGAGCGGCGGCATGCGGTCTACCACTGGAATCTCTCCTTCGGTGAGCCGAGGAGGCCTAAGGTATTGAATAGAACCATTGCTTGGGAAGGGGAGGAGCCGAGATGACCGACACCGCGAGCGAGGGCGACGCGATCGCGCGCCTGAATCCCGTGCTGCGGCAGGTACGGGCGGGCAACGGTTTCGAGGAGGCGCTGGAGCAGATCCTGCAGGTGGTCCGGCTGGGTCTGGTGCCGGGCGGCGAGCGGCTGCCACCGGAGCGCGAGCTGGCGGAGCGCATGGGGATCAGCCGGGTGACCCTGCGCGAGGTGCTGAAGGTGCTCCAGGACCAGGGGCTCGTGGAGGCCCGGCGCGGGCGGTACGGCGGAACGTTCGTGCTGCCGCGGCCCGACACCCCGGCCGGCGGTGCCGAGGAGGAGCTGCGGCGGCGCGTCGCGGGGGTGGACATCGAGGACGTCCTGCGGTTCCGCGAGGTCCTGGAGGTGGGGGCCGCCGGACTGTGCGCCTCCCAGGGGCTGACCGAGGAGGGCACCGAACGCCTGCTCGGCGCCCTGGCCGCCACGCACGACGCCCCGCTCTCCGCGTACCGGCGCCAGGACACGCTCTTCCACCTCACCCTGTGCGAGCTGGCCGGGTCCGCCACCCTGACGGCCCAGTACGCGGCCGTCCGGGCCACCGTGAACGACCTGCTGGACTGCATCCCGCTGCTCGTGCGCAACCTGGAGCACTCCCAGCAGCAGCACAGCACGCTGGTGGAGGCGGTGCTGGAGGGCGACGCGGCCGGGGCCCGGGAGACGATGCGCGAGCACTGCTGCGGCACGGCGGCACTGCTGCGGGGCTTTCTGGCCTGAGCGGCACCGGGGGCCGCCGAGAGGGTTTCGTAACTTCTGTTTAACGCAGAGGTCTTGCGCACTCCCCTGCTCTAAGGCAAAGGTACGCCCCACAACCATTGCCCTGAGGCAGGAGCGCACGATGGCCGACGACATCGAGGCACGGCTCGCCGCCGTACCCGCACCCACCACGTCCCCCGACGGCGGGGACGGCCCCGACGAATACCTCGCGCGCCGCACGCTGCGCCGCGGCAGCGCCGGCTGGCTGCTCCTCACCGGCCTCGGCGTCGCCTACGTCGTCTCCGGGGACTTCTCCGGCTGGAACGTCGGTCTCGACAAGGGCGGCTTCGGCGGCCTCGCCATCGCCACCGTCCTCATGGGCGCGATGTACGCCTGCCTGGTCTTCTCGCTCGCGGAGCTGTCCACCATCCTGCCGACCGCGGGCGGCGGCTACGGCTTCGCCCGCCGCGCGCTCGGCCCGTGGGGCGGCTTCCTCACGGGCACCGCCATCCTCATCGAGTACATCCTGGCCCCGGCCGCGATCGTCATCTTCATCGGCGACTACGTCGAGTCCCTCGGCCTCTTCGGACTCACCTCCAGCTGGCCCGTCTACCTCGGCTGTTTCGTCATCTTCATCGGGGTCCACCTCTGGGGCGTCGGCGAGGCGCTGCGCTTCAGCCTCGTCGTGACCGCGATCGCCGTCGCGGCGCTGCTGATCTTCGCGGTGGGGGCCTTCACCGAGTTCGACGCCTCCGGCCTGAACAACATCCCCGTCGACGCGGACGCCCTCGGCTCGAACTCCTGGCTGCCGCTGGGCGTGCTGGGCATCTGGGCCGCGTTCCCCTTCGGCATGTGGTTCTTCCTCGGCGTGGAAGGCGTACCGCTGGCGGCCGAAGAGGCCAAGGACCCGGTCCGCTCGATGCCGAAGGCCCTCTCCATCTCCATGGGCATCCTCGCCCTGCTCGCCCTGATCACCTTCTTCGCCGCGACCGGTGCCCAGGGCGCCGACGCGGTCAAGGCCGCCGGCAACCCGCTGGTCGTGGCCCTGGAAGGGGACGGCGGCCCGACCGCGCTCAGCCGGTTCGTGAACTACGCGGGGCTGGCCGGCCTGGTGGCCTCCTTCTTCTCCCTCATCTACGCGGGCTCGCGCCAGCTCTTCGCCCTCTCGCGGGCCGGCTACCTGCCCCGCTTCCTCTCGCTCACCTCGAAGCGCAAGGCCCCGTACCTGGGCCTGATCATCCCCGGCGCGATCGGCTTCGCCCTCGCCGCGGCCACCGGCAACGGCGCCCGCATGCTCAACATCGCGGTGTTCGGCGCCACCATCTCCTACGCCCTGATGGCGCTGTCCCACATCGTGCTGCGCCGCCGGGAGCCGGACCTGGAGCGCCCGTACCGCACCCCCGGCGGGATCCTGACCTCCTCGGTGGCCTTCGTGCTCGCGCTGTCGGCCCTGGTCGCCACCTTCCTGGTGGACAAGGACGCCGCGTTCATCGCCCTGGCCGTGTACGCCGTCGCCCTCGCCTACTTCGCCTTCTACAGCCGGCACCACCTGGTGGCCTCGGCCCCCGAGGAGGAGTTCGCGGCTCTCGCGGAAGCCGAGGCGGAACTGACCCGCGACTGAAACCCTGTACCTGCCCTGCTCCACCCCCGTCGGAGGTCAGAACGTGCCCAGGCCGCTCATCGGCATCACCACCTACGTCGAGGATTCCACCCGCTACGGCGTGTGGGACCTCCCGGCATCCCTCGTACCGACCGGGTACCACGAACTCGTCCAGGCGGCGGGCGGCGCGGCCGTGCTGCTCCCGCCGGACGAACCGGGGAGGGCGGCGGAGGTGCTGAGCCGGGTGGACGGCCTGGTCGTCGCGGGCGGCCCGGACCTGGACCCGGTGCACTACGGGGCCGTCCGCGACTCCCGTACGGGCGCCCCCGCCACGGTCCGCGACCACTGGGAGCTGGCCCTGATCGCCGCCGCGCTCGACGCGGACCTGCCCCTGCTCGGCATCTGCCGGGGCATGCAGGCCCTCAACGTGGCCCTGGGCGGCACGCTGATCCAGCACCTCGACGGCCACGTCGAGACCCCGGGCGTCATGTCGTGGCACCCGGTCCGCCCGGTCCCGGGCACCCGCTACGCGGACCTGGTCCCGGAGGAGGCCCAGGTCCCGACCTACCACCACCAGGCCGTCGACCGGCTGGGCCGCGACCTGGTCGTCTCGGCCCACGCGGTCGACGGCACGGTCGAGGCGATCGAACTGCCCGACCCGGAGCGGTGGGTGCTGGGCGTCCAGTGGCACCCGGAGCGGGACAAGGACACGCGGGTGATGTCCGCCCTCGTCGGGGCGGCCTCCGTCCGCACCGCGGTACCGGTGGGCTGACCGGCCGTCGGCCGCGGGACTCCGGCCCCCTTCCCCGGCGCCGGGCCCGCGGCCGGCCCCTCCCGCACCCCGCGTCCCCGCACGAATGGCCCTGCGGCCCCGGGACGTGCAGGCTGGAATGGTGAGCACACAGGCGCACGGCAAGGCGACCGGGCCGGTGGCCGGGTTCCTGGAGAACCCGGTCGTGGGCATGGCGCCCTGGATCATCTTCTCGCTGCTGGTCGGCCCGGGACGGTTCGAGCTCGCGGTCGGACTGGCCCTGGCCGTGTCGGTCGGCCTGACCCTGATGAGCCACCTGGTCAACCGCGGCACTTCCTGGAAGCTGCTGGAACTGGCCGACATCGTCTTCTTCGCCACCATGGCCGTGATCGGGGCCCTGGCGAGCGAGGGGACCCTGAACTGGCTGGAGACGTACGCGGGCGAAGTCGCCAACATCGCGCTGGCGGTGATCGCCTTCGGGTCGATGGCGGTCGGTACGCCGTTCACCCTCCAGTACGCCCGCGAGCAGGTCGATCCGTCGCTCTGGCACACCCGCGGCTTCCTGCGGACCAACTACATGATCACGGGAGCCTGGGGCATCGCCTTCCTCGTGGCGGCCGCCGCGGGAGCCTACGGGGATCTGGTCCTGCACAACCCGAACAACATCTGGACCGGCTGGGTCATCCAGATCCTGGCGATCGTCGCCGCGGTGAAGTTCACCGTCTGGTACCCGGACGTCGCCCGCGCCCGAGGAGTCCGCGAGGCCGCCGGCCTGCCCCCCGAGCCCACACCGTGGGCCGGCTTCCTGGTGCCGCTGGCGGGTCTGCTCGTACCGATCGGCATCATCGTGCTGATCTTCGAGAACATGTGGTGGCTGGGTGTCGCCCTGATCGTGGTGGGCTCGCTCCTGACGAAGTCCCTCCAGTCACGGGCGACCCAGGAGCCCACCTGACGGCGGACTCCCGGGATCCGGCGGACGTCCCGTCCGTCAGTGGCTGAACACGACCGAACGCAGCGTCAGCCGCTCCGAGCCGTAGCCGGTGCGGGGCCGCAGGGTGAAGTGGTCGCCCTCGCAGCCGGGCTCGGTGAACACCGTCGCCGTCGCGTCGGTCCGGTTGCGCGGCGAGTGCGCCGGGGAGCTGGCACCGGGGTCGGCGACCTCCGGCAGGGTGATGCACTCCTCGCCCACCGGGTCTTCGAGCACCACGCGCATCGGGCGGCCGTCGAGACCGCTGACGGTGTACTGGAACTCGCCGGTGGCGGCCGAGGCCGAGGCCGGGACGGTGAGCAGGAGGGTGAAGGCGCCGAAAGCGGCGACGGCGGCATGGCGAAGACGCATCAGGGGGTCTCCTCGTGTGGGGGGCGTGACACGTGCAGGAGCCACCTTTCCGGCGGGGCGGCCCCGGAGCACGGTCCGCCCCGTGCCGAATCGATCCGCCCTCGCTCGAACGGACGCGCACCCATGCGCCGGGTGTTCGGCAGATCACAGTGACGGACACCGCGGCGCCTCCTACGATGCGTGATCGCTACAGCTACTTCCGTCCGCACCTTCCCGCCCGTACGAGGAGGCCGATCCCGTGACCACCGGCGCCGCCGCACGCGAGAGCTACTACGAACGGACGGGCGAGCACCGCTACAAGCCCACGGCCCACGCGGGCGGTGCCTGGAACACCGACGAGCAGCACTTCAGCCCGCTCGCCGGCCTCGTGGTGCACGCCGTCGACGCCCACCTGGCGGACCGCCCCGAGCGGCCGGCGCTCGCCCGGATCAGCTACGACATCCTCGGCCGCATCGCCCTCGACGAGTGCGAGATCACCGTCGAGACCCTCCGCCCGGGCCGGACCATCGAACTCCTCGAAGCGACCGTGGTCATCGGCGGCCGTCCGGTGGTCCGCGCCCGCGCCTGGCTGCTGGCCACCCTGGACTCCTCTTCCGTCGCCGACAGCCCGCACGAGCGCCTCCCCGCCCCCGGCGAACTCGACGTCTGGGCGATGGAGGACGCGTGGGACGGCGGCTACGTCTCCTCCGTCGAGGTGCGCCGCACGCCCCCGGCGCGTCGCGGCCGCACGGCGGCCTGGGTGTCCTCGCCCCTGGCCCTGGTCTCGGGCGAGCCCAGCAGCGCCCTCGCCTCGTACGTCGCCCTCGTCGACACCGCGAACGGCATCGCGGTCCAGCAGGACCCCACGGCGTGGATGTTCCCGAACCTCGACCTGACGATCCACCTGCACCGCCAGCCCCGCGGCCCGTGGACCGGCCTCGACACCACCGTCAGCTTCGGCCCGTCGGGGCAGGGGCTCACCAGCAGCGTCCTGCACGACGTCGACGGCCCCGTCGGCCACGCAGAACAGATCCTCACGGTCCGCCCGCTCCGGGCGGACTAAGCCGTTCCCCTGGTCAGGGACAGCAGGTCACGGGCCGGGCCCGCCGGGCGGGATCCCGTCGGCCAGACCGCCCGCAGGGCGCGGTCGAGCGGCGCACCCGTCACCGGGACCTCCACGAGCCGCCGCGCTCCCAGTTCGTCCCCGACCGCCAGCTCCGACAGGACGCACGGCCCGGCGCCGCCCAGCGCCGCCGCCTTCACCGCCGTGGTCGACGCCAGTTCCAGCAGCGGCGCGGCCAGCCCGCCGGCCGCGGCCAGTGCGGCGTCCAGGACCTGTCGCGTACCGGACCCCCGCTCGCGCAGGATCAGCGGGGTCGCGGCCAGCTCCGCCGCCGTCACGCCCCGGGCCCGGCGCGCCCACGGGTGGCCCGGGGCCACCGCCACCACCAGCCGGTCCTGCGCGATCACCGCCGAATCCAGCCCCTCGGGAACGGTCAGCCCCTCCACGAAGCCGAGGTCGGCCTCGTGCGCGAGGACCCGCCTGGCGACCACCGCCGAGTTGCCGGCGTGCAGGGACACCGCCGTGTCCGGGCGCTGCCCGCGCAGGGCGATCAGCCAGCCCGGCAGCAGGTACTCCGCGATGGTCATGCTCGCGGCCACCCGCAGACGCGAGTCCCGGCGCCCGCGCAGCGCCTGCGCCCCCGCATCGAAGGCCTCCGCAGCCTCCACCACCCGCCGGGCCCAGTCCGTGACGAGCGCGCCCTCGGCCGTCAGCGTCGACCCGCGCGGCGAGCGGTCCACCAGGGCCACGCCGAGCCGGGTCTCCATCGCCCGGATCCGGCTGCTGGCGGCGGGCTGGGTGATGCCGAGCCGCCGGGCCGCGCCGCTCAGACTGCCGACCCGTGCGACCGCGAGCAGCAGTTCCAGCGCGCCCAGGTCCGGTACCCGGTGCGCCAGCGGAACCCACTCCTCATTACCCATAACATCAGTTTATGGCCTCATAGGGAGATGGTCTCTGCCGCCCCGTCCGCGCAGGCCCGAGGCTGGATCCATGGCCACCACCCTCGTGCGACCCCGCACGCTCACCACTCCCGCGGTCCGGACCCACAAGGCCCCCGCCCTGCGGCACCTCGGCCCCAACTGGTACGCCTGCGTCATGGGCACGGCGATCCTCGCCGGCGCCGGCGCGACCCTCCCGTACCAGCTCCCCGGCCAGCGCGTGGCCTGCCAGCTCGTCTGGGCGCTGTCCGCCGTCCTCCTCGCCGTGCTGCTCGCGGCCCGCGCCGGGCACTGGCTCCACCACCGCGACCAGGCCCGCGCCCATCTCCTCGACCCCGCCGTCGCCCCCTTCTACGGCTGCCTCGCGATGGCACTGCTGGCCGTCGGCGGCGGCACCCTCACCGTCGGCAAGGACCTGATCGGCACCGGCCCCGCCGTCGCCGTGGACGCCGTGCTCTTCACCGCCGGCACCGCGATCGGCCTGGTCATGGCCGTGGCCGTGCCCTATCTGATGGTCGTACGGCACAAGGTCGAGCCCGGGCAGGCCACGCCCGTCTGGCTGCTCCCCCTGGTCGCCCCGATGGTGTCCGCCGCGCTCGGCCCGCTGCTGATACCCCACCTGCCCGCCGGCCAGCCCCGCGAGACCCTGCTGCTCGCCTGCTACGCCATGTTCGGGATCAGCCTGCTCGCCACCCTGCTGATGCTCCCCCTGATCTTCGGCCGGCTGGTCGTGGGCGGCCCCCTCCCCCTGGCCCTGACCCCGACGCTGTTCCTGGTCCTCGGCCCCCTCGGCCAGTCCACCACCGCCGTCAACCAGCTCGCCGACGTCGCCCCCGGGGCGATCGACGGCAGCTACGCGGGCGCGCTGGGTGCCTTCGC
This sequence comes from Streptomyces venezuelae, assembly GCF_008642275.1. NCBI lineage: Bacteria > Bacillati > Actinomycetota > Actinomycetes > Kitasatosporales > Streptomycetaceae > Streptomyces > Streptomyces venezuelae. The sequence continues at coordinate 1,514,101 of NZ_CP029189.1, forward strand.
CGTCGTCTACGGGGTCCCCGTGATGGGCTTCGCCCTGCTGTGGCTGGCCCTGGCCACGGCCATGCTGGTCCGGGCCGCCCGGAACGGAATGGGATTCGCGATGACCTGGTGGGCCCTGACCTTCCCCCTCGGCACCTGCGTCACCGGCGCCACCGGCCTGGCCCACCACACCGGCCTGACCGCCTACGCCTGGCTCGCCACCGCCCTCTTCGCCGGCCTGCTGACCGCCTGGCTCCTGGCCGCGGCCCACACCCTCCGAGGCCTGCTCTCGGGCCGACTCCTGCCCCGCTAACCCGCCGCGGGGCGGGTCCGAGTCGGCCTGCCGGGCCGGGATCCTGGCCCGGTGCGGGCCGGTCCGCGGGGCCGGGGAGGGGTGTCTCCTCGGCTCGGCGCGTGCGGGCGTGTCTCGGCAGTGCGCGGTGGTTGCGCGCTCGTCCTGCGGGGACACCCCTCCCCGTCCCCGCTCCCCAAGCGCCGGGGCGGCTTCGGGGCACGGGCCGGAGGTGCACGCCGTGGGGCGGCTCCGGGGCACTGCCGGGCACGGGTCGGGGGTTCTGGTGGGGCGGCTTCGGGGTGCTGTCGGAGCACTGCCGTGGGGTGGGGACACGGCGGAGTGTCCCCGCAGGACGAGCGCGCACCACCGGGTACAGCCGAGACATGCCGAACCGCGCGAGCCGAGGAGACACTCCGGCGGGGCACCGCCCCACACCACCCAGCCCCGCCGGCGCTTGAGGCGCGGGGCCCGGGGCAGCGCCCCGGAACCACCGACCCGCCGATCAGCGGGCGGCGCGCAACTGCTCGGCCAGGGCCGCCGGCGCCTCCGCCAGCGAGGGCCCGTACCACGTCAGATGCCTGCCGCTGACGAGAGCCGCCGGCAGGCCGGGAAACGCCTCCGGGCCGTCGCCCGCCGCGAAGGCGTACGGCTCGTCCGGCAGCACCACCAGGTCACAGCCGGCCGCCGCCAGCTCCTCCACCGGCACCCGGGGATACCGCTCCGGGTGCCCGGCGTAGACGTTGCGGACCCCGAGCCGCGCCAGCAGGTCCCCCGCGAAGGTGTCGCGGCCCAGCACCATCCACGGGCGCCGCCAGATCGGCACGAAGGCGGTGCGCGCGACGGCCGGTTCAGCCCGGGCCCACGCGCGCTCCGCGTCCGACAGCCACCCCGGCCTCGTCAGCCCCAGCGTCCCCACCAGCACCCGGTCCAGCTCGCGCAGCGCCTGCGGCAGGTCCCGGACCTCGGTGACCAGCACCTCCACGCCGGCCGCGCGCAGCGCCGCCAGGTCGGGGGCCCGGTTCTCCTCCTCGTTGGCGATCACCAGGTCCGGCCGGAGCTCCGCGATCCGCCGTACGTCGGGGTTCTTCGTCCCGCCGACCCGCACCGCGTCGCCGAGGTCGCCGGGATGCGTGCACCAGTCGGTGACCCCCACCAGCAGCCCCGGCGCGCTCACGGCCACCGCCTCGGTCAGCGAGGGCACCAGCGAGACGACGCGCCGCACGACCCGCGCCACCCCGCTCAGTGCCCCGGCGACGGCGGCTCGGACGTCGCGTGGATGTGCTCGCCCACCGCGACGACCAGGATCCGGGTGTCCTCGGTGACGGCCCGCCAGCGGTGGCGCACGCCGCCGGACAGGAACAGCGCGTCCCCGCTCTCCAGCCGGTACGCCCGCCCCTCCGCCTCTACCTGGCAGGCACCCTCGACCACGTACATCAGTTCGTCGTTGCGGTGCTGGTACTCGCGTCCGGCGTCCTGGTCCCCGGTGAACTCCATCGCGTGCAGCTGGTGGTGCCCGCGCACCAGGGGCCGTACGCCCGGAAACGGCGTGAGCCCGGAGGCGTCACCGGCCCGTACGAGGTCCACCGTGCGCGCGGTGTCGGAGGCGGCCAGCAGCTCGACGGCCGTCGTCTCCAACGCGTCCGCGACCCGCTCCAGGGAGCGCATGCTGGGCCGGGCCCGCTCGTTCTCTATCTGACTCAGGAAGGGCACCGACAGACCGCTGCGCGCCGACACGGCGGCCAGCGTCAGGTGGAGCGCGCGGCGCCGCTTGCGCACGGCCACGCCCACCCGGAGCGGCTCCTTGCCGTCCTTGTCCTTGCTCTTGTCGTCCCTGTCGTTCAGCTTGCCGTCCATGCCATCGCTGCCGTCGGTGCCGTCCCTGTCGTTCATGTCGGGGCTGCCCTCCCCATGTCTGGCGCACATCGGTGTGCTGTAAGCACCTTACGCAGCAACGGGCTCCGGTTTCGCGTGCACGGCTGTTCCCGTACCCGTCCGCTCACTGTCCGTCGCGGCGCGGGGTGTCCGGTCGGCCGGGACGGCCGCCGGGGCGCGTTGCGGCATCATCGACTCCGTGACGACACGACGCCTGATGCTCCTGGACACCGCCTCCCTCTACTACCGCGCCTACTTCGGTGTGCCGGACTCGGTGAAGGCCCCCGACGGCACCCCGGTCAACGCCGTACGCGGCCTGCTCGACTTCATCGGCCGCCTCGTCCAGGACCGCCGGCCGGACGATCTGGTGGCGTGCATGGACGCCGACTGGCGGCCGCACTGGCGGGTGGAGCTGATCCCCTCCTACAAGGCGCACCGGGTGGCCGAGGAGACCGGGACCGGACCGGACGTGGAGGAGACCCCGGACACGCTCGCCCCGCAGGTCCCGATCATCGAGGCGGCGCTGGACGCCTTCGGCATCGCCCGGGTCGGGGTCGCCGGTTACGAGGCGGACGACGTGATCGGCACGCTCACCGCCCGCGCGAGCGGCCCGGTGGACATCGTCACCGGCGACCGGGACCTGTACCAGCTGGTGGACGACGCCCGGCAGCGGCGGGTGCTGTACCCGCTCAAGGGCGTGGGGACCCTGCAGGTGACCGACGAGGCGTGGCTGCGCGAGAAGTACGGGGTGGACGGCCCGGGTTACGCGGACCTGGCGCTGCTGCGCGGCGACCCCAGCGACGGCCTGCCGGGCGTCCCCGGCATCGGCGAGAAGACGGCGGCCAAACTCCTGGACGCCTACGGCACCCTGGCCGGGATCATCGCGGCGGTCGACGACCCGAAGTCGAAGCTGACCCCGACCCAGCGCAAGCGGCTGGACGAGTCCCGCCCGTATCTGGCGGTGGCTCCGAAGGTGGTCCGGGTGGCCTCGGACGTGCCGCTGCCGGCCTTCGACCCGACCCGTCCGACGTCCCCGGCGCAGCCCGAACTGGTGGATGCACTAGCCCATCGGTGGGGTCTGGGTGGCGCAGTCGCTCGCCTGAGCAGTGCACTGCGCCCCTGAGGTGATAACTTAGGTAAGGCTAAGTTTCATGGAGTCAGGGAGTCACCGTGGCAGAAGGACGCGCCCGTACCGTCGGCACCGCCGTTGTCGTACGCACCGAACGGCTGTCGCCGCACATGGTGCGGCTCGTGCTGGGCGGTGAGGGCCTCCGGGAGTTCGGCGCGGGCGAGTACACCGACCACTACGTCAAGCTGCTGTTCGCCCCGGCGGGCGTCAGCTATCCGGCACCGTGGGACCTCGACCGGATCCGCACGGACTTCCCCCGCGCGCAGTGGCCGCGCCAGCGCGCGTACACGGTTCGGAACTGGGACCCCGCGCACCTGGAGCTGACCCTCGACTTCGTGGTCCACGGCGACGAGGGCCTGGCCGGCCCCTGGGCGGCGCGGGTGCAGCCGGGCGAGCTCGTACGCTTCCTCGGCCCGGGCGGCGCCTACGCCCCGGACCCGGCGGCCGGCTGGCACTTGCTGGTGGGTGACGAGAGTGCCCTGCCGGCGATCGCCGCCGCGATGGAGCGGATGCCGGCGGGCGCGCGGGTCCACGCCGTCGTCGAGATCGACGGCCCGGCCGACGAGCTGAAGATCGCCACTCCGGACGGCATCGTCCCGGTCTGGCTGCACCGCGGCGACCGCCCGGTCGGTGAGGCCCTGGTGGAGGCCGTCACGGCCATGGAGTTCCCCTCCTCGGACGTCCACGCCTTCGTCCACGGCGAGGCCGGATTCGTCCGGGACCTGCGCCGCCACCTGCGCATGGAGCGCGGTGTCCCGCGCGAGCGCCTGTCGATCTCGGGCTACTGGCGCCTGGGCGAGACGGACGAGGGCTGGCGCGCGATCAAGCGCGACTGGAACGCCTCGGTCGAGGCCGAACAGGAGCACCGCGCGGCCGCCTAAAGGTTTCAGCCCGGGCAGGGCCGGCGTGGGAGGCACCGCACCCAGCCCCGCCGGCGATCGGGGCGCCGGGGTCCGGGGGCAGCGCCCCCCGGGGTGACGGCCCCGCGCCCGCCGACCACCGGACGGCAACAGGCGCCCAACAGCCCCCGGCAGGACAATGGCTGCATGCGCACGCTCCCGGCCCTGGGGGCGGCCGGAGCCGCGGTCCTGCTGACCGCGGCGACGGCGCTGCCGGCCACGGCCGCGCCCACCCCGCCGCCCGCCCCGAAGCCCCAGATCACGGACGCCGCCGTCGACAAGGCCGTCGCCCGCCTCGACCGCACCGTCGAGGACATGATGCGCCGCACCGGCGTCCCCGGCGTGTCCGTGGCCGTGGTCCACAACGACAAGGTCGTCCACCTCAAGGGCTACGGGGTCCGCAGGACCGGCGAGAGCGCCAGGATCGGCCCCGACACCGTCTTCCAGCTCGCCTCGGTGTCCAAGCCCGTCTCCTCCACGGTCGTGGCCGGCGCCCTCACCGACCCCCAGGAATGGGACGACCGCACCGCCTTGCCCGGGTTCTCCCTGAAGGACCCCTGGGTCACCGACCACGTCACCGCCGCCGACCTGTTCTCCCACCGCAGCGGCCTCCCCGACCACGCCGGCGACCTCCTCGAAGACCTCGGCTACGACCAGGCGTACATCCTCGACCACCTGCGGCTGGAGCCCCTCTCCCCGTTCCGGGCGAGCTACGCCTACACCAACTTCGGGCTCACCGCGGCCGCCGAAGCCGTCGCCCGCGCCAAGGGCACCAGCTGGCAGAAGCTCAGCGCCGACACCCTCTTCAAGCCCGCCGGCATGACCCGTACGAGCACCGAGTTCGCCGACTTCATCAACGCCCCCGACCACGCCTCCACCCACGTCAGGAACGCCGACGGCACCTGGAGCCCCCGCTTCGTCCGCAACCCCGACGCCCAGTCCCCGGCCGGCGGTACCAGCTCCACCGCCACCGACATGGCGCGCTGGCTGCGGCTGCAGCTCGCCGGGGGCACCCTCGACGGGAAGCGGATCATCCCCGCCGACACCCTCGCCCGGACCCACCTGCCCGAGATCGTGTCCCAGCCGACCAACGCGATCGGCACCACCAGCTTCTACGGCCTCGGCTGGAACGTCGGCTACGACCAGGCCGGCCGCCTGCGTCTGAGCCACTCCGGCGGCTTCGAACTCGGCGCCAACACCAACGTCACCATGCTCCCGCTGGAGAAGCTCGGCATCGTCGTCCTCACCAACGGCGCCCCGGTCGGCCTGCCCGACGCCGTGGCCCTGGACTTCTTCGACTACGCCGAGCACGGCAAGGTCTCCACCGACTGGCTCCCGCTGGCCGCCTCCGCCTACGCCGCGGCCCTCACGGCCCCGGGTGCGTCGACCACCGACTACGCCCACCCGCCCAAGGGTGCCCAGCCGGCCCAGGACAGCGCCGCGTACACCGGAACCTACGACAACCCCTACTACGGCAAGGCCACCGTGACCGCCGACGACAAGGGCGCGCTCACCCTGTCCCTCGGCCCGAAGCCCCTGCGCTTCCCGCTGACCCACTACGACGGGGACACCTTCAGCTTCATGACCGCGGGCGAGAACGCGGTCGGCCGCACCGGAGTGATCTTCTCCGACGGCACCCTGCGCATCGAGTACCTCGACGCCGACCACCTGGGCACTTTCACCCAGCAGTAGCCGCATAGCCTGTTCCCCGATGAGACGCAGAACCCAGCCACCCCCCTCGCCCCTCCCCCAGCGCGCCGGAATCGACCCGGTCCGGCTGCGGCTGCCGCCCGACCCGGACGGGACGTGGCCCGGTCTCGGCGACTACCTCGCGGCCCGCTACGCGGGCACCCGGGGCGCCGACTCCATGGCCCGCCTGCTGGCCGCGGGGCGGGTGCTGGGCCCCGGCGGGCGGGTCCTGCGCGCGGAGGACCCGTACGAACCGGGCGCCTACCTGTGGTTCCACCGGGACATGGAGCCGGAGCCGCGGGTGCCGTTCCCGATCTCCGTCGTGCACCGGGACGCGCACCTGCTGGTCGTGGACAAGCCGCACTTCCTGGCCACCACCCCGCGCGGCTCCCACATCACCGAGACCGCCCTGGCCCGGCTCCGCGCGGAGCTGGACCTGCCCGGGCTCAGCCCCGCCCACCGGCTGGACCGGCTGACGGCGGGACTGGTGATGTTCAGCGTCCGGCCCGAGGACCGCGGCGCCTACCAGCTCCTCTTCCAGCGGCGCGAGGTGCACAAGGAGTACGAGGCCCTCGCACCGTACGATCCGGAACTCGCCCGCACCCTCCCGCGTACGGTCCGCAGCCGGATCGAGAAGGCCCGCGGGGTCATCGCGGCGGTCGAGGTGCCCGGCGGCGAGCCCAACGCCGAGAGCCTGGTCGAATGCACCGAGGCCCGGGGCGGCCTGGCCCGCTACCGGCTGACACCGCGCACCGGCCGCACCCACCAGCTGCGGGTCCACATGAACAGCCTGGGCCTGCCCCTCCTGGGCGACCCGGTGTATCCGCATGTCACCGATCCGGCTCCGGACGACTACCGCAGGCCTCTGCAACTCCTGGCCCGGGTGCTGGCGTTCACCGACCCGGTGACCGCGCGCGTGCACCGCTTCGAGAGCGGCCGCACCCTCCAGGCCTGGGACGACCGCGCGGGCTGGGAGGCCGGATCCGGCGGCCGTTAGGCCGTCCCTGTCAGGCGGTGTCGCCGGGCAGCCCCACGCCCGCGATCCGCAGCGCCGCGTCCGCGGTGGCCTCCGCGAAGGCGGTCACGGGCCGCGCCGGATCGGTGCGGTGGATCAGCATGACGCCCTCGATGAGCCCGAAGACCAGGTCGCCCCGGAGCGTCAGCCCCGCCTTGTCCCCGGCCAGTTCGGCGCCGACCCGGGTCCCGGCGAGCAACACCCGGTAGGCGTCCTTGAGTTCCCCGCGCATCCGGTGGAACCGGGTGAAGCGCGAACCGCCCAGCTCGGGCAGCAGGTAGAGCGCCCCCAGGTTGTACGGCCCGCCGCACAGCAGCAGCACGTCGGAGCGGCACAGCTCCCACAGCCGCCGTGCGGCGCACCGCCCGTCGTCCGCGAGCAGCTGCCGGGCCAGCACCAGCGAGGGTGCGACCGTGGACTCCAGCAGTTCGGCGAGGAGCTCCTCCTTGCCGCCGAAGTAGTGGTACATCGTGGCCTGGCGCATCCCGGCCCGTTCGGCGACGGCCCGCGTGGTGGTCGCCGCGTACCCCTGGTCCGTGAACAACTCGGCCGCCGCGCAGAGGAGTTCCTCGCGCGGCGGCCGGCCGCTCTCCGGTCTCAGCCGGTCGGCACGCGGCCGGCCGACCCGTCTAGGACCCTCGTCCGCTCCCCCGCTCATGGAATCGATCGTCGCACAGCGCCCGCCGATTCGATCATGGCAAGAGATCAGATCGAGCCATACCCACGCTCGGAGGAAGCCCCAAAACCGGCTAGCCGACCGAGCTGTAGGCCACTACACCCCGAAGCAGCGCGTCGACGGCCTTGCGGGCGTTCCGCGCCACCGTGCTCCCGCTGTCACCGGACGCCGCCGGAGCCGCTGCGGCGACCTGCCCGAGCACGTCGATGACCTGCTTGCACCAGCGCACGAAGTCACCGGCCGGCATCTCCGCCTCGCGCAGCACCTCGTCCAGGCTCTTGTCCGAGGCCCACTGGTACGCCGCCCACGCGAAGCCGAGGTCCGGCTCGCGCTGGCCCACGCCCTCCGCCTGGTTGATGCGGTGCTCCTCTTCCAGCGCGTCGAGGCGGCCCCAGATCCGGATCATCTCGCCCAGCGCCTCCTTCGCCGCGCCACCGGGCACCTTCGGCGCCACCGCGTCGTCGGACTGGCGCGCCTCGAAGACCAGCGCCGAGACACAGGCGGCCAGTTCGGCCGGGCTCAGGCCCTCCCACACCTTGGCCCGCAGGCATTCGGAGGCCAGCAGGTCCAGCTCCCCGTACAGCCGAGCGAGCCGCTTGCCGTGCACGGTGACCTCGTCCTCGCGCAGGTAGTCCAGCTCGGTCAGCAGCGCGTGGATCCGGTCGAAGGTGCGGGCGATGGTGTTCGTCCGGCCCTCGATCCGCCGCTCCAGCGCTTGCGTGTCCCGCTGGAGCCGGTGGTAGCGCTCCGCCCAGCGGGCGTGGTCCTCGCGCTCGTCGCAGCCGTGGCAGGGGTGCGCCCGCAGCTCACTGCGCAGCCGGGCGATCTCACGGTCGTCGGCCGCTGCGGCCCGCCCGCGCGAGCGACGCTCCGGCGTGATGTGTCCGGCCTTGGTCCGCAGCTGGGACGCCAGGTCCCGGCGGGACTGCGGCGAGCGCGCGTTGAAGGTCTTGGGGATCCGCATCCGGTCGAGCGCCTCGACCGGGACCGGGAAGTCGATCGCGGCGAGCCGCTTGACCTGCCGCTCGGCGGTGAGCACCAGCGGGCGCGGGCCCTCGGCGTACTCGTGCCCGCGGTGCCCGTTGACCCGCCCGGCCGGGACGCCCGGGTCCAGGACCAGTGCGAGCCCGGCGAACTTGCCCGTGGGCACGTGGATGATGTCGCCCGGCTTGAGCTTCTCCAGCGAACTGGCCGCCTGCACCCGGCGCTGCGCCGCGCCCTGCTTGGCCAGGTCCGTCTCCCGGTCCTTGAGGTCACGGCGCAGCTGCGCGTACTCCTCGAAGTTCCCCAGGTGACAGGTCATGCCCTCCTGATAGCCCGCCAGGCCCTCCTCGTTGCGCTGCACCTGCCGGGAGATCCCGACGACCGAGCGGTCGGCCTGGAACTGCGCGAAGGAGGTCTCCAGGAGCTCGCGCGAGCGGTGCCGCCCGAACTGGCTGACCAGGTTCACGGCCATGTTGTAGGAGGGCTTGAAGCTGGAACGCAGCGGATACGTACGGGTACCCGCGAGGCCGGCGAGACCCGCCGGGTCCATGCCGCGCTGCCACAGCACCACCGCATGACCCTCGACGTCGATGCCGCGCCGTCCGGCCCGGCCGGTCAGCTGCGTGTACTCGCCGGGGGTGATGTCGGCGTGCTGCTCGCCGTTCCACTTGACCAGCTTCTCCAGGATCACCGTGCGCGCGGGCATGTTGATGCCCAGCGCCAGGGTCTCCGTCGCGAACACGGCCTTCACCAGGCCGCGGACGAAGAGCTCCTCCACGACCTCCTTGAAGGTGGGCAGCATGCCCGCGTGGTGCGCGGCGATGCCCCGCTCCAGCCCTTCGAGCCACTCGTAGTACCCCAGGACATGCAGGTCCTCGGTGGGGATGGAGGCGGTCCGCGCCTCGACGATCTCACGGACCCTCAGCCGCGCGGACTCGTCGTTGAGCCGCAGGCCCGCGTACAGGCACTGCTGGACGGCGGCCTCGCAGCCGGCCCGGCTGAAGATGAAGTTGATGGCGGGCAGCAGCCCGTCGTTGTCGAGGCGGGCGATGACCTCGGGGCGGGACGGGGTCCAGATCCGGCCGCGGGAGCGCCGCTCGCGTTCACGGTCGGCCTCGCGGACCATCTTGCCGCGCCGCCGGTCCTTCGGACTGTAGGTACGGCTGTTCTCCTCGCGCGCCATGCGCAGCAGGTCGGGATTGACCTCCCGGCGCGCGGAGCCACGGCCGCCGTGGTCGGACTCCTCCTCGAAGAGGTCGTAGATCCGGCGGCCGGCCATGACGTGCTGCCACAGCGGGACGGGCCGCTCCTCGGAGACGATCACCTCGGTGTCCCCGCGCACGGTGTCCAGCCAGTCGCCGAACTCCTCGGCGTTGGACACGGTGGCCGACAGGGAGACCAGCGTCACCGACTCGGGGAGGTGGATGATCACTTCCTCCCAGACGGCCCCGCGGAACCGGTCGGAGAGGTAGTGGACCTCGTCCATCACGACGTAGCCGAGGCCGCGCAGCGACTGGGAGCCCGCGTACAGCATGTTGCGGAGCACCTCGGTGGTCATCACGACCACCGGCGCCTCGGAGTTGACGCTGTTGTCGCCGGTCAGCAGGCCCACCTTGTCGGCGCCGTAGCGCTTGACGAGGTCGGCGTACTTCTGGTTGGACAGCGCCTTGATCGGCGTCGTGTAGAAGCACTTGCGGCCCTGCGCGAGGGCCAGGTGCACGGCGAACTCGCCGACGATGGTCTTGCCCGAGCCGGTCGGGGCGGCGACGAGGACGCCCTTGCCGGCCTCCAGCGCCTTGCAGGCCTCGACCTGGTACGGGTCCAGATCGAAGTCGTACATCTCGCGGAAGGGGGCCAGGGCGGAGGCCTCTTCGGCGGCGCGGATCCGGGAAGCGGCGTACCGCTCGGCGGGTGAAAGTTCTTCGGTCATCTTGCTGTCGAGCCTACCCGCCACCTCCGACAACAGTCGCGATCATTTAAGTGAGCAGCCGGACGGCCCGGGGAACGCATTCGGCGGTCACGGGCAGCACTCCCAGCGGCTCGCCGTCCGCGTAGGCGCTCAGGCCCGCCGCCTCCAGGGTGATCTTCCTGGCCCGGTGCACGGTCACCTTCGGATGGCCGAGGTGGCGGCCCTTGTAGACCTGCGGGAACACCGTGAGCAGGGTGGTCCGGCTGCAGTCGCCGACGACCGTGACGTCGAAGAGTCCGTCGTCGGGGACGGCGTCCGCGCAGATGCGCATGCCCCCGCCGTAGGAGGATCCGTTGCCGACGGCCACCAGCGTGGCCTCGGTCTCGATCACCGGCCCGTCGTCCAGGGTGATCCGGTACGGGAACGGCCGGAAGGCGGCCAGCTCCGCGATCATCGCCAGGTCGTACTTGAAGCGGCCCACCGGCAGCCGCATCCGGTTGCCGCGGTCGTTGACCCGCGAGTCGAAGCCGGAGCAGAGCACCGTCCCGAACCACTGCTCGCAGTCGGCGCCGCCCACCCGGCCCAGGTCGATCTCCCGGATCCGGTTCTCCTTGATCGCTTCGGCGGCCATCCGCCCGGCCCGCTCGGGCTCCCGTACGGGCAGCCCCGTGGCGCGCGCGAAATCGTTGCCGGTGCCCACCGCGACCACCCCGAGCGGCACCGGCGTCCCCGCCAGGGCCTGGAGCGCCAGGGAGACCATCCCGTCGCCGCCCACCGCGACCACCGCGCCGGTGCCCTCCCGCACGGCGGCCGTCAGCCGGGCCAGCGCGTCCGGCGCGTCGGCGCCCACGACGGTCCGGACGGAAAAACCGGCCGCCCGGACAGCCGAAGCGGCCGGCTGCGCGGCGTGCGCGCCCCGGCCGCGCCCGGCGGTGGGATTGACGAAGAGGGTGACCTCGTGACTCATCCACGGGAATGTACCGGAGCCCGTTCCCGGGCCCCGGCCGACCCCGGGGGTCACCTCCCGACTGCTGCCGGGGCGTACCCGTCAGGTGGCGTCGTCGTAACCGTTGATCCGCTGGCGTCCGCCGTCGTCCTGTCCGGGCAGGGAGCCGGGAGCCGGAACGGACTCCAGCTGGCCGATCGGCGACGGGGTGAGGTCCAGCTGCGAGGCCTCGTCGTCGCTCAGATCCGCGTCGGGGTCGTTGCGCCGGCGCCTGCGGTCGTTGAGGAGACAGATGCCGAGGGCGGCGAAGTACAGGGCCACGATGGGCACGGCCAGCGCGAGCATCGTCGGCGGGTCGCCGGTGGGCGTCGCGAAGGCGGCGAAGATCGTGATGCCGAGGACCATGCCCCGCCACCAGCCCGCCAGCCGCTTGCCGGTGAGCACACCGGTGAAGTTCAGCAGGATCAGCAGCAGCGGCAGCTCGAAGGCCAGGCCGAACACGATCACCATGCGGGTGACCAGGTCGAGGTAGTCGTCGACCGGCAGCAGGTTGCGCGCGTGATCGGGGGTGAACTCCAGCATGATCGTCGCGGTCTGCGGGAGGATCTTGTACGCGATCACCGCGCCGGTCAGGAACAGGGGCGCCCCGACCGCGACGAAGCTCCGCGCGTACTTCTTCTCGTGACTGTGCAGCCCGGGCGCGGCGAACGCCCACAGCTGGTAGAGCCACACCGGGGCGGACAGCACCACACCGGCCATCAGGGCGACCTTCAGGGCGATCGAGAACGCCGAGATCAGGCCGTTCACGGTCATGTCGGCGCAGGGACGACCGTTGCGCTGGGTCACCACACCGTCCGTGCAGCCGACGGAGTCCAGCATCGGCTTCAACAGGAAGTTGATGATCTCCCGGTAGAAGAACGCGGCGACGATCGTGATCACCACGATCGCCAGGACCGACTTCAGCAGCCGGTTTCGAAGCTCACGCAGGTGCTCGATGAGAGGCATGCGCCCTTCGGCGTCCTTCGCCTGTCGTTCTTTCTTCTCCTGCTTGCGGGCAGACTTGAGCAACCCACGTCCCTTGTCTCGTTGCAGATGACTGGCGTGTACGGGGGGTGTCAGCCCTGGGTGGTGCGGTTCGGCTCGCCGACCGGACGCGAGCTGCTGACGTCACCCGGGGCGGCCTGGATGGTACGCGGGGCGACGGGCTGCGCGGACTGGTCCGCGGGCGCGGGGGCGACGTCGTCGTTCTCCCCGTCCTTCTTCATGGCCTTGGCCTCGCTCTTGAGGATGCGGGCCGACTTGCCGAGGGAGCGGGCCATGTCGGGGAGCTTCTTGGCGCCGAACAGCAGGATGATCAGTCCGACGATGACGAGGATTTCCCAACCCCTGAAGTTGCCCATAGGTATCTTCCTTCTTCTCCGAGGTTCACAGCACGCCGGACGGGCGCATGGGGACTTGCTCTACCGAGGATCGTAACCCCAGGGGGTTAACGCCCGGCAATCCCCGGGGGTCTTCCCGCTGCCACCCTGGCAGGTTCATGACGCCCCGGATGTACGCATTCGGGGGGTGCCCTTCCCGACGGGCGGGACGGCCCTCAGGGACGTACGCCGTTTCCGGCCCGCGCCAGGTCCACGGCCGCCCGCTCCAGCTCCGCCGAGGCGTCGGTGATCCGGCGGCTGGCCCGCGCCACCTGGGAGGCCAGTCTGCGCACCTCCACGTACACCCGCACCGCGAGCACGGCCAGCACGGCCACTCCGAGGAAGCCCAGGACAATTGCGAACATCGGCCACAGCATGGGCCGAGCCTAGGCCACCCGCCCGGTCAGACGCTGCGCAGGGTGCTCACGCCACCACCGGTGAGCAGCTCCACGATCCGCTCCCCGGCGGGCTTGCGGACGGCGGCACCGCATGCAGGACACGTGAAGGAGTAGAACGTGGTCCGCCGGCTGCCGCCGATGGCCAGCCGCAGGGCGGCCGCGTCCAGCTCGAAGCGGGCACGGCACTCGGGACAGGAGGCCTTGAAGGCGACGGGCCCGGATGTTGGCGACATCGACCGCGCTCCCCTCAGACCTGTTCCCCGTACCCCGCCAGTGCCTCCCGGGCGGCGCGGCGCGCGCTGTCCGCCAGCTCGGCCGGAGCGACGATCCGGCCCTCACGGCCCAGCCGCAGCGCCAGTCGGCGCAGCGAGGCCGGGTCCGGGCTGCGCAGGGTGATCCGCAGACCGCCCCCGGCCAGCTCCTCCGCGCTGTCGTGCGGGTAGTACTCGGCGACCCAGCGCCCGCCCGGCTCCACCTCGACCACGACCTCCGGGTCCTCGGCGGCCGGCTGGACCAGGCCCTCGGACAGGTCGCGCGGCTCGATGGCGGGCGGCTCGGCCCGCTCGTCCAGCAGCCTGATCTCCGCGACCCGGTCGAGACGGAAGGTGCGCCGGGCCTCCGAGAGGTGGCACCAGCCCTCCATGTACGTGTGCCCCACCGCGAAGAGCCGGATCGGGTCGACGGTCCGCTCGGTGAGCTCGTCCCGGGCGGGCGAGTAGTAGCGCAGCCACAGCCGACGGCGCTCCGCGATGGCCCGGTCGACGTCCGCGAAGACCCCGCCCTCGGACTCGAAGGTCACCGACAGCCGGGAGCTGGCCCCGGCCACCTCGCCCGCGGCCGCCTCCAGCTTGGCCGTGGCCCGCAGCAGGGCGTCCCGGTCGCTCTCGCGCAGCCCGGGCAGGGTGGCCACCGCACGCGCGGCCACCAGCAGCGCGGTCGCCTCGTCGGCGGCCAGCCGCAGCGGCTCGGCGGTGGACTCCCCCGACGCGTCGGGATTGCGCCACCAGATGCGCTCCCCGTCGGTGTCGATGTCGAGCAGGTCCCCGCCCCGGAAACTCGTCCCGCACATGGGCAGCACGTCGAGGTCCGAGATCAGCTCGTCCTCCGTGATCCCGAAGGCGCGCGCCACGTCCGCGACGTGCGCACCGGGGCGCTCGCGCAGGTAGGTCACCAGGGACAGCATCCGGCGGGTCTGGTCGATGGCGTTGGCAGCCATGCTGGTACGTCTCCCCCTCAGGGCACGTCTGTGGATGTCGCTCTTGTGGAGCGGTGCGGCCGCGGATCGGCCGCCGGGGCCCGCGGGCCCCGGGATCGGGCCCGCTCAGGCCCCGGCCACGGCCCTCAGCCGGTCCACCACGTCGGCCCGCAGGTCGGCGGGACCGACCACGACCACGTCGGGACCGAACTCCACCAGCCAGGCGTCCAGCCCGTGCCCGTACGGGATCTCCAGCTCGTCCCAGCCGTCCCCGCCCCCGCCCTCGCGCACCGCGGTGGCCTTGGCCCGCAGCGGATAGCCCGCCCCGGCCCGCAGCCGGATCAGCGCGCTGCGGTCCGCGCTCTCCCCGGCCCAGCTCGCCACGGTCTCCCGCACGGTCACCACGTCGGGCACCTCGGCCGTGTACTTCGCGGCCCGGGAGCGGACCTTGCCGGTGATCCGCGAGAGCCGGAACACCCGCTCCGCCCCGCGGTCGCGGTCGTAACCGGCCAGGTACCAGTGCCCGCGCCAGCACTCCAGCGCCCAGGGCTCCACCTGCCGGGTCTCGGGCCGGGCCGCGGTGGACTTGCGGTAGTCGAACACCACCGGCCGGCGGTCCCGGCAGGCCAGCATCAGCGGCTCGAAGGCCGCCTCGTGAACGGGGATGCGCGGCTCGATCGCGCTGTGCTGACCCTCGTACGGGTCCTCCGCCTCCGGCATCCCGCCCGCGCGCAGCTTCTGCAGGGCCCCGCTGGCGGCACCCGCCAGCCGCGCCTGCTGCCAGACCTTGGCCGCCAGCCCCAGGGCGGCGGCCTCCTCGGCGTCCAGCGAGACGGGCGGCAGCCGGTTGCTGTCCCGGCGGGCCAGATAACCGGTCTCGCCGTCCAGGTTCTCCACCGTCTCGATGACGAGGCCGAGTTCACGCAGGTCGTCCTTGTCCCGCTCGAACATGCGGTTGAAGGACTCGTCGTTGCCGGCCTCCATGTAGGCCTCGATGGAACCGCGCAACTCCCGCTTGCTGAGCGGCCGGCGGGTCCCCAGCAGACACAGCGCCAGATTCATCAGCCGCTCGGCCTTGGCAATCGCCATCGACGCCCTTCCGCCCTTCTCCGCCGGCACCTCGGCCGGACCGTCACGCGGGCAGCCCCCCGTTGCGGACGGACCCGTTGACCGTTGACCGTACCGCCCCGGCGCGCCCGGGCAAAAAGCGAGGGGCCCCCGCCGGACGGCGGGGGCCCCTCAACCGGACGCGGTGCCCGGATCAGCCGACCTGCATCAGGTCGCAGACGAAGATCAGCGTCTCGCCCGGGGCGATCGCACCGCCCGCACCACGGTCGCCGTAGGCGAGGTGGGCGGGGATGACCAGCTTGCGGCGGCCGCCGACCTTCATGCCCTGGACACCCTGGTCCCAGCCGGCGATGACCTGACCGACACCGAGCTGGAACTGCAGCGCGGAGCCGCGGTTCCAGGAAGCGTCGAACTCCTCACCGGTGGAGAAGGCCACACCCACGTAGTGGACGGAGACCCGGTCGCCCTTCTTGGCCTCGGCGCCGTCGCCCTCCCAGACGTCCTCGATCACAAGGTCCTTCGGGGCCTCGCCACCGGGGAAGTCGATCTCGGGCTTCTGAAGGTCACTCACGGAACTTCTCCTCATACGTACGAAACGGTCAACCGGAACAGTCTTACACCACGGCGAGGATGTCGAGGCTGAAGACCAGCGTCGAATTCGGCGGGATGGTGCCCTGCGCCTTGTCGCCGAAGGCCTGGTCCGGCGGGATGACCAGCAGGATGCGGCTGCCGACCTTCTTGCCGGCGATACCGTCCTTCAGGCCCTTGACCGGAAGGTCGGCCAGCGGCCAGGTGATCGCCTCGTCGGTCTTGTAGGTGCTCTCGAAGGACTTGTCGTCCTTCCACGTCTTGGCGTTGAACTTGACGACGACGTTGTCGGTGTCCTTCACGACCGCGCCGTCACCCTCCAGGACGTACGACGAGACCAGCTTGGCGGGCTCGGCCGTGTCCTTGGGCACGGTCACGGAGACCTCCTGGCCGTCCGTGTTCGTACCGACCTTGGGCAGGTCCTTGTTGTCCTGGGCGACCTCCTTGCCCGCAGCCGAAGCCGGGACGGTCGTGCCCTTGACGATGTCCACCACGAAGACCAGCGTCGCGTTCGGCTCGATCTTCCCCGGCGAGCCCTGCTCCCCGTAACCGAGCGCCGGCGGGATCACCAGCTCGACACGGCTGCCGACCTTCTGACCCTCCAGGCCCTGGTCCCAGCCCTTGATGACCGCGCCGGCACCGATCGTCACGTCGAACGGCGCGGGCGCCCCGAAGTTCTGGTCGAACGGCTTCTTGCCGTCCCACACCTGGCCGAGGTAGTGGACCTGCGCGATGTCGTTCTTCTTGAGCACCTGCCCGGTGCCCTCGCTGACTGTCACCACCTTGAGCTCCTTGGGCGGCTTGCCCTGCCCCTTCGACAGGGTGGGCGTCTCCCCGAAGGCAGCACCCTTGGTGATCGCGGGGGCCCCGTTCTTCATCTGGGCGGAGTCGGAGCCGCTGTCGTCGCCACACGCTGCGGTCGTCAGCAGCAGCAGGGGTACGACAAGCAGGCCGGCAAGTCGGCGCACGTGTTCCTCAGATCTCAGACGGCAAAGCGGTCGCTCGCCACTCTAAGCCGTGCGCAGGGCCCCGTACGAGAGACGTACGGGGCCCTGACGAGGAGTGCGATGTCACACTGCGGTCACTCTGCGGGACCTACATACCCGCGATCAGCTTCTCCACCCGGTCGTCCACCGACCGGAACGGGTCCTTGCACAGCACCGTCCGCTGCGCCTGGTCGTTGAGCTTCAGGTGCACCCAGTCGACCGTGAAGTCCCGCCGCTGCTCCTGCGCCCGGCGGATGAAGTCCCCGCGCAGCCGCGCCCGCGTCGTCTGCGGAGGCACCGACTTGCCCTCGAAGATCTTCAGGTCGTTGCAGATCCGCGCCGCCTGCCCCTTGCGCTCCAGCAGGTAGTACAGCCCGCGCCGACGGTGGATGTCGTGGTACGCGAGGTCTATCTGAGCCACCCGCGGGTTCGACATGGTCATGTTGTGCTTGGCCCGGTACCGCTCGATCAGCTGGTACTTCATGACCCAGTCGATCTCGGTCCCGATCCGGTCCAGGTCCTCCGCGTCGATCGCGTCGAGCGTGCGACCCCACAGCTCCAGCACCTGGTCCACCACACCGGTCCGGATCCCCCGGCGCTCGGCGAAGTCCACCGCCTTGTCGTAGTACTCCCGCTGGATCTCCAGCGCCGAGGCCTCCCGGCCGCTCGCCAGACGCACCTTGCGCTGACCCGTGATGTCGTGACTGACCTCACGGATCGCCCGGATCGGGTTCTCCAGGGTCAGGTCCCGCATCACCGTGCCCGCCTCGATCATGCGCAGCACCAGGTCGGTGGCCCCGACCTTGAGCAGCATGGTCGTCTCGGACATGTTCGAGTCACCCACGATGACGTGCAGCCTGCGATAGCGCTCGGCGTCCGCGTGCGGCTCGTCCCGGGTGTTGATGATCGGCCGCGAGCGGGTCGTGGCAGAGCTGACACCCTCCCAGATGTGCTCCGCCCGCTGGCTCACGCAGTAGACCGCACCCCGCGGCGTCTGCAGCACCTTGCCGGCACCACAGATCAGCTGCCGCGTGACAAGGAACGGAATGAGGATGTCCGCCAGGCGGGAGAATTCCCCGTGCCGGGCCACCAGGTAGTTCTCGTGGCAGCCGTACGAGTTGCCCGCCGAGTCGGTGTTGTTCTTGAAGAGATAGACGTCGCCCGCGATTCCCTCCTCGTGCAGGCGGCGTTCGGCGTCGACGAGCAGACCTTCGAGAATGCGCTCGCCTGCTTTGTCGTGAGTGACCAGCTCGGTCACGTTGTCGCATTCGGGAGTTGCATATTCCGGATGCGAACCCACGTCGAGGTACAGGCGGGCGCCGTTCCGCAGGAAGACATTGCTGCTGCGGCCCCATGACACAACACGGCGGAAGAGGTAGCGCGCCACTTCGTCAGGAGACAGTCGGCGCTGTCCCCTGAACGTGCACGTGACGCCGTACTCGTTCTCCAGCCCGAAAATGCGGCGGTCCATGACTGAACATTACGCCTCCCGCCCTCTTCTGAAACCGGGTTCGGGAGCGCCGTTTCGATCAGTTCCCGTCAGCACGCCGATCCACGCCCCGATCACGGCCCGATCGGCCCATCCGCCACACCCGCCGATCACGGCGCCGACGGCACCCCCGACGGCACGTCAGAAGCCGCCTGCGACACACCACCGGCCGAACCCGCCACCGCACGACTGCGCCCGCCGGCCCCCAGCGCCCGCTGAGTCACCATCAGAACCAGCAGCGCCGAACCGCCCGCCACACTCGCCACCCCGAAGCCCGCCGCCGTACCGCCCAGCTCCACCGCAGGCCCCGCCGCCGCCGTACCGATCGCCGCACCCACCCCGAAGAACGTCACCAGCCACGAGAACGCCTCCGTCACCGTGCCCACCGGAGCATGCCGGTCCACCACGATGAACGCACACGCCAGCGCGGGCGCCAGGAACACGCCCGCCAGCGCCGACAACGCCGTCATGGCCACCGGCCCCGGAACCAGCATCAGCGGCAGATAGCACACGGCCAGCAGCGCCACGATCCACCGCAGCCGCCGCTCCGGCGCACCCGCCCACTGCCGCGCCCCGTACAGCACCCCGCCCACCAGCGCGCCCAGACCCAGCGCCGCCATCAGCCAGCCGTACACCGACTGGCCCCCGTGATCGTCGGCGTACGCCACACCCGCCACCGTGATCGAACCCAGCGCCATGCCCACGAAGAAGAACGCACCCAGCAGCGCCCGCAGCCCCGGCGAACGCAGCGCGCCCAGCCAGTGCGCCTCGCGCGGCTCCGAACGCCACCTCCGCGAGGGCTCGCAGACCACCACGGACAGCGCCCCCAGAACACCGAGCGCATGGATCACCAGCAACGCCCCCGCCGGATCCCACAGCGACACGCACACCGTCACGAGCAGCGGCCCGACCGTGTACATGATCTCCTGCGCCACGGCGTCCATCGCGTACGCGGCGTGCACCCGCTCCTCCTTGCCGCCGAGCACCGAAGGCCACAGCGCCCGCAGTCCGCCCTCCAGCGGGGGCACGAAGAACCCGCCGACCACCACGGCCCCGTACGCGGCCGCCGCCGACCCGGTCCCCGCGAACGCGAGCCACGCCATACCCAGCGCCGAGAGCACCGCGGCCGGCAACTGCACCCGCGGCTGCCCGAACAGGTCCACGGCTCGGCCCAGCAGCGGCTGACCCACCGCGTTCGCCACGCCGTAGACCGCGGCGAGGGCGCCCGCAAGGCTGTAGCTGCCCCCCTCGGCCCGCGTGAACAGCACGATCGCGATCGCCGCGGTGGCATTCGGCAGCCGTCCGACGAGCGTGCCCGCCAGCAGCCTCGCTGCGTACCGGGTCCTGAGCAGCTCCGCATACCCCGCGGCCATGTCCGCCCCCTTCTGCCCGGAACCCAGCCCGGGGAATACCTCAAGTAATACGTATAACTTTCGAGGTCATACGTACCATGTCCCCAGCACGGGGGTCCAGCCGAACGACCACCCCCACCCCGCCGACCTCGTACAACAGGAGCACGGTGTGACGAGACCCACCAGCCGCGACGTGGCCGCCGCCGCCGGGGTCTCCCAGGCCACCGTCTCCCTCGTCCTCGCCGACAAATGGCCCGGCCGCGTCTCCGAACGCACCGCCACCCACGTCCGCGAAACCGCCACCCGCCTCGGCTACCGCCCCAACCTCGCCGCCCGCAACCTCCGCCTCGGCACCACCCGCACCGCCCTCCTCGTCGTCCCCGCCCTCACCAACGAGTTCTTCGCCCGCGTCTACACCGGAGCAGCCCGCGTCGCCGCCGAACACGGCTTCGGCGTCGTCCTCTACCCCTCCCCCGACGGCACCGGCCCCGCCCGCGACCCCTTCGCCTCCGCCCGCGCCGCCCTCGACGGAGTCATCGCCTCCTCCATGGCCGCCCACACCCTCGACGCCATCGGCGGCAACACCCTCCCCCTCGTCATGCTCGACAGCGACCCCACCGCCGACACCGCCGCCGCCCACGTCAACCTCGCCATGGCCGACGGCATGCGCCAGATCACCGAACACCTCCTCCCCCTCGGCCACCGCCGCTTCCTCCACCTCGCCTCCGCCGTCGACTCCTGGACCTTCGACACCCGGGCCGAAGCCCTGCGCGCCCTCCTGAGCCCCCACGCCGAGCTGCGCACCGTACGGGCCCCCCTCACCGTCGACGCCGCCCGTACGGCCATGGAGAGCGCCCTGGCGACCCCCCAGGGCCGGCCCACCGCCATCGTCTGCGACGACGACATCCTCGCCGCCGGCGCCTGCAAGGCCGCCCGCCGCCTCGGCCTGCGCATCCCCGAGGACCTCTCCGTCACCGGCTTCGACGACCTCGCCCTCGCCACCGCCGTCGAAC